>JAQYWO010000075.1 GCA_029379215.1 Rhizonema sp. PD37
GGTTAAGTAACAATGTATATTTTACCTGACTTTGAGGCTTAACTGAACCGTATTGATTTCAAAAGTTTTTTTATTGCAATGGAAAAATCCTGCTGGAGATAATATACGCCTTCCTAAAGAAGACGAACTTATAGTGATTAGGCAGCATGCTCATGTGACGCATATTGTCAAACTTTTTAACAATACTCTTTATGATGATAGTTCTGGTTCTGAGTTTAATCTCGGTCGTCTTATTCAAGTAGTTTGGATAGCCAATGATTTTAAAAATCTTCCAAATTACCAAGAAGTGTTTAGTTGCCCAATTGTATTTCCTCCAGATGGGAAAGTACATTTATTAGAAAATAACAGTTATTTCAAAGAATATTGGGATAAACACGGAGGATTCTTGGAATTTCAAGATTATGTTAAAGGTGTGTTAGATAAGTATGGAGAATTTAAAGAGCTACTAGTTGAGTTATAAAAAAGTTTTTGACATTGATATTTACAAATTTAGCCGTGTAAGAACACATGATTCATGCATTATTAAGGTATCATCTTCATTATTTTTATAACTATTATTGCATCAGATCGTCTGCCTTTGATTCACCTGGATATAAGATATCGCTCAGAATTTCCTCTAATGTATACGAACATTCTTGTGGAAATGTTGAGAGTGGCAGGTTTGTTTCTCCTGATGCTAAATCTCTCCCGTTTGTATAGGCGTTCTGTAATGCTTCTTCAAGATAAGGCTTTAGACTTGGGTTTTCGCTTAACAATATTAGGGTTTCTCGCCGTTGCACTCGAATCGTTGCTATCCAACTCCGACTGCGTTGCTCTGATTGGTATTCCCACTTTAACAAGTGTCCAATCAAAATACTGAGGCGATTTCTCAGTTCTTGACGTTCCTTTCTTCCCAATGATTCGATCTCCTCAACCAAATTTGGCAAGTCAAGTTGGTTCCATTGACAATTACGCAAAAGGTTAGCCTGTTCTTGAGTCCAAGCCCAGAAGTCAGTTTCGTAGAGATTAAGCATTCCTCTTTTAGCTGTCTGCCCTGTTTGAGGTGTGTGCATCATGCGATCAAAATCTGGCTATCTTTTTCCCATTTTAGCTACAACTCGACGCCCTATGCTTTGAGTTGCGACTAATTCATCAGGTAACTCGCCTTTGAAACTGCGATCGCATCACTTTCCGAAGAGAAAACTGTAAAGGCAGAGTGCCTTAAATACAACCATTTGGGCATATTGAATCCAATATTTCAAATGTGTTACGAGTGATGACTAAATGGGAACAATCAGAAAAGAACCTAATGGCTAGCTTTAGTCTAAAACTAATTAACTTAATACGTTAACCCATGTCTGACGAACAAGAGCATAATTCTGCTGTTAATGCTGCTACTACAACTAGTGTTCATCATGCCCAAATACAGGATTTACCTTTAATCCAATTAGAATTGCTCTCATCTATCACTCAACCTTCTGTAACTGGGCAATTCTGGGGTCGATTATTTTTTGCCCGAGACTGTCGAACTTAACTGCCACAGACACTTTGTTGCCCGAACCAAAAATATGAGTGATTTCACCAACGCCAAAAATTTTGTGCAGAACCCGATCTCCTAATTGCCAATCCTTAGTTTGACTTGGCTTGCCACTTCTATCAGAAGCAGCTTTGACAGTCACCCGACGCTCCATGCGTTGACTTGCGACTAATTCTTCAGGTAACTCGTCGAGAAACTGCGATCGCAAAGCAGGTTCGCGGGAACCGTATAAGCGGCGTTCGCGGGCATGAGTTAAATACAACCGTTCTTGGGCGCGAGTAATCCCCACATAACACAGACGGCGTTCTTCCTCCAAAGCTGCTGGATCGCTGATAGAACGGTAGTTGGGAAACAGTCCTTGTTCCATTCCTACTAAAAAGACAACGGGAAACTCTAATCCTTTAGAAGCATGTAATGTCAACAGAGAAACTACTGTTTGTCCTTCTTTCAAGTTATCCAAATCGGAACTGAGGGCAGTACTGGAAAGGAAAGCTTGTAGGGTTACGTCTTCGTTGTCTTCTTCAAATTGCAGCACCGCGTTGTAAAGTTCTTGGACGTTTTTCACCCGATCATCAGCTTCATCAGTACCCTGATTTTGCAAATCTTGAATATAACCAGAGTGTTCCAACACTCCTTGGACAATTTCGGAAACGGGAACTGTATTAAGTTGTTCTTGACAGCGACTAATCATCTGGGCAAAGGCATTAACAGATTTAGCCGAACGTCCAGCTAATGTATTCACTGATGTCTCATCACTAAGTATTTCCCACAAGGGAGTACCTAGTTGTTGGGCGGCGTTAACCAAAGCATCAATCGTCGCTTTACCGATTCCGCGTCGGGGAGTGTTGATGACTCGCAACAAACTGACTGAATCTGCGGGGTTGGAGATCGCTCTCAAATAACCCAACACATCTTTAATTTCTTTGCGATCGTAAAACTTCAATCCGCCGACAACTGTATAGGGAATTCTCGCGCGTACCAAAGACTCTTCTATGGGGCGAGATTGGGCATTGGTGCGATAAAGTACGGCAAAACTTCCCCAATTCAACTCTGGATGCTGATTTTCCAAACTGCGAATCTGATTGAGCACAAATTCTGCTTCTGCAATTTCGTCATCTGCTTTATAACAATAAATCTCTTCACCTGCACCGCGTGTTGGCTTGAGGACTTTATCAATCCGTTGAGTGTTATTCTCAATCAGGTGGTTTGCCGCTTGCAGAATGTTTTCGCAAGAGCGATAATTTTCTTCTAACTTCACCATTGAACGAGTGTCGTCATCTGGCAACCCATCACCAAACTCTTGCTGAAAGTTCAACAAAATGGTGAAATCAGCCATCCTGAATGAATATATAGATTGATCCGCATCCCCGACTACAAAAACCGAGCGATCGCGCCAGTTCCATTCGTCTTTACTCTTTTCACCATTTGTTGATAATAGACTAATTAGATCGTACTGAGTGCGGTTAGTATCCTGATATTCATCAACAAGGATGTGACGAAACTTATTGTACCAGTAACTCAATACTTGCTCATTCTGTTGAAACAGTTTGACAGGAACGAGAATCAAATCATCAAAATCAAGAGCGTTGTTTTCTGCCAGTCTATTTTGATAGTGATTGTAAACTTCTCCTATCACCCGTCCACGATAGTTCGGTTGTTCAGTCTCAAACTCTCTCGGTGATAAACCTTGGTTTTTGGCATTACTGATGGCATAGCGGACAGAACGAGGTTCAAACTTTTTGTCATCTAGCTGTAGCTGTTTAGTAACAATTTCTTTGATCAGACTTTGAGCATCGGATTCATCAAAAATGGAAAAATTCCGATTCCACCGCCGTCCTTTTTCGTCTTGGTATTTATCTACATCAAAGCGGAGAATGCGAGATAACAAACTGTGGAAAGTACCGCACCACATGTCTTTGATAACGTTCTTCCAAACTCGTGACTGTAGTTTTGTTTGTTCGTATTCTGGTAATAAATCGAAACGCTCACCATACTCTCTCATTGCCCATTGTTCGGCAAAGAGCTTTTGAATACGCTCTTTCATCTCCCTTGCGGCTTTGTTAGTGAATGTTACAGCCAGGATATTTTCAGGAGCAACCCGATGTTGCACAATCAGGTTAGCAATGCGATAAGTAAGCGCCCGTGTTTTGCCGGAACCCGCACCAGCAACAACGAGTAAGGGACCGCAGAAATGCTCAACGGCACGACGTTGACTGGGGTTGAGGTGACTGAGGAAGTCAATGGTTGTTGTCATGAGTGTGAGGAGTGGGTAGGATTGAAACTGAGCAGCACGTATCGCGTAGTCTTACAAGAAGAAAAGATAGCTATTGCTAAAGCTAGACTATTTTATCGAGTGACCAATGATGACCAAGAGTGAGTTAGCTTCAATTTTACCGTTCTGTTCACTAAAATGTTTGGTGAAAATTGAGATTCCCGACTTCTTGAAGAAGTCGGGAATCTGACTTGCCATAAGTCCAGGAAATCCTAAAGCTAAAATTGCTATGACAGCCTTTACTATTAATCTCAACTCTATCATTAAATTAACCGAGGACCAATTTTATCAACTTTGTCGGAACAACCCTGAAATAAAATTTGAACGCAACGCCAAGGAAGAATTAATTATTATGTCACCTACTGGAGGGGGAACAGGGAAAAGAAATATTGAAATAGGGGCTGAGTTTGTTATTTGGAATCGCAGAACCAAATTAGGTGTTTGTTTTGATTCTTCTACGTGTTTCAAACTTCCTAATGGTGCAAACCGTTCTCCTGATGTTTCTTGGATAAAGCAAGAAAGATGGGATACACTCACACTCGAACAGCAAGAAAAATTTCCCCCAATTGCTCCTGACTTTATCTTGGAATTAATGTCTCCTAGTGATACTTTAAAAGAGGCACAGGACAAAATGAAAGAATATATAGACAACCAAGTTAGACTCGGCTGGTTAATCGATAGAAAAAATCGTCGAGTCGAAATATATCGCCAAGGAAAAGATGTAGAAGTGATAGGATCCCCAACAGAGTTATCAGGAGAAGACGTCTTACCTGGTTTTATCTTGAATTTACATATAGTTTGGGAATAATTTTGTATTTTTTCTTTTCTCCTCTATTCTTTAACAGTAAGTGGAAGGCGGACGGTGAAAGTAGATCCAACTCCTACTTCACTCTCAAGAAAAATGTCACCACCCATCATCTGGCAAAAGTGACGGCTAATTGCCAATCCCAGTCCTGTACCACCATACTTTTTCGTCGTTGAAGCATCTCCTTGGGTGAAGGGTTGAAAGAGCTGCTGCTGTTGATAATGAGACACACCAATACCTGTATCTGTGACGGTGAAAGTAACAATTAACGTAGGAGAATTCTCTCCTACGTCAATAAATTCTCTCTTAACAGAGAGACGCACCTTGCCATTTGTGGTAAACTTAGCAGCGTTACTGAGCAGGTTGTAGAGTACCTGTTTTAGTTTTGTCTGATCGGTGTGCATAATGCCAAGTTCTTGGTCGCAACAGATTTCCAAAACATTACCATTTTTCTCTACTAAAGGCTTGACTGTCGTAATGACATTATTAATGAGTGTGGTTAGCTCAAATGGCTCAGGGTAAAAATTCATTTTCCCTGCTTCTATTTTTGACAAGTCAAGGATGTTGTTAATTAATGTCAGTAGATGCTTACCAGAAGAGTTGATCGATTCGAGATCTATGATAAAATCTGCTGCTAAACCCAGATCCGATGCATCATCTTCCAGGAGTTGGCTTAAGCCAATAATGGCATTCAATGGTGTGCGTAACTCATGGCTAATATTCGCCAGAAACTGGCTTTTTGCTTTGCTGGCATCTTCTGCTAATTCTTTAGCTTGTTCTAATTCTTTAGTGTGTTTAGAGACTTGCTCGATTAGACGATTGAGAGATTTAGCTAATAATCCAATTTCATCTTCAGTGGTGATAGGAGCTCGCAAATCAAAATTAGATTTCCTTGCCACCTGTTCAGCAACTTGAGTGACAGTAATCACTGGCTCTGCGATCGCCCTTGAAGTACGCCATGCTACTATTGCCGCGATCGCCACTGACAGTAACATACTCACGATCACAATTAACCTCTCATATCCTTTTGAGCTATCCACACGTTTTGCTATTTCCTGCTCTTGCTGTTCAGCACTTTGCAGAATGTTTGTCAATCTCTCAGACAGCTTCTCTAATTCTAACGCTGTTTGACCTCGCAGAATGATCAACAACTGGTTTCGGATTAAGGAAATTTGCCTTGGCTGTAGTTGCTCGTTATCAATTTCCTTTAATATTGAATCGATTTGCTGATTATAAAGTTTTAAACTATTTGAGGAATCATGCACTAAAGCATGTAATGTTGCTTCAGTTGCTGCTAACTTTTTTGGCTTTTGAGCTAAAAAATCTGAAATTTTACGCTCCGTTTTATGAGCTTTATCAATATTCTTGAGAAATTCTGCTTTTTTACTAGTTAGTCGTTCTGGATTTTCTATTGCCGTTGTCAAGTTTGAACTGTACAATTGCACTCCTACTAATGCATCTTTATAATCATTCAACATTTTTACTTGGAAAAGCGAATGATTTAATTCTCGTAATTCTATTCCTCTGTAGTAGTTAGCAATGATTAGTCCAGTTAGTGAACCGAAAAAGCCAATCCCAATTGCCAGAAAGTATCCATAGCCTATTTTTTGATGAATGTGCCAGGAACTAGCTTTTAGTTTTCCTCTCGAGGGAAATTCTATGGTTGGGAGTTCCTCGTCTGTCGAGAGCTGGTCGGCTGACATTTGTTGACTTTTTGAATGACTGTCAATACCGTTTTGTTTTTGAGTTTGCATTCCTCAAATCTCCTTGCCCTCTCTTAAAAATTGTCAGCATTCAGCTATCAGTAATCAGGAGCTATAAACTTAATCGTATTAACCTTCGCTCCTTAAACCTGTTTCTTACAAGTCCTGTAGGCTAATGGCTAAAGGCTAAATGCTTATAAAAATTGCTCCTCTTAGTCTGGTTACTATATTTAGTTATACTAATGTTTAACAGTTTTTAGTATTATTAACAAATACTTTTGAGTCACTTTTCCCAGTTTAACTCTAAATGGCTATACTGCAAGAGTTTCACGCTTGATAGAAAAGTGTTTATCAACTCTTGGCAATCATTTGCTGAACTTAGGAGTCCGAATATTTTTCTGTTCCCTCGACTGTCTTTTTTAGGGAGTATGAAGCGTAATGAATTGACAAAGTTTTTAATCACGCTATTAAGATTCACCAATCTTTATAAAGAATTGATGAATTTTCCTTTGCATATTATCTTCCTATACATCAGTTTAATTTATAGCTTAATCCTAAGAGTCATTTCCTCAAAAATATCATTTAGCAGGTATATACATTCATATTTGGTCGATACCTGCCCGGATTAGTATATAATTAATACTTATGAATATTGGTGACTCCCGCCAGATGACGGGAGTTGGAAAAGTTAGACTTTCACAGTTGAGAGTGGCTTATGTAAAGCTTGCTTCAACAATTCGGCCTTATCGGTTTGCTCCCAAGGCAAGTCTAAATCATCTCGACCAAAGTGACCGTAAGCCGCGACGTCCTGATAAAAACGTCCGCCTCTTTCACTTGGTAGATGGCGTAACTTGAAAGCGTGGATAATTCCTGCTGGACGTAGTTCAAAATGCTCTTGCACTAAATCCAGCAAGGTTTGGTCATCGACTTTACTGGTGCCAAAAGTTTCCACCATGATGCTCACTGGTCGCGCTACTCCAATGGCATAACTTAGCTGGACTTCGCACTTTTCTGCCAACCCTGCAGCGACAATATTTTTTGCTACATAGCGACAGACATAAGCAGCGCTGCGGTCTACTTTGGTGGGATCTTTGCCAGAAAAAGCACCACCGCCATGACGCGAGTAACCACCGTAAGTATCAACAATGATTTTGCGACCGGTCAATCCAGAATCTCCTTGGGGGCCACCAATGACAAACTTGCCAGTGGGGTTGACCAAAAAGCGTGTTTCCTCATTTGGATGAATATCAAGGTCTACAAACACTGGTTCGACAACAATTGACCAAAGATCTTTTTTAATCTTTGCCTGTACTGCCGCTTCATCAGTGATTTCCCCAATAGTCGCTGTGTGCTGTGTGGAAATCAGAATAGTATCAATACCTACAGGTCGTCCATCTTCGTAAGCGATGGTAACTTGAGTTTTACCATCCGGGCGCAGGTATGGTAACTGACCTGTTTTACGGACTGCTGCTAGTCGGCGAGCAATTCGGTGAGCAAGCGACATCGGTAATGGCATCAGTTCTGGTGTTTCATTACAAGCAAAACCGAACATAATACCTTGATCGCCAGCACCAATTTCATCGAATATTTGCTCACTGTCCTGCTCGCGAATTTCTTGGGCGCTGTTAACACCTTGAGCGATATCAGGCGATTGTTCATCTAAAGCAACAATCACTGAGCAACTGCTGGCACAAAATCCGTTTTCTCCATCGGTATAGCCAATCTCCGCAATTTTCTGGCGAGCAAGATTGACATAATTTACAGTGGCTTTGGTAGTAATTTCACCAGTGATTAATACTAAGCCAGTGTTGACCACCACTTCGGCAGCAATGCGGCTACTAGGGTCTTGTGTAAGTAAGGTATCAACGATAGTATCAGAAATCTGATCGCAGATTTTATCGGGATGTCCTTCGGTTACAGACTCTGAGCTAAATAGATAGCGACGTGACAAATGCAATTCCTCCTGTTGAAGGTTATGTAAGTGAATAAATGTAAAAATTTAATTCACTTACTTTAATGTGCAATCATAACAATATTTCCACAATTGGATAGATATAACTAGGTGAACTTTATGAAAATAATTAATTTCTACTCACTCTTTTCAAAATAAATACAAAGTTATACTAAGTCTCTCTAGTCATTCAGCAAAAAACTGCTACAATATTATACGTTTAAATCGCTTGCTGACCTGTGAGAGTTATCCTATTTTATGAGTTATTTGCCAAACCACAAAAGGCAAAGGGATACTTTTCGACAAGACAGCTTATAGCATCGACGGGCATTAGGGGATAGGGAGTGGGAAATCCTACTCCTCATTCCCTTCAAAAAAACAGGGGCCACATCATGTGTCCCCAAAAATCTAACATACACTGCTGTGTTACACCTTCTGAAATGCTCGCTTTGCGTCTTGAGTTGTTAACTGCTCATAAGCAGTACGCATTTTCAGACCTGTCAGTACTTGGAACAATCCAGTTCCATTATTGGAACCCGGATACTCACGGTGCTGAAGCAATAAGTGAGTCATTTCACCTTGATATTTTGTGGATGTTTTACTGAGGTGAGTTTCAATGTAAATCACTTCATCCAAGTTATCAAATTGACCGTCTATCTCTAATACCGAGACGTACCGACCGTAGTAAACATCAGACCCATAGTACATTTGCATACCTGGGTATGAACATGTTAATTTGCGTCCACAAGGAGTCCAATGAATTGTTGAACCTTCATCAAAAAGATAAATTGGTTCAAAGCCATCTTTGCCTTCCCGTTGCAGCATGCGTACCCGCAGTACTTTGCGTTCCTTATCATCTTTGATTAAGTTGGTGGGCAATACTTGGAGAACGATATCAGCAAATTCTCTTTGCGGTTCAATGTACTTTGTAAAATCTGGTTTGCGGGAGTTGATTGCCGCCATCACATCCTCGTAGCGATGACCCCTTTCTGCCATATCTCGCTGAACCTTCCAAGCGATTTTCACTTCATCGCTAATGTCGAAGTAGACGCTGAAGTCAATCAGATCTCGCACGCGCTCATCATATAAAGGATGTAGACCCTCAACGACTATAATGTGATTCGGGACAATTCTCTCAGGCGGATCGAGCAGACCTGTTTCATGGTTGTAAATTGGCTTCTCAATCGTTTCACCGTTCTTGAGGGCTTTAATTTGCTCGTACATGAGGTCAAAATTATTTGCCCTCGGGTCTAGAGCGGTGATTCCTGTCTCTTTGCGCTGCTTACGGTCTAAGGAATGATAGTCATCCAAACAGATAACTGTCATGAACTCTTCGCCAAATAAATCTTGTAGGCGACGTAAAAACGTTGACTTACCACACCCGGAGTCTCCGGCTACTCCTATCAAAACCACGCGTTCTGGCTTATTCGTCATAAATCTCCTTCGATAATAAAGATGAGTCAATCAATAATTTTTCACAGTGCAATTTTGTTGCCAGGAGCGCACTCCGCTGTGCCATTTAGCAACCCTATAACAAACTAGACGGCAAGACCACACAATGCCGTGATCAGCCTAGCTAGTCTAAATTATTTGCTGCTAGGTATTTAATCCTAATGTTATATTAAATTTTAACAGAATCTGTTACTCCATACAAGGCTTGCAGTTATCAAGAATATTGTGTTTTTATATTGATTTTTTTGTATAATTCAATATTTTTCTCTCAACTACCCACTAATTATTTTCCCGGGAAATTTTCCACTCTCCTCCACGGATTGCTATATTATACTTGTTAATAAGCACATAGCAAGATAAAAATCACCAAATACCTCAAGCAAGATCCCTCTTAAGAGAGTGGTAGTTTCCGAAAAAAACATTAAATTGATTCACTATTAACATTTCCCAAAGAATTTATCTTGTACTTTAGAAACTGAACAGGTGTGTGCTTTGTAATGCCTATAAGTCTTTGGCGAGTGTACGTAGCAGAGTATTGACAAGCAAATGCGGTTCCTAAAGAGCAAACTTTGTCAATCCAAAATCCGGTAAAATAAAGCTGGCATATGGTGCGAAGGGTTTAGTTGAGAATACGGTTAAGTAAATATCGGAGTGGTAGAAGCAATGTACATTCAAGGTGCTGTTGAAGGTGCTGTCAACACAGAATCAGGTAGCCGCGTCTTCGTCTACGAAGTGGTGGGTCTGCGTCAGAATGAAGAAACCGATCAAACGAACTACCCAATTCGTCAAAGTGGCAGTGTGTTCCTCAAAGTACCTTACAACCGCATGAATCAGGAAATGCGAAGGATAACTCGCCTGGGCGGCAAAATTGTTAGTATCCAATCTTTGAGTGTTCTAGAGCAACTCAATGGACAAGCCTATGAGGAGAGTGCTAACAGCGAAGCAACTAGCAAAGCCACGCCTGAGGAGACTGCTCTTCGTCAAGGGAATGGTAAAGCCACGCCTGAAACTGAGCAACAGCCTAAGAAAAAAGACAAAGAAGGCAACAAAATGACTCAAGCGAAAGCCAAAAAAGACGCTCACGCTAATGTTCCTGTAAACATTTACCGTCCAAATGCTCCTTTTATTGGTAAATGTATATCAAATGAGACATTAGTTAAAGAAGGCGGAATTGGTATAGTTCAGCACCTCAAATTCGACATTTCTCAAGGGGATTTGCGGTATATAGAAGGTCAAAGTATTGGTATTGTCCCACCTGGATTGGACAAGAACGGCAAGCCAGAAAAACTCAGATTGTACTCGATCGCCTCAACTCGTCATGGTGATGACGTAGATGACAAGACAGTATCACTTTGTGTTCGCCAACTAGAGTACAAGCATCCTGAAACCAACGAAACAGTGTACGGTGTTTGCTCTACACACCTCTGTTTTTTAAAACCAGGCGATGAGGTGAAAATCACAGGTCCAGTAGGTAAAGAAATGTTACTTCCTGCTGACACTGATGCCAAAGTGATCATGATGGGGACAGGAACAGGAATAGCTCCGATGCGGGCTTATCTGTGGCGGATGTTTAAGGATGCAGAAAAAGCTGCTAATCCAGAATATGAGTTTAAAGGATTTGCATGGTTGATATTTGGTATTCCCACAAGTGCCAATATCCTCTACAAAGAAGAATTGGAACAAATGCAACAGCAGTATCCTGATAACTTCCGCCTCACGTGCGCCATCAGCCGCGAACAGAAAAATTCCCAAGGCGGAAGAATGTACATTCAAGATCGTGTGGCAGAACATGCAGACGAACTATGGAAGTTAATTAAAGAGGAAAAAACCCATACTTACATTTGCGGTTTGCGTGGCATGGAAGAAGGCATTGATGCTGCACTGTCAGCAGCAGCTAGTAAAGATGGTGTAACCTGGGCTGATTACCAGAAGGAAATCAGAAAAGCTGGTCGCTGGCATGTTGAAACCTACTAATTTCATGCACAGGTTTTAGATTTTGGATGAACTGTTCAAAATCTAAGATCTAGAATCTAAGATTTCTAAATGCATAATATTTGGTAACCTTTGTTAGGGGTGTATGTTCATACACCCCTAACATCGTTTTTTGTCAACAGAGCAAGATAATCCAAAATAGGTAAACTTGTGAGTGTTAAGCTGGGAATACTGGGATTAGGTACGGTAGGGACGGGTACAGTCCAGTTATTATTAGATGCAACTGGACGTCACCCATTGTTACAGGAGATCGAAATTTATCGTGTTGGAGTGCGATCGCTCTCCAAATCACGCACTGTCAACTTACCAGCAGAAACTTTTACAACAGATTTAGATGCGATTGTCACTGATCCAGCGGTAGATATTGTAGTCGAAGTCATAGGAGGATTGGAACCAGCGCGATCGCTAATGTTAAAAGCAATACGTGCTGGCAAACACGTTGTTACTGCTAATAAAGCCGCGATCTCTCGTTTTGGGGATGAAATATTCACTTCAGCCAATCAGAGGGGCGTTTATGTCATGCTAGAAGCTGCTGTGGGTGGTGGTATTCCAGTCATTCAACCTTTAAAGCAGTCTTTAAGTGTTAATCGGATTCATACTGTGCTTGGGATCGTTAACGGGACAACCAATTACATCCTTTCGCGGATGCAAACCGAAGGAAGCAGCTTTGATGATGTTTTGTCTGATGCTCAAAGGTTGGGTTATGCTGAGGCAGACGCAGGTGCTGATGTAGATGGTTTGGACGCAGCAGATAAGATTTCTATTTTGGCATCATTAGCTTTTGGTGGACGTATCAACCTGCAAGAAGTTTATTGTGAGGGAATTCGGCAAGTCAGTAGGACGGATATTGCTTACGCCAAGAAGTTAGGATTCATCATCAAATTACTTGGCATTGCCAAAAGAATGGATTTTCCCAAGCTTGTCGCCTCAACAGGAGCCAATGCTGGAGACGGGTTTCCCGCAGGAAGAAGGCCTTGGGAAACCATGACTTCGCCTTCCCCCCTCTCAGTTCGAGTGCATCCTACCTTAGTCCCTCGAACTCATCCCTTAGCCAGCATTAACGGTGTGAATAATGCCATTCTTGTCGAAGGTGAACCTCTTGGGCAAGTTATGTTTTTTGGTCCAGGGGCTGGGGCCGGAGCAACCGCCAGCGCGGTATCATCAGATATTTTAAACTTAGTTGCTACTCTAAAAACTGAAGAAGCGAGTAGCCAAGAAATACATCGCTCAAAAATCGCTTTTCCAAACCAACTGTTGGTTTGCGGACATCAAGACTACTGCCAAATTACACCAATAGCAGAACTCGTAACGCGATTTTACACCCGTTTCCTAACCAAAGACGAGCCTGGAGTGATTGGTCAATTAGGGACTTACTTTGGTAATCATGGAGTAAGTTTAGAGTCAATCGTCCAAACTGGTTTTCAAGGACATCGGGCAGAAATTGTTGTTGTTACCCATGATGTTCGAGAAGGTGATTTTCGTCAGGCTTTAGCAGAAATTCAGGCTCTAGAAGCAATAGATAGTATTCCCAGTATGCTGCGAGTGTTATAAAACGTTTTATCTACTAGCGTGTTAGAAAAATTCAAATATGTCTCGCTTCGTATTAGTCTATGAATAGAAAATTTGACCCACAAACTCAAATCCAAATATGCCTCCTTCCGAAGATCCCAACTCATCTCAAACAAATGTCCTCGGGTTTGATGAATTTATTGGTATTTTGATTGCCTTTGCCACCATCGGGGGAATTTTATTTTGGTCATTCCTCCACAAAAATTCAGGTTGGAACTTAGATACTCTCCTCTCACCTTCTGTTCCGAGTACCTCAATTTCTCCATCTTCCTCAGTATTACCAGTTCCAACTTCCCCAGTTTCGCCATCCCCTTATCAACAAGCAATTCCACAAACAACGGAAGTCGAACCTACTGTAACTCCAAACGTACCAGATTATACACCTCCTTTACCCGCGCTGCCTTTTGTCGCTCCAAAGTCAGCAGTACCTGTGCCCGTGCCTTTGATACTCCCCCCTTCTAGTACGAATCCATTGGGCGATCGCCCGTTAAAGTCAGGGGAAAAACTGCCGACAATTCCCCCGCCACTTGCATTTGTGGATGTCCCATCTGACTTCTGGGGACGAGGGTTTATTGACACTCTTTCCTCCCGTGGCATCATTACAGGCTTTCCAGATCATTCTTTTAGACCAAATCAGCCTGTCAGCCGTGCAGAATTTGCTGCCATACTACAAAAAGCTTTTGATAACAAAGAGATTGGTAATAATGCGATCGCGTTTAAAGATATCCCTGAAAATTTCTGGGCGACTCAATCGATCAACCAATCTATTAATACTGGCTTCTTAAAAGGCTATCCTGACAAAAACTTCCAACCTTATCAAAGGATTCCACGAGTACAAGTTTTAGTTGCTCTTATCAGTGGTTTAAATCTAAAAGGAAAGTCACCCCAAGAGCGCCTTTTAAGCACCTATCAAGATGCTAAAGAGATTCCTGATTATGCTACAGATAGAGTAGCAATTGCTACAGAAAATGGTCTTGTTGTCAACTACCCAGATCCTAAAGCTCTAACCCCTAATAGAGAAGCTACCCGTGCTGAGGTAGCGGCAATGATTTATCAATCATTGGTACGAATGGGAAAATTACAACCAATTCAATCTGATTATATTGTGAAAGAATCGCCTTAAATTAGACTAAAAGTGATCAAGGTTTTTAGCTGAGGGCTTGACGACTTTGATACACACTGAAAATTGTCTTCTAATTGTACGAATTTTTAATTTTAGATATGGGATATACGGATTAACGAAAAATTTAAACTCCCATATCTAAATAAACAAGGGCGGTTGCCCCCAAATCGATTTATGGAGATTAAATCAAATAATTTCATGATTCCATACCTCCTAATTTATTTGTGGGGCAATCCAAAATCTAAAATTCCTACACTGTTATAAATACATTGGTTTAACCTTAAACCTCAGGAGTTTGACTGCCGACGACTTGTGATTTCAGCGATGCTAATTCATCAGTTAACTCTTCCCGATTTGAGGCTTTAAGTAAATAGCGGTAAACAAACCAAGCAGAGTATCCAATACCAATCAACTCAAAGGTAGGTGCTATTAAAGGAATATCATTTATAGCATCCAGTATTGCCAAGACTACCTTAGTCGTGATAATCGCCGTTCCAATCAAACCAAGAGTAACTAGGGGCTGTTTGTATCTGTTAAAAAAGCTTCCTAGATACTCGGGCAGTACTTCTAAAAAGCTAGACACCTGTTCTCCATATTTTAGCCATTGCTCTTGAGATTGCACGGCTGGTTGGAGTTTAGTTAAGGTTCCTGTTTGGTTGTTTATTTCTGGCATTTTTGTCTCTGAAGATATGGTTTCTACGTATTCCGGTTCTTGCATTACATCTCCCTTCATTTTCTCAACTGCGTTATTCTAATCCGGACAGTTACAACCAAAAGGCTGTTGATTAGGCAATATACGGGTGTATCAAGATAAATGAGTCTGGCACCCAAAAACACTAATCGCTGCCTACAACCATAATCGAACCTAAACGGCGACTTCATCAACTACAAGGTAGACTATTAGTAGCATTCTGTAGCAGGCAGACGTCGCAGAATGAATATGAGCTTTCTTTAGTAAATTTAAATCCTGGGTAGGCCTCAAATCCACAATGCTTATATTGTCATTAATCGCGATCATGTTAGCCTGAACTAGGCAAAAATTAGTCCACCTCTCATTTATACAAGTCTAAATGCCGATTTTACCCGAAATTTAGGCTATCTTAAGCTAGAAATTTCAATCAACACAATAGTACTGTTCTGCTTCATTAATTACGTTACTACTTTCAACAACCTTTGTAATTAAAAATCGGAAATCAAAGCGGTTGTTCATTTTTGTAATGTTGTACTACAATAAATAGTTCATAAAAAAACTCCCATTTCTTGAGCTATGCCTCAAGGTATGGGAGAACATCTTTGTCTGTTTACGCTACTTCTTTGCTCTTCAACTTATGGCCAATCGGGGATATCCAGTGGTGAACCTTCACCACCAACACCGATCGCGGTATTGTTTATACTGGCATTACTAATATTGAGGTCATTCATCGATGCCCCATACACGTTAGAATCGTGGATTATAGCTTTCGTGAAATTTACTTTATTGAGATTCGCCTGCTTAAAATTAACGTTCGTTGCAAAAGCTGAAGTTAAATTAGCGCCTGTCAAGTTAGCGCCTGTTAAATCTGCACCTTCAATATTCGCTCCTTTGAGATTTGCTCCTTGCAGATTAGCACCTCTCAAATCTGCACCTAGTAAATGAACACCGCGCAGATCTGCTTTTGCTAAATTACACTTGACACAATCACCAGTAGAGAGCAACTGCTTGAGCTGCTGCGGATTCTCAGCTTTAACTGCACTCACAAAAAATAGGGGAGCTAATAAGGCTATAGTAGCCACAAGCTTACGATACATAAATTTTCTCCCTTTGCCTTCAAATGGCTTCCGTTCATTTCCTCACAACTTCATTATGTCATTAAATTCACTCAAGAGTATTGATTCATCATATACGTATACTGTGATACAAATCACTATAAAGTTGTGATGCTATACATTATGGCTGAGTACATAACGCCAGCGCAACTACCATTAGTTATATTTCGGACATATAGAAGAATAGGGATAAGTAAGTTGGCGCAAAAAAACATGAATATGTAAACAAATATTGACATACTCAGAAACTGAAGAACAACTAACTTTGTTTTTATAGACAAAGCAAAGTACTCGTACAAGCGAATTGGATGTGCGGTAGACTTTGCCTCAATGTGAAGTTGTGTTTATTTACGCCAAAGTACTTAGCCCTCTACGATTTATATTGTTACTGAGTTAAGAGCCAAAAACTCGCGCATGTACTGATTGACAAGCTGCGGCTTTTCCTGCTGCACCCAATGACTACAGTTAGGAATATACTTGATTTGAAAGTTTCTTACGTATGCTTCTGTACCGTAGGTAAGTTCCTTACCTAGGGCTGTGTCCTCTTCTCCCCAAATCATCAAAGTTGGGACTTCCAAAACACTCCACTTTTGATTGATGATTTTTTGCTGAAAAATGTTGCGATAATAGTTCAACATAGCTGTTAATGCACCGCGTTTGGCAGCCGCATCTTTGTAAGCTTCAAGATCCGCTTTAGTGAAAGCTGTTTTGTCAACCGCCATACCTTTAAAAGCCGTTTCAATAAATTGATAATCTGACGATTGCAAGAGGAATTCTGGTAGCCAAGGAATTTGAAATAAAAACATATAATAGCTACGCAGTAACTGTTGGGGAGTCTGTAATCCTTGGGCAAATTTGGCAGGATGAGGCAAGTTGAGTACAATTAATCGCTCTACTAGTTCTGGATAGGCGTAAGCGAAATTCCAAGCGATCGCGCCTCCCCAGTCATGTCCCACCAAAACACATTTGCTGTATCCTAATCTCTGAATCACTCCCCTGATGTCTTGAACAAACTCATCCATCACATAAGCTGATTGTGCTTCTGGCTTATCACTATTGTTGTAGCCACGTAAGTCAAGAGCAATGACTTTAAAATCTTGAGCGAATTCCGGTATTTGGTATCGCCAAGAGTACCAAAACTCAGGAAATCCATGTAGTAAGATCATCAAGGGTCCTTCACCTTGAGTCACGTAATGCAGTCTAATCCCATTGGTAGTCACATATTCGTGCTTCCAAGTCCCTTCTAGTACAGACATACTTAGTACTCCTCAAGCTAGGTAAAGAATGTGCATTAAGCGTGTAATCAGAATGCAAGTCGCCCCTTTTTGATAATTCATCATTCATAATTTCGCTTCCTACCGAAGATGTATGTCTTCAAGCTACCAGGGTAAAATATACTCAAAACTACTCACATTCTTCAGCGCCTGTAAAGCTGGATTTATTGCCCACCATACAAAATATAAAATTGTTTACGATTGCTATATTAAGTAAATGACCAGAATAGGAATACGCGGTATCTGGCTGACTACCACTGATAGTCAAGTTCTCTATTCCCAGCAAAGCATTCCCGAAGCGATGGAATTTCTTGCCGAGACAGGATTTAACGTCGTCTTTCCTGTTGTTTGGAATCGGGCAGCAACATTATACCCGAGTCAAGTGATGCGGCAGATTTTTGATGTCGAAATAAACCCGCAATTTGTTGGACGCGATCCTTTATCGGAAGTCGTGACAGAAGCGCGGCGCTTCGGACTCAAGGTTATTCCCTGGTTTGAATATGGATTTGCGAGTTCGTACAATTTGAATGGTGGAATACTTGTAGCGAAAAAACCTGAATGGGCAGCACGCGATCGCAACGGCAATTTGCTGAAAAAAAACGGCTTTGAGTGGCTGAACGCTCTTAACGCCGAAGTCCAAAATTTCCTGTTAGACTTAATACTAGAAGTTGTCAAAAATTACGACGTAGATGGCATTCAAGGAGATGACCGTTTGCCAGCCCTACCTTGCGAAGGTGGTTACGACCAAGTTACTGTAGAGTATTACCGCCTGCAGTATGGTAAAAATCCCCCACAAAACCCCAAAGATCGGCAGTGGTTACAGTGGCGTGCTGATATCCTCACTGACTTTTTAGCGCGTGTGTACCAAGAAGTGAAAGCTATTAATCCCAATGCGATCATATCAATGGCTCCCAGCATCTATGATTGGGGATTTAAAGAATACTTGCAAGATTCTCCTACTTGGCTGGAACGAGGACTAGTAGATATTCTCCACCCACAAATTTATCGCCGCGACTTCAAAAGCTACAAAGGTATTGTTGATAAGCTAGTAAACGAGCAGTTTACCGATGCATCACTGTTGAAGTTAGCACCGGGAATTTTGATGCAGGTTGGTTCTTATCGGATCAGTTCCGATGACTTGTTGCAAGCAATTGAGTACAACCGTACTTGTGGAATTACAGGCGAAGTCTTCTTTTTCTATGAAGGTTTGCGAAAACACAATAACGCCTTGGGACAAGTTTTAAGAAAAGGTCCCTTTGCTCAATCTGCATCTTTTCCAACTCTTGACGATCTCAATTAGAAAAATATTACAATTACCAGAGGATAAGCACAACAGATTGAAAGAGCTTGCTCAAACTAAAGGCATAAGTGTTAATAAGCTGATTGAAGAACTTTCTACCATAGCAATAGCCGAATTTGATACCTGTACAAGATTTAAAGCAATGGCTGCAATTGGCAACCCAGAAGAAGGCTTAAGAATACTAGATAAACTTGATACTTTGACAGAATAAAGCTTGTAGGGCAATGATGTAAACACTAACCCGATGCGATCGCATGGAATATCAAGCGCAGATAAACCAAGATATTGAAACACTTAAACAGGATCTACCAACACTTTTTGAAAAGGATATTTCCTACGACATTTATACACCGGATATTTACTTTCAAGATCCTGTCAACAAGTTTAAAGGAAAAATCAACTATCGCATTATCTACTGGACTTTGCGATTTCATGCACGGTTGTTTTTTATAAAAATTTTCTTTGATTTACATGAAGTGAATCAGTCAGCCAAAGACACGATAACAGCTAAATGGACAGTACGTGGCATTTTACGTGTTCCTTGGAAAGCTAAAATACTTTTTAATGGTTCCTCCACATACAAACTCAATCAAGACGGACTGATATACGACCATTTGGATACATGGGATCGCAAACCAGGCGAGATTTTGCAGCAGTTCTTTCGTAAGGGAGAAGACATTTGAAGTGGCATTCTAAAATCTTAACTTGCTTCGCTTGTAGTAACGCTATCTCCTGGCTTCGATGGCCATCTGACAGTTAAAATAGTCGAATCTAATTCAGCAGTCCAACAATGAGACACGCCAGGATCCCAAATCGCGTAATCACCCTCAGTAGATAGTAGAATTTCCTCATCCGGCAATTGAAGACGGAATTGTCCCCGAATAAGGATCGAAAGAGTTGTTGCTTCCTCATTCATTGCCCATTCTTTCCGCTCATCTCCGGCTTTGTGATGAGTCCATTTGACTTCCACATCCGGCGTTGAACGGGGGTTAGGGAGGGTGACAAAGTGCCCGACGAACCAACCCCAGCGACTAGCACCATCAACATTAGCATTTCCAAAAACAACTTTAGGCTGCATAAACTATTACTTTTTTTCAAGAAATGAACTTAGTATCTGACTTCCGGCTACCCTACTTTACATGATGAGTTGATTGCTGTGTTGCAATTCAAGGTGCTAAGTATATGTTGTTCGCCTTGTTAGGTTTGGACGCGTTGAAAGGAAATTTGGTAGTAACAGCCCTGACGTTTGTTTACGTGTTCGGGCTTGTGGCACTGCTGAATTTAGGTGTGACAAAGTTTGGGATACCGCCAGATATAAGCCGTAAAATTACGCATATCGGTGCGGGTTCAGTGATTGGGTTTTTACCACTTTACAGCGATTTAGACTGGTCAAAGTACTTAAATGTGACGATTTTTGTCGTCTGGATAGCCCTCCTTGTGCAGAAAGGACTTTTTGCCAATCCAGACGACGAAGCCGTGAAAACTATGACACGCACGGGTGACAGACGCGAACTCCTAAAAGGACCGCTTTATTTCGTGATTGTGGCAACTATTTGCGGCACGCTATTGTATAAAAGTTTTCCGGGAATTGTAGCAATGGCTAGCTTGGGCTGGGGTGATGGGGTTGCCCCGATAATTGGTTTTCGCTACGGCAGGTGGAAGTACAAAATCTTCAGTGAAAAAAGTGTGGAAGGAAGCGTCGCAATGTTTATTTTTGCTTTTGCTGCCAGTGTCTTTTTTGTCTGGTTAATCTTGCCCAGCGAATTGAATCTCAGTCGGATTTTACTGCTAGCACTTGTTGCTACTTTTGTTGAAGGATGCAGCCCAAAAGAAGTTGATAACATTCTCATTCCGGCTACTGTGATTGCAGTGGCAAATTTGATCTAATCTGGAAACCGACTGATGACAATTTTACCGAAATGTGATGCACTTTCTAAATAAGTCAGTGCTTCTTTTGCTTCAGTGAAAGAAAAGATCCGATCTACAACAGGTTGCAATTTGTGTTGAGCGATCGCCCGATTCATCGCCTCAAACATATCACGAGATCCAACATAAATGCCTTGAACCCGAACATGTTTGTGCAATATAGAAACAGTGCTAACATCACCAGCTGTGCCAGTGAGAACACCGATGAGTGCTATTCTACCTGCATAACGAACTGCACGGAGTGATTTGGATAGCGTTTCTGCTCCACCAACTTCCACAACAAGATCTACACCTCGTTTGTCTGTTAATGCCCAAACTTTTTCTTCCCAATCCGGAACATCTTTATAGTTGATCCCAATATCTGCTCCCAATTGTTGTGCTTTCTGTAACTTCTGATCGCTGCTACTCGTGAGGATGACTCGTGCCCCCAAGATTTTGGCAAATTGCAAAGCGAACAGTGAGACGCCACCCGTTCCTTGCAAAAGTACCGTATCACCAGCTTTTAGTTGCCCTTCGACAACCAGGGCATTCCAAGCTGTCACTGCGGCACAAGGTAATGTTGCCGCTTCTTCATTAGAGAGATGTTCCGGTACTTTGACAACACCCTGTTCATCAAACACCACGTAGGAAGCTAACACACCATCAATTGCTCCTCCCAGTGCTGAGTTAGATTTCTCTTGAGTAAGTTCACCTGATAAGAACTTTTGCATGAAAATCCCAGCTACGCGATCGCCAATTTGAACCCGCGTGACACCTTCCCCAACAGCAACAACCTCACCCACACCATCAGACAGTGGAATAATTGGTTTGAACTGTTTGCTACCATATGAGCCTTTTGTTACCAGTAGATCGCGGTAATTCAAAGATGCTGCGTGCATTTGTACTAATACTTGTCCGACATTGGGTTTTGGTTGCGATCGCTCTGTGAGGGTAAGAGCATCTAATCCTGGCTTATCGCTGTGAATCTCATAGACTTTCATGACTTTACTCCCTTGTTTGTTGGTTTCTACTGTTGTGGTTGCATGACTTCAACACCCCTTGCTTAATGCAACAGGTGTCAACATCATCGGCGGCTTGCAACCATCCATGACGAATTATTTAGTGATTGAAAACTATACTTTGATTGTGCAGACTATATTTAAAACTGACAAGTACGCACATTTTTGTGGAGTAGTATCAAAAATTATCCTGTAGGAGGTATACTATGCGAAACAGACAGTACGATTGCCAATACGGTTGCTCTGTTGAAGCCACATTAGATGTGATTGGTGGTCGATGGAAAGGGGTGATTCTGTTTCATTTATTAGAGGGTACCAAACGCTTTAACGAACTCCAACGGTTGACGAAAGGCTGCACTCAGCGGATGCTGACGCTGCAATTACGCGAACTGGAAAAAGATGGTGTTGTGAAACGTACTGTTTATGCTGAAGTCCCACCCAAAGTTGAGTACTCTTTAACACAATTTGGTCGTAGCTTGGAACCAATTTTGCTGATGATGCGTGAGTGGGGCGATCAATATATCAGCAAGCTACTAGAGGAAAAGCAATCTCATGAAGTCGATTCTACTCCCGTAGAAGCATAGTCCCTCAAACCAAAAGCTAATCTACCAAAACTTCCACTGTCGGAAAAGCGAATGGTACTACTTTACCCTTGCTAATATCCTGCTTGAATAAATAGTCAGTACCTTCAAGGGAACGAAATATAATTATCATCGTAGATAATGTCCCAAAATTGTTTGGAGTTCAAACCTCAAAGTTCTCACTTAACCCAGCTTCTTGTAAGGCTTGTGCTACTAAATCTACTAAATTTAATCTTCCACCCCAGTACTCTAAGTAGTTAAAATCAAGCTTTTGAGCCTGCACTTTCAGCACACCCAAAACATCACGCCATTGCCGATCAGAAACTTGATTTCCCATACGATACCAAATCAGCTTTTGAAGAATGATATCTTCTGCGGATGCAAACCAAGCTGAACGTTCAGGATTTTGAGTGATTATCAATTCCTGCCGTCGCTGCATTTCTAATTGTGCTAAAGGCTCCTGAGAAAGTATAAAAATATCAACTTTTATCATCGTATCAAGATGAATAACATTAAAAGACGAGCAGCAATTAATGGCTTCTGTTACCATGTTTTCATCAATATAAAATTCTCCTTTCATCGCTTCTACTAAAAGCCATACATGGAAAAGTTGCAAATTTACTACTATATCAATATCTAAAGTAGCACGAGGCTCTCCCAAGATAGAACTTGCTACAGAACCGCCAATTAGGTAATCAACTGCCAGTGTCTCAAGAATTTCTGCTACTCTCAACACCAACCTAATTGATTCTGCATCCATGATTTTCTTCTGTCTGTTAATCTTATCAACTCGATTTACTAACTCTTTACTTAGGCATCTTACCGCTAACTGAAACCAAATTTCTTCTGGAGTAGCATTAGGATTTTGATTACGAATACCAATAATTGCCCATTGTTGAATTCCCTTAGTTGCTTCGTTGGTAAGATGCGCTTTCTTCCAAGTAGGCATACGGCGAAAAGCCTGCATGAGAAATCTATCAATTTCTGGGTTAGTGTCAGATGATTGAGGTTTGTATCCTAACATCAATTTTAAATTATATTCAATTCAATGCAGCAGTAAGGTAAGTACCGCCTATTAATGAAAAAGTTATAGCCGTGCCTACCTTAAAAGTTCTTGGAGTCAAGGAGATCGGATGATTTTTTGATCTGTGTTCTTTGTGCGATCGCCCAAGCTAACTTCTCGAAATCACGATAGACATTTTTTACTGCATTAGTCTGAGAACCAATAGCCCCATCAGCAGGTTTCAAGTGAAACATCGGCTTGCGAGCTTCCTGAGCCATAGGCATTAAGCTTTGGTAGTTTTTCAGCAAAGCTAAACAATTGGGGTCATTCTCTAAAGAAATATTGTCATCACTAGGCTGATTTAACACATCGTCTCGATAAACTTTCGGTATACGAGCAATCCAACGATTATAAGCTTTTACCGGACGGTCTAATCGCACAGAATGTTGTAGAACAACGTAACCTACAGGTTGCATATAACCCTTTGGTAACTCCAGATCGTTAGCCGGGTTTCGAGTGAGTCGTTCTCGCCAGTTTTCTCGCCAGCGTCGTAACGTAGGACCAAGGTTACGTAAGCCTTGTAAGGAAAATAAGTCTGGTGAAAGTGGAACCACAATATAATCCGCAGCAATTAGTGCAGCACGATTAATTGCCCCTAAATTTGGTCCCAGATCCATTAAGATCACGTCAGCTTTGTGAACTAATGCTGTTTTCTGCATCATTCTCCAAAAAGCTGATATGACACGGAAGGCACGCTCATCACCATCCATGCATTTAGGCCATACTTCTGAAAGCTGATCTTCAAAACCGGATAGCGATAAATCTCCTACCAACAGAGCTAATGCTTCAATCCATAGTGATAGTTGATGCTGATATTCGACGTATTCTAAGTGTGGCTCGGCAATATCACCAATAGCTCTGATCAAAGGCTGTACACAACCAAAAACAGTTTTTGGATGATTGCCATCTGGCCAAAGTTGTTCTAAGCGATCTTCGTCAATAAATGCGGCTGTAAGATTAGCTTGAGGATCAAGATCCGCTGCAACAACCCTAAAACCCAAATCTCTATACATCCATGCTAAATGATACACTAGAGAAGTTTTACCTACTCCCCCTTTGTTGTTAAAAAAAGCAACAATCGTAGTACTCATAGTCTTCTCTTCAGTGTGACTAGCACGTAGCTGTCTTCAACATTGAACTCCAGAGGCGGATTGCCGTTCTTTTGAAGTTGCTGTCGTGCCAGTTGAATTCCCACGCCAAAGCGTTGAACATAGCCAAGATTTTTCATTGCTTCAGCTAGGTGGGGATTTCGATAATCTGTTATGCCTGGTTGTCCAAAATTTTGCCGATTCACCTGTCCGAAGGGACCACCAGGATTTTGAATTTCAATGCGATCATTGAACCAGGTAATGCGCACCGGCGCATTTGTCCCTTCATAAGTTCGGTGCATGACAGCATTTCTCGCTAATTGTTGTAGAGCAACTATTGGGTAATCAGGCTGCTGAATTTCAACTGGACTAGCAGTGATATTTGTCGCTATTGAGATATGCACTTGCAAAGTTTCATCCAGTATCCGAAGTAAATAAGGAAGCGGACCGCCGACTTCTTTCTGGTCTTTTATTGGGTCAGTTAACTCACTACCATCAATGCGAAGAAATTGAATATAGGAGCAAGGAACGAATTGTCTTGGGTCATTGCCAACCACTAATACACCCAAAATAGTTGGTTTCAACGGCTCAATTGTTGCAAATCGCATTGCCGTAAGTTGTTGCTCAACTGAGCGTTGATTTTATTCAAGGATTTCAATAGCTAAGGACGAAGGTAAATAAACACGACGAAACAAATCTAAATCAAGGTCATCCAAACTGGCAAATGCTATTGGTCGAAGGTCGAATGGTAAATCCTTTGACCTTCGTTTCTCAGCTAAACGACGCTCTTCCTCTGCTGTCGCAGTTGCTCTGCGAGGAGCAACACGAATCCACACACGACCATTGAAACGTACAGGTGGAGCGTCTGATGGTTCTACAATCACAACTGCCAATTCACATCCACAAATAGTTCGCTTTTGGACAATTATTATGGGAAAAGGCAAAATGTTCCCATCCGAGCGCATACTTGAAAGTGTTAGCAACAGCTTATCGTCGATAGCAAGGTTGGCACAACTACCATTATCATTTATGCCAATAAATAAGACTCCTGGTTTTTGGTGGTTTGGTAAGTCATTGGCAAAGGCACAAATCGCCTCACAAAGCTTTCCTTTATCAGAAATTGAAGCCTTACGTTCCACGCGATCCGATTCTAAGTCGTTCAGGAGAACTTCCAACTCCCGATCATTCATTGAGCTTCTCCTTTGCAAGACCCAATAGTCTAGTTATATGGTAATTGCTATTGGTGAATACTTACTGCTTCGGTCAGAGAATATCGCCGCCAATGTACATAAGAATTTTTTTGATTTCAATAGATGATAAAGTAGTAAAAGCCTTACCTGTGATGGAAACAAGTCATTCTTATGTACACTCGTTTTAGAACTTACACTTCGTAGTGGAATTGTTGGGGGACAGATGCAAGACTTGGACAATCCTAAGTTTCTCAGGACTAGCTATTTCAAGGTGAACGTTCGTACCATAGGAAAATCATATTTTTAACCCGATTTTGGGATTTTGGCGATAGCGATCTCTTAAATCACAGCTCAAAAATATTGTGTTTAATATATGGATTTTTTATTCAATGTCAGTCGATGGCTGAAATGCTGCAAAAACCGTAATAGTACATATGCTCACTTTGAAAGGGCTAGTTCTATTTCTTATGTACAAGACAAAACTCCCTTTTGTACATAAGAAAACTAATAAGAGCGAATTTGTCAAGCAGAATGACTTTCTTCTTTATTAAGATAGGACAGATATCAGAATGGCGTGGTCTTGCGGTTGAATGTTGCGCTTTCCAGTTTCCACCATTTTGACCCAGCTTGCACTACGGCCAATTTTACTGGAAAGTCCGCTCTGGCTAAGCCCTTTGGCAATTCGCATTTGTTTCAACTGCTCGCCGGAGTCAATTTTTTGAAGGATTGGTTTGGCGATCGCCGTCGATAAATGTGCTGGCACAGGTGCTAAAACTAACCCTTTTTTCTGTTCAATTTCTCGGTGATACCGTCTACGCGACTCATCTATTTCATTCAATCGATTAGCGATCGCTTCCGGTGGTTGAATCCACAATCGTGCCGACAACAGACGATTAAATTTGCCATGAATGCGCCTGGTTTTATCAGTTAATCGCTCTCCTTCTGCCGAAGCTGCATCGTTTGCCCAAAACTCGACTGCAAGCTCTGGATCGTCCGGGATTTGGTCAAACAAACTCGATTCGCCAGCATCTACCCAATATTCCATCGGGTAAGTGGTTGGATCGGGGGTAATTTGCCAACCTCGACTCAACAAAGCTTTGACGGTTTTAACCCATGACTCAACGAGTTTAGCCCGTGCTTTTGAGTCAGTTTTCGCCACCTGTAATGCAGGTTCACCAAATGCGATTCTTAACAAGGATTCTGCTATCAATGGACTATTTCGATTGATCTTCGTCTTAAACAGAAGCCATGTCATTAATCGCGCCGCACCTTCGTAATGATGGTACGTTGCCATGATGTCCTGAATCAAGGTTTTAGATAGGATACAATATTCGTAGTAAGCCTGCTTCTGAGCCCGCATCTCTTCATTGAGAAAATACTTTGCCCAAGCCCCACAGCGAATGTTGAGAGTAAACCCAACCAGTTGTTGCTTTTCAGTGACGACTTCTCCCTCATCGTTCGCAATACATTCTTGGAAATGCAAAATAGGTTCAGCTATTTCCCACAACCAAGTGCGACTGACGCTAAAGGTGGGAATGCGACCTTGTTCGGGCCACGATACGTATACCAGCAAATGACACGGTTGTTTAGCCAAATCGAGCATAAGCTGAAGCTTTTGCTGCTTGTTCAACTTTTTGTTTTTATTCAGCCCCAAATATTGCTCAAGCTGAGTATCGCTAATTGTAAACGATTGTTCCCACGGTCGATTTAGTTGCGTTGCGTGTGCAGCATAAATCAGATGCAAACACGTTGCCCGTAAATCAAATTGCTCGATTAGCGCGATCGCCAGATCTCGTTCTAACACCGATGGATCTTTTGCATACAGATCGTCGGAAAGCCAAAACGAAATATAGCCTTTCCCCTTGGCAACCAAACTTTTATAGTAAGCTTCTCCCTCTTCAGAGGTCAACCAGGGCAAGTCACTTCCTTGCGTGAGAATGTTTGCACCTTCCCAAATCAGTCGATTTGATGCTGCGTAGTCCGTCATGCTATCGGAAAACAAGTCTGGGCTTGTCTCCGGTCGTTTTCGCGTTCTTTTCGATACTGATTTCATCGATTTACTCCGTTGCGACTGACGCAACTTTTGTGTTTGACTGACTGTTGCACTTTCTGGCTTATCAGTCACAACTTCAACATTAACTGTAGAAATCTCTGCTGATTTCATCTCACGTTGCGTTTGAGTTGTGTTCGAGTAATTGAATGTCATAGCAATTGAGAGACACGGGGATACCGAGAGACGGTGACAAGAAGACAATTTCACTGCCAAGCGTCACACATCTTTCTTAATCTGTGAAGATTGGAGTTTGCCGCGATCTTACAACAAATGCCAAAATTTGTGTTTTCCAAATCACAAATGCACACCCTTTTTTCATCTGATGGCTTACCTACAGTGCTTGAGCAGCATGGCTTACAACGCTAGTAATCGCCACCCTGCTCTTTTAGTCACAATTCCCCCTCACTCAGATAAATCGTCACATTTTTGCAGTCACATTCATCCAAAATTACCTCTGTCTTGGGGCATTAGTCACAACCAGCGCAAATTTGTCTCCATTTAGGGGAAATAGTCACAATCATGAAAGCTGATTTTAGATTTTAAATTAACGTACAGTCTCGATCACAAATCCTCTCGTTTCAAGGAAACGGTCACAAGATCTTAGTCACAATGAACGAAAACATGCTTCTATTTGAGGGAATCGGTCACACAATCTCGGTCACAGATTCCCCAGTTTCGGGGAAATAGTCACAATTTTCGGCGGAGGCGATCGCGAGTGAAAATCCCCCCACTGTAGACAAAAACCCCTCTCAATCGGGGAAGATATACCCCTCATTCGTGAAAGAAGTCACTTCAAATTTCTTGAACCGTTGACACCGTAAAGCTTTTGGATTGCGTGACCATGTCTGATCACTCTGATCATAATGATCCAATAGAGTCACAAATAGCGAATTGTGACCGCTGATATGGTGGAACGTACCTAAGAACCGATGAGCGTACATAAGAATCATGTCCCACTGTCAACCTATCGAGGATCTTCGATCTGCGATCTTGAAACTCAACCTAGAGCAAGCACAACTGATCCACAGTGATCTAGAAACCCTGCTCAAGCAACTAGAAACTTTAAAGCCTGAGCATCAGCCTACCGTAGTCAAAGCTCATCGTGTAGTTCAGGAAGTGCGGCACATCGAGGGTGTTACTTATCAATTGGAACGAGTCAAGTGCGGCAAGGAAGGATGCAAGTGTATAGACGCTCCAATTCACGGTCCTTACTGGTATGCCTACTGGAGAGTCAATGACCGTCAAAAAACACGCTACATTGGCAAGCGATTTAAGACAGTCAATATTTTGGAGCGAACTAAACCCCAGTTTTCGCCTACATCAACTTACAGGCTTCCTTTGAAAGTCGTAAAGCAAGCGACAGAAGAACTCGTATCAACACTGTATCAAGCAAGGCAGCAAATACAATGATGTTTGATGTATAAAATAGTTACGAATGATTAATAACGGCTTGTAAGAACAATACTCTTAAGGCAAGCCATTTCTTTATGGATTCTTTTTTTGACCAAGTTTTACACAGATCCTGGCTCAATAACCGCAAGAGCCACTCCACTTTATTTACTCTGCAACACTTTCTCTGTTAGCTTCTTCACTTCTTAAATCATTAAAAATTTTGAGTAACTTTCGATATAAATTATCATTTTTACCTTTTACATTCCCTATAAATTCAATTTTTCCTCGCAAAGAATCAAGAAAAGCTGGTATTTTTTTCTTTGATAGAATAGGCTGTTTCGCATATTTTGATTGGTAAGTCTCTGCTGCTTTTTCTAAGCCATATTGCTCCCAAGCATGAAGAATACCATAAATATTACGTATATATTTGCGATTAACATTAACAGTTTTATTAACAGTCAAACCAGTAACTGTCTGTCTTTGCGTTCTATAAGCTAGTCTAACTTTCGCATCATTTATCTGAAATCCATTATTCTCTATAATTAACTTCAGTTCATTTCCTAAAATTACATTAGGTAATCCTTTTTTATAAGAATCAACTAATACAGTTGGTAACTCATCCCGATTTATAGAAAAAGTTATATCATCAGCATATCGTGTGTAAAATAAACCATGCGTTTCCGCGAATCTCTGTAACTCGCTATCCATTTTTGTACAAACAAGATTTGAGATAATTGGTGAGCTGGGCGCTCCTTGAGGTAATTTATTATTAAAACAGCAAATTTGAGCCAATATAGTAGCAACTTCTTCGTTTAGTCCATAAGGCTTTGCAATAAAAAGACCTCTAACTCGACCAAAGTTAATTGAATCAAAAAAATCTTTTAGGTCTAAATTTAGAATAAATTTCTTTTTGGTATGAGCTTTGGCATTAGTAATTATATTTCGTTTAGCAGCAAACCCATGAACAGATGCTCTAGGTCGATAAATAGTATATAAGACTTGGCTCAATTTTCTCTGAATAATTGCCAAGGATTTATTGGGAGAATGAATAGTTCTTGAACCTCCGGATTTTTTAGGAACTGTAAAAGTTTTATATCGTGAATCTTCAGACTGTCTGTAAATGTAATAAATTAAATTTTTGTAAGGCACTTGTAGAAGTTGTGCAACATCTCGTGAAGACTCCAATTGTTTAAATTTTTTTGATAGTTCTTCACAGCTATCATATAGTAATAGAGAATAGGAAATATCTTTACTCACAACTGCTTACTGGCTTTGCTAAAAAATACTTACTATGAGCATTCACGCTTAATGCATTGTGTAAGACAGCAATTACCGTCAAACAGCGTAAGGCTAACATGAGAATAAACCGTTGCAGTATCGCCAACGGAAATAAATACTCATAAGTAAGTACTGTTAAAATACTAACATAATATATATGAAATTTCCATAATTTTTGAAAATAAAGTGGTTTATTCATTCCTGAATCAGGAAATTAGAGAGTTACCAATCCTAAATATGCTACACAGCTTTGTCAGGCTTTTGAGCAATAGCTTGAAATTAGC
>JAQYWO010000505.1 GCA_029379215.1 Rhizonema sp. PD37
CAATCATAGGTTTACGCAAAAATCATCAGTCATTTATAAAAACTTATTATACAGTTTTAAATATTCGCGCCCACTACCAACCTTCGGACGTCGGAGTCTTTACGGAGTTGGGTACAGTAGACTGTTCCAATCTCATTATAGCGGTTATCGTTTGAGTCACATCCAGAATGTTTTTAACATCTCCCTGATTGGCGTATGGAATGTGGGATAAAATCTAGCAATAAAAGCATTTTGCCCAGATGTCATGATAGTTTTTAGAGTAGAGGAATCAATAAATGGCAATCACTGTAGACACGAGAAATCTCAGTTTGGAAGAGGTTAAGCGAATTTGTAAATTTGAAGAGCAGTTGAATAACTCGTTTACATCATTACTATCTTTGGAATCTCTTACAGAATTTGAACAACAAGAAGTATTACAAATCCGCAATCTATTTCATAGTTACTACGCAGCAGGTAAAATTTCGGAAGGACAAGTTAAGTTTCTCCTCCTATCGCCATTAATAAAGTTAGCTGGCTTTTATCAGCCTAGTATTAGAAGAACTCTAGAAGAAAACATTTCCGACATCTCAGTGGAAGATGAAGATACAATCATCAAAGGACGGATGGATATTTTGGCAGTTAATAAGACGCTAGGAAGAACAGTAACTACGCCCCTTTGGATACTGGTGATTGAATCTAAAAATACTACGGTTGATGCTATGGAGGGTTTACCACAATTGCTTACTTATACGTATAAAAGTCTAGAGCTTCAAACATCAGTTTGGGGATTAACTACTAACGGAATGAGGTATCAGTTTGTCTATATTCAGCCTGGAAATTCTCCTACTTATCAACTATTGCCAGATCTTAGCCTGATTCGTCCAGAATCTACAATTGAGTTGCTGCAAGTTCTCAAAGCCATCCGTAATCAATATGATGCTGCTGAGCCAGGGCGAACCTAACTAAAAGAATTTTCATAAATCAAATAAGATTACAATAAATCGGCAAACTTATCTGTTTTTTCAATCAAAGCACTCTTGATTCCTGGTTCACTCATCGAATGTCCGGCATCAGCAACAACAATAAATTCCGCTTCTGACCAAGCTCGATGTAACTCCCAAGCTGATATCATCGGACATACCATGTCATAGCGTCCTTGAACGATCGCCGCCGGAATGTGGCGGATGCGGTCAATATTCAAGAGTAATTGATTTTCTGTTTCCAAAAATCCTTTGTTGATGAAATAATGGCACTCAATTCGCGCAAATGCATCTGCAAATTCATCCTTGCCAAAGATAAGCATAAGTCCTGGATCGAGAAACAGTCTGCTCGTACTCGCCTCCCAAACTGACCAAGCACGCGCAGCCTCTAACCTAATTTGGATATCGGGAGAAGTCAAACGTTTGTAATAAGCTGTAAGGAGATCGTCACGTTCAGCAGGTGGAATTGGTTTTAAATATTCTTCCCATGCATCGGGAAAAATATAACTAGCACCTTCTTGGTAGAACCATCGCAATTCTTGTTGCCTTAACATAAAGATGCCACGGAGAATGAGTCCTGTGCATCTTGATGGATGAGTTTGACTGTAAGCTAATGACAGGGTACTTCCCCAACTGCCACCGAATACAACCCACTTTTCTATACCTAAGTGCGATCGCAGTTTTTCAATGTCATCAACCAAATCCCAAGTTGTGTTTTCCCGCAGTTCTGCATGGGGCTTACTCTGACCACAACCACGTTGGTCAAACATCACAATCCGCCATTTTTTCGGGTGGAAGTATTGTCGATAAAACGGAGGACAGCCACCGCCAGGTCCTCCATGTAGCACAATGATTGGCTGACCTTGCGGGTTACCTGATTCTTCATAATGAATAGTATGGAGGTCGGAAACCTGTAAATATCCTTCTTGGAACGGTTCTATTGGTGGGTAAAGTTCTCGCATTTATTACACAAAAGCAATTATTTATAAATTAAATTTTTACCTGTTTTCTATAGGCGTTGGGCGTTGTACCCATAAAGAAAGCGAAAAACATTTGTGAAATGACTCTGGTTCTGAAAACCTACTTGCTGAGAAATTTGGTTGATTGCTTCCTCTGTGCGAGTCAATAATCTTTTCGCTGTCTCAATTCTACAGTTCATCAGGTACTGATGAGGCGAAAACCCAGTGGATTGTTTAAATAATCGGGCAAAAAGATACATAGTCATCCCGACAAATCCAGCAAGCTCAGTTAATGTTAAATCTTGTTCTAGATTTTCGTTGATATATTCTATTGCTTGTCGTAGCTTCAATTGAGCATGAGCAGGTTGTCGATGATGATCCAGACGAATACCATCCCACTTGGCACTATAACTGGAAACAAGGGGGGAACGCGGCAGAATTTCTGCACAAGGATCTTCTTGAGCAAAATCAATCGTTAAGATTTTTTCCTCTGGCATCGTTCTTATCCTGGAAACAATTCCTTTTAAGGTTTGATACTTCCAAAAATAGACTGAATGCTCTTTAGACAAACAGGTGTAAGTTTAAAAATAGTAACATACATTTAGATTTAAACCCAAATATGCCCTGTCCATGAATTACTTCGTTATCTACGACGGAAATTGTAATCTCTGCGTAACTCTAGTAAAAATGCTGGAAAGCTTAGATGGAGGAAAGCTATTTTGCTACATACCAATGCAAGATGAGCCGAAACTTTCTGAGTTAAAAATTACACCTCAAGATTGTGAGTTGGGGGTGATTTTGATTGATGTAAATACTCCAGAAAAACGTTGGCAAGGTACTGCTGCAGTTGAAGAAATAGGTCGGTTATTACCGACAGGTAATGTGTTTGTTGAAGCTTACCGGGCATTCCCAGGGGTTAAGTGGGCAGGCGATCGCATTTACGAACAAGTTCGCGATAACCGCTATGCCCTTTTTGGTAAGCGCTCTAGCACTTATAAATCAGCCTACTGTCCTGCTTGTGAGACTTAGGAGACAAAAGTTAAAAGTTTTTATTCAGTTGAACAACTCTAATATCTGCTGGCAGAAATATTTAAGTTTTTCCCCGATTTCTGGGGAAGGATGAACCTCACCAACAAAACTCCAGTTTTCTACAGTTGAAAGTCGCCACTGTTCGCCAAGATGGTTAAATCCGGCTATCTCCACACCGATCGCCCGACGCAAGTCGTTGATTGGATCTTGATAAAACCGGATTTGAATCAAAATACTGCGGCTTTTCCAGGATTTACTGATCCCAGGAAAGTGAAAACCGATATCTATCGAATCTGGATCGACTAATTCCCTTGTTTCCGGATCGTTTCGCCAAGGTTTGAGATCAGATCTAGCATCCGGAAACTCAAATTTAAATAAATTAACTACACTAGCTATCTTGCTGGCGAATTCAAGGTTTGTTGCCATCTCAGATGCGTTCACGAAAAGTACTCCTCCGCATGTGTCGGCTAATTTTAGATGTGGCGACAGAAAAACCGCCTCAAAGAAGGCGATAATTTTGGTTAATTATCATATCAAAACCTTTACAA
>JAQYWO010000076.1 GCA_029379215.1 Rhizonema sp. PD37
AAATTATTGAAAGCAGATAATTCTTCATTTGTAAAATTTTCTGATGAAGTTTCTTCGACATTTTCCAGACAAGGTGGTAAAAAGTCAGGAAATTTATCTACTTTTAAATAAGTCTCCTGCTCATTAACTTTTTCGATTTTTAACCAGCCGAGATTTACTAACGATTGAAAGTCATGGTCTTTTAAGTTACGAATGGTAACAGCAAATAAACATCCATTTGATAAGGATTTGGAAAAGTGATGAGATTTTTTCTCGATATTAGCACTGACTGATTTATCATTTTGCTGACCATTTTTGGCATTGTTGATAGTTCCCGTCAAGAGAAGATTATCTAACTCATCATCTTGAATCGAATAATATTGCTTAAATGACCAACACCATTGATTTCTATCAACACTCAAATCAGAAGCAAATAACCACTCAGTTAGTTTTGTAGCACAGGGGCATTTTTCATTATGTAAACTTGGAATTTTATCGCGTAAGTGATATTTAACTGCATCACAAAAAAATAAATTGCGCCATTGCAGAAAATTAAAATCTTCTCCTAACTCTAATTTAACTTGATCATTATCATCACCGTAGAGCGAACGTAAAATAACCCATAGTCTTACTGCTTTCGCTAAGTTTTGTTTCAGAGAACCTGGCGTTAACAACTTTAAGACTTCCACACTGGGAGGGTACTTAAAAATTTCTCTGTTCATAGTGAGTTTTGCTACTTGTGGGTGTATGCTTCTAGATTAGCAGCAGGTGGAAAAGGCTATTTCCGTTTCATCCTTCATTAGACATCAGCGAAAAAATAGAGAGACGCTTCAAAAAGTCTAGACAAGGTTTTTAGGGTTCTCATGCACTCTTGCCCTCACCCCGCCCTGACAGGCACCCTTCTCCCAAACTTGGGAGAGGAAATTTTGTCTGTGACTCAAATGATATATAATTGAACTAACTGGGTAGGAAACTAGTTGTGATACCGTTTCACTTCAAAGTTGATACATTTAGGCAAGCAGGGGATGCTGTTCTTGAGCAGTGGGAGCGAATTGTATCAAGATTTTCGTCAAATGGTATGAGCGCAAAGCCAACGGCAACATCTAGCGTTTTCAATTAATCCGATTTCACCCAATCGGTAGGGCAGGTTCATTTTTTTAAGAGTGCCGTTACATTTGAGTTTCCAACTAATCCGATTTAACCCAATCGGTAGGGAGTTCGTCTGGGAGCCCTTAGCAGGTAAGGGTTTCAGACTGTAAATCGACACACTCCTGAAAAACATTATACATGTTATTCAAAATTTCCGAAAACACATACCTCAAAGCCTTATCCTGCAAGGCATCGACACACTCCAACGAAAAATATAGGGTTTCGGCGATTTGGCGGAGTGTGTCGATGAGCATGTTACAAAACCTCCTCAATTATACTCAAACCTGGATAACGTAATACTTTGGTGAGGATATTGGTTTAACACTACCAATATTTAACACTCAAAGAATCAGCCGACTGGGCGATCGCGTAAAATTCCACCTTAGACATCAGATGGGTGAACAATTTTTTTTGACGATCGCTAAAAATTGCTGCATTTCTGACAAACTGAAAAAACACTCAAACACACGAATTCGTCTAAAACCCGCTATCAAATTGGATCACTCAGTGTACTCTTGATGATGAATATTATACACAACAACCACTATCCTACTCAGCCGTCAGAATTAATACTTTAGTGATATATTTCAACAGCATTGTCTTACCAGAGCCTGGAGACCCTGTAACCATAAGTCTGCGATACTTACCTACAGCTTGGAAGGCGTCAATTAAATCGCTGTCTGCCGTGCCTGTGACTTTTAATGGAACGTATATATCCCGTATGTTAAGACTTACGCACGCTCTCACATGAATCACCGAAGAGCAAAGCACGAATAACGCAACTTCCTTAGCGTGATTGGGCACAAAGACAGACACTGCGCTGAAGCGCTTAAGCCCTTGCGGAAAGGCTTTTAGCACGCTACAGGCATACTACACATTAGGAGTTTATGTTGCAATTGCTACTTCTCTACCAGCTTTTTACCTTTGGCGATATAAGGGGCAATCTCAGTACGAATAATTTCACTCATTGTCGTACTGTTTGCAAGACACCAAGTATCAAAGGCGGTCTTGTCCACAGGATCTATCATGATTTGTATATAATCCCTTTTCCGCTCTAATTTCTTTCTGGGCATGACTTTACTCTATATTCATGCTCTAATCGTATCATGATAATAATCATGGTATCATTGAAGGATGAGGAGAAAAAATTATACCCTCATCAGGAAGTGAATTAACTGACAGATCCAAATCATTTGGGAAATGGGAAAGGCGAAGGCTGGATGCCAGTGTTCCGAATCTTCAGATTCCTGTTTAGACGACGTACCTGGATCGAACTAGATCCGGTATCAGGACAGGAAACTCCGATTGATAGATAGGACATCCTTGATGACCTTGATATCCAAACGGACGACGAAGAGGAAAACGGCGATAGTCAAAGCTAATCCATAGAACAAAAGCAGCCCCCAACTTGCCCTTGGGGGCAGTCCTTTCTACAGTGTAACCTAGGTGATATAGATATGGAGAAAATAGTTTACCCTGTTGAGTACCGAATTATTCAACGTCACATTACACCAGAAAAATCTTACTGGCACTTCCTTAAAGGCAAAGTGTTTTTTAATCCGTTGAATCTACCGACGGAAGGTGACCCTATCGTTTATGTTTGGCACAACCAAGAAAAAGGTTGTTGTTGAGCTATTTCGTATTAACGCAGGGAAGCCAGGTTATTATTTAGCAGATTTGCTGGAACGCAAATATTATTACTGTGGTTCTACCTGGGAAGATGTCAGGATAACGCTCTTTCACCTTGGAATTGGTCAGGTTGATCCAATAAAGAGTTAGTCTTGACAGTCAAATTCCCTCCCTTTCCTGCACCAAAAGTACTAGCCTGACTTGTGCTCTACCCTGTACAGATAGCAGAAAAACAACGTTTTCCTGTCACACCCGGTTCTCTGGGCTACGCTTATAGCGCATCTTACAGCACAGAAAAAGCTCTCCACAGTTTATCATTTCTGTACGTTCGCTCCTGCATTGAAGGTAAGAGGAATTAATACTGTACGTTCGCTCCTGCATTGAAGGTAAGAGGAATTAATACCTTATACAGTAAGGTTTCAACGTAATTTTGGATCTGATGGTGGTGATACGGTGTAATACTTGGGGAATGGTTCTTCCGCTTAATGGTGTATTACATGGAAGGAATTAGAGGCGATCGCCGATAAATAAGCCCTTGATGTAATTCTTCATATTACATCCGGAAGAGCTCAATCAAGGGTTAAAATTACGGTGTAATACGGAGCAAAACGGTGGAAATAAGTTCTGAGCGAATTGACGATATTCCTGTAAAGCTACAGCCCAAGGTCAGCAACCCCCGGCAGACTTTACGTAATAGTGGAATGGCTCAAACAGATGGAAATAGCGATCGGGTATTGACCAAAAGCTTATGAACCCCCATGGAAATCACAAAGGACTGAGCTACGGGCTACGAAGATCGCCCCTACGGATAATTTATGTGATTTAGAACACGAATTAGAGTGCAATGCGAGTAGGCGCTAGCATATCGACTTATTCGTTAGGCTGGCCCAAAACCCCACATTTATTAGTCAGAAAAATCACTACCGGAACCGTATTTCCAACTATCAATCCAGCGATCGCAGTAGTATTGAGGAATGCTGGGCAAATTTTTTATCAACGGTAGCTTTTGACTTGCCCAAAATAAACCAGAATAAATACCCAAATTACTGTAATGCACCATCCAATCGAGTAAATTTCCTAAACCGACTTGGGGAATTATCTTAGCAACTAACATCGGTTGAACTAAAGCTGTTTTTAACAGTGTTTGCGTGAGTGCGGGAAATTGCACGACATCTTGTAAAAATGGTTTGAGAACAGATTCCCCTAATTCTTCCATTTGTTGAAATACGACAGACAGCAGTTGGTTAATTTGATTGGGAGGAATTTTTTGATTCACACCAACGCTCATTGCCTTTTGAAATAACCAAGTCACGGATAAATTGGGTTGATAAGGTTGCAGCAGTGCCAGTGCTTTGACAGATAGTTGATCGGTTTGCAGTGCCTCGTGAGTGCCCAGTGTCAAACGTTCTAAGTGACGTACCATTGCCCCAAAACCACCGAAACTCACCGGCGATTGGCTACCACTACTATCTCCTACAGGCAAAATGCGACTCCAGGGTGTTTTGAGTGGATGGCGATAGGAAGGGAAAAAGCCAAATAACGCTCGTTGAAAGGTAAGTTGGTGTAATTCCACACCCTGATATTCTGGCATGAGATGCAGATATTCCTCAAAAAGAGCTTCTAAGCTGATGCGATGGGGATGTGCATCCATATAAGTAAATAAGTATGTGGTTCTACCATCTCTGGCTGGAAATGCTTCCCAAAAGTATTGACATTGGTTGCTCAAAGGTGTAAAAGAATATATGAGGTCCCCTGTATCGTTTTTGGGAAAACCTTGGGCGCAAGTTCCCACAACTGTACAAAATGCATCCGGTTTCTGCCCCTGGCGTGCTTGCAGTGTGATTGGTGAAAAATGTCCCATCGCATCAATTAGCAACCGGGTTTTGAAACCGTCAAGAGCGTTAACCATCACCCCATCTGGATGAACCACCGCTTCGCTAAAAGGAGTCTGTTCAAATAACTTTCCGCCTGCACTCAGAAATCGCTGCTTTAAAGTTTCCAACAGATAAACTGGATCGACGCCGATGTTTAAGACATCCTCTACCCAGACTTCTGTACCGCCCAGAAAACTCACTCTCGCTTTTGGATAATCAGTAGCGATCGCCTGCCCTAGTTCATCAGCTGTGAGCAAATTCAACCTCAAAAACACTTCCAACTCTTTACGGGAAATGTTCCACTCTTGCTCTCTACCCCGCAGAGTTCCTCTTTCAATCAATGCCACTCGCACCCCCATCAATGCCAAGGCGCAACCAATAAAAATGCCTAAAGTTCCACCACAAATGACAACATCCCAATCTAGCGATCCTAACGGCTGCGAGTTTTCTTTGACGACTGCTGGCACAGGTGCGTTACCTTCTCTCAAAGATGCCAAGATGCGATCGCTTCGCTGCAACCCGGATAAAATATCTCCAGGTAGTTGAGAGAGAATCTCTTCTGTTAAGGACATAGGGATTTACTCGGTAGACAAATGCATGTAGTTTTTAGTGTGCGATTATTAAATATGATATAACTCTTAGTTCCAAGCTAGAAACAATACGCGAAAATTTATCGATTCCGAACAAGTCTAACCACCGTTGCCACTAATTTTTCTGGGTAAAGAGGCTTAGGTAAATGCTCTTGAAACCCGGAAGAGACTGCAAGTTGCTGATCAAAAGTTCGCGCAAAAGCAGTCAAGGCGATCGCGGGAATTTGTCCACCTTGTTCGGGTGTCCATGATCTCACCTGACGCATGAGCGCATAACCATCGATATCAGGCATACTAATGTCACTGACTAACACATCTAGTTTTTCCTGTTCTAAAACTTGTAATGCTTCAAATGCGGAAGAGACAGCAATCACATTAGCTCCGTGTTGCTCTAAGACGAAAGCAACAAAATCTCGTGAATCTGCATCATCGTCAATGACTAAAATTCTGACTTCGGAAAGGGTTAAGAAATTAGGTGCTAATGTGGAAGAGTGGAAGTTTTCATCCGTTCTCTTTAAACTTTCATTGTTAACAATCGGTAGGTTGACGATAAATGTTGCTCCTTGATTCTCGCCAAGGCTTTCAGCTTTAATGGTGCCGCCATGCATTTCAACGATATTGCGGACAATTGCTAATCCTAATCCTAATCCACCAAATTTCCTGGTAATGCTGCTATCTGCCTGCCGAAAGTAATCAAAGACATAGGGCAAAAACTCAGTGCTAATTCCTTTACCTGTATCGCTGACGATGATTTGAGCATAGCCATCCTCAGTCTGTCCTATTCTCACGTCTATTGTTCCGCCATTAGGTGTAAATTTTACAGCGTTAGTCAGGAGATTCCAAACGACTTGTTGCAAGCGAGTAGAATCACCCACGATACTTCCCATATTAGGTTCAAAGACTGAATTGACTTGAATCGACTTGCTTTGAGCCGTAAAATGCAGAGTTTCTAATGCTGCCAATATTATAGATTTTAAGTTGACATTCGTCGTATTGATTGTCAATTTACCTTGTAAAATTTTAGATATATCCAGCAAGTCTTCAATAAGTTGAGCCTGTAACTTAGCATTACGTTCGATGATTAAGATTGCTTGAGTTGTCTTTGCTGAGTCAAGCTTCGGCCTTTGTAATAACTGAGACCAACCGAGAATAGCATGAAGTGGGGTGCGTAACTCATGAGAAAGCACAGCCAAAAATTCATCTTTGATTCGATTGGCTGTTTCTGCTTTAGCCCGTGCTGCTTGTTCTAATTCCAATAATTTGGCTCTTTCTTGTTGTATTTGTTTTTGCTCATCTATATCTGTACAAGTCCCTAACCATTTAACAACACAACCTTGCTCATCTTTAAGCGGTAAGGCTCGCGTTAACTGCCAGCGATAGGAACCATCAGCAGCCCGTTTGAAACGTTGCTCCCTTTCGTATAAAGTGCCTTTTTTTACTGTTTTTAACCACACTTCATAAGCATTCTGTACGTCATCTGGATGCAATGCTGCTAACCAGCCAGAACCCAAAGACTGTTCTAATGTGAGTCCAGTATAATCACACCAGTTTTGGTTAAAGTAATCACACTCACCCTCATCATTTGTTGTCCAAATAAGTTGGGGAATTGCCTCAGCCAAGTAACGATAACGCTTTTCACTTTGTCGTAATGCTTCTAAAACACGCTGACGCTCAGTGATTTCTTGATGTAATTGTTCGTTCGTTTTGGTAATTTCATGTGTACGAAGAGTCACCAACTCTTCTAAATGATTCTGGTATTTCCTGAGTTCTTCTTCTACCCGTAATCGTTCTGTTATTTGTGTTTGAAGTTCTTGGTTTGCTTGTTCTAGTTGACTTGAACTAGGAATTGCTAGTAATTGTGGAACTGAAAACACCAGTAGCACTGCTGTAGACAAAGAGATGACAGCAGTGAATGCTTTGACTAACCCTGATACCCAATAGGTGGGATACCAAAGTGTCCAAATTTCTATAATATGAGTACTGCCACAAGCGACAATAAATGCACTGAATAAAAGAAAAATCCAATCAAAAGGCAGATCGCGCCTCTTGCGGACAAAATAGAATAGTGTCGTTGGAATAGAGTAATAAGCTAGTGCAATGAGCGCGTCAGATACGATGTGGAGCAAAACTAAATCAGTTTTCCACAGATAGCAATGTCCATGAGGGATAAATGGTCCAGAGCTAAACAAATTCATCCATAATTCAGACATATAGATTATAGTTTCGTCATTTGCTAAACAGGTCAGTAGTATACAGCGATAACACTGCTACATGTAGCGGACTCATGGGAGAATCGTATAGAGACCTGTACATTTATCATAAATGTTAAATACCTCTGTTTGGAATATGTCATGTCATCTCCGGTAAATTAACCTTAATTCCTTGTGAACCCTACCCCGCTTTTCGGTGTGCTTTGTCTCCCCTCCCCGCGCTTCGGTGAGGGGTTGGGGTGGGGTTCTTTTCCGCACGAGTGATTGTACGGACATCATATTAAGAGGCGAAGAATGCGATCTGCGCTAGCCTTTCCTTCGGAACACTCCCTTATAGCTTGCTTCCCCCGTTCGCGAACGTCGTTAACGCTGACGCTCGTTTGCCCTTGGGAGAAGACAAGGGACATCGCTAACGCGATCGCCTCAAATTCTTCTAGCTATCAAACCATAGTACTGGAACGTTAAGTACGTAGACTCTCTATAGCTGTTTGCCTTATATAGCACCCAGATTAAATCATAAGACCATACAACAAAACACAATATTTTTTGTTATTATGTATACTTATTTTTAATTTAGCTATGTAGATATACTAGATCAAGTTTTATTTCATCGGTGTAAGCATAATTTCTGCTTTTTCCTTGAGTAAGTTCGACAATCATCTTCGTACTCGCTCACGCGCTCTTGTAATACCATTTCCCGAAAATCTTGATACTATTTACTTTGCCTGCATCCTCCGCTCCTCTGCTCAAGAATTGCAAGCCCAAATGTATCAACTTTAACGTGAAACGGTATAAGCTCTCCCAGCTTCCGTGAACCGAGAGCAAGGAGATTGATCTATTCAGTTGTTGCGAATGTATTTTTGGCGACTTAAATTCATAGATCTCCTAGATTGCAGATACTTAACAATTTTATTTTCTGTATTTGGAGGAAATTTAACAAGCGAGTCGTCTCTTTCACGGAGTGATTCAATTGCAAAGTTCTTGAATTTCACTAAAATGCTTACCGCGCAATCTGGATAGATGATTTTACGCGGTAGGATGACTTTTGATGCTTCAACATTTTTAATCAAAAATATACCAGCATAAAATTCTAACGACTCATCACAAATATTTTTTGTCTTATAGGCAGACTTAAGGATAAAATCATCACTCATATTAGGATGGCTTAACCAAACTTGCCAAAGCTCATTGTTCTCATTAAATTCGTACCCCAAAACGATGGCTGTGCGGTTTGAGATAACAGACGCCAAATTGTCTAATTTTGAGATGGGCATGGTTTTTACATGAGAAAATTGCTTGTTGATGTTCCCTTTGTGTATCGTTCGTTCCGTTGGTTTGTGATAATTATAGCGATTCTCAGTTGTGTCTCATAGATTCTCTCCCTCACCAGGTGCCTCTCTCTCAAACTTGGAAGAGAAATGCATAGTAACAAGTGTGAGGGAATTTTGTATGTGATATAAACGAGAATTGCTATAGTTTTGTGTTCTTTTGGTGGTGAGTGAGTTGTCCTGGTAGATTGAGTCTCTTTACTTGTCTATACACTTCGTTATAGTAGTCTGTCAAGCCAAAAATAACGGATGTAAATTGACGCGGAGACACATAGCAGTGAATCTTAAAGACAACTACCATTAAATCATCCATACGAAAAAGCCGCAATGGAACTAGTTTATAACTTGCGGGAAAACTTAAGAATAAATCAACAACTTCGTTGCTGACGAGCAGGAGTTAATCATGCGACTATAATCACTGTATCAAATACACAGACAACAAGCTAGGCTTGAAGGAAAGCTTGAAGTTGGACAAAACATAATACTGCGTCAACTCAATCGCCGTTTTGGTGAAATTGATGCTTCATTAATACAGTAAGTTCAAGGATTATCGATTGAACAATTAGAAAATTCAAGAGAAGCGTTATTAGATTTTAGGACTGTTGCTGAGTTGGAAACTTGGTTCAACCAACAATCAGGTTAAATAATTATCAATAATAAAAATTGAGTACTGGTGTCTAAAAAAATTAATTACTGTACCCGATCATTTATTAGCAATTTTCTCAAGTACAGCAAACTATTGCTGTATTGACTGATATCTCGAATATTTTTTTCTGTAAAAATCAGTTATTCCTGTATTTAAGGTTAATCGAACGGACATGATATTGGTAGTTATGTTAACCCTATTGCCATTCACCTTGAATAGTAAAAGCCGCTCAGTAATAAGGTGCTTTCCCTTTTCCAGAGTTCCACATTTCTAACTGTGCTGCTCGCATTGCCGCCACCGGATTTTGACGTTTTGGACGGCTTGGGAGGGCAATGAACTACTCGGTTGCGGAGTACTCCCCAAAACAACTAGCAGAAATCAAGTTGATTGCCGTAACTCATATGTAAATTTTTATTGTAGAGGTATCAGTCTTCTTGCTTTTTCAATGCAAATAAATTTTAATAATCTCTTAGATTAGCGTCAACAAAATTAGCAGCTATAAGTGACAGCATTGGTCATTTACCGAAGACAGAGAGTGTTCGCGTCGATGTGTCACTCAAATTTTTTGTTGACAACCAACAAAAAATTTGGGTGGAGCGGTGAGTACCTATATTAAACAACGCAGAGATAGAGGAGGAAAAGTTATATTTAGCTTCGGCAATTTGTCCTTACCATAGCGCCTAGAGGTAGATCGCGAGTGCTGATCATTTCAGCAATTTTCGGGTAATTAACGGCTGTGACGCAAGGGAGCGTCTCCCCGAGTGAGAAGACTCGCTCATAGCGTTGCTATGCCTTTGGCTTTACGCTACGTTCGCGTTCGCGTTCGCGAAGCGTCTCGAAGAGAAGCGTCTCGAAGAGAAGCGTCTCCCTTTGGGAGAAGATCGCCCTTATCAATGGTGTGGTTCATAGAGAGTGAAAATTGCTGTAACGAGAGATTTAGTGGTGTAATTGGAGTTATGGAAAAATCATGAGATTAAAGGAATTTTTTCCCAGTCTGTTATTTACAGGTGTGATCGTAGCGTTATGCACAACTCCGGCACTCAGTCAAGAAAAATTATCAATTGCTGTTGATAAGAGAGTCGCAGAGAGTGAAAACAGCGATCGCTCAACTCTTTCACCACGTCTAGCCACTAATTCCCGAAGAGTGAACCCCATCACAGAGATTCGGCGACTCAATGAGATCTCAGTTCCATCTCGTAGTGCACAAATGCTAGCACAGTCACCAACACCAGCAACAGCGCCAACTCCATCAATTGTACAGGTGACACACGTACAGGCACATGCCACTAAAAACGGTTTGGAGGTAATTTTACAAACATCATTAGCACAACAGTTGCAATTGGTAAATCGTAGTTCGGGCAATAACTTCATTGTTGATATTCCCAATGCTCAACTGCGTCTACAAAGTGGCGAGGCATTCATCTTCACATCGGACAAACCTCTACCAGGTGTGACACAGATAACAGTGACTAACCTTGATGCCAAAACTATTCGGGTGAATGTAATCGGGGATGCAAAACGCCCAAATGTCGAGTTGTCAGACAGTCCAAACGAAGGTTTAATCTTTAGCGTAGCATCACAGGCACAAACAGCCCAACAGCCCCAGCAACTTCCGAATACACAAACGCCCCAACCAAGCACAGCAGGGAACTCAACACAGCAACAAACACCATCAGCTGTGGGTGATGAGCCGATTGAGTTAGTTGTCACTGGAGATCAAAATAGCTATAACGCAGGAGATGCCAGTACTGCCACGAAAACTGATACTCCCCTACGCGACATTCCCCAGTCAATTCAAGTGATTCCGCAGCAAGTGATCAAAGATCAGCAAATCACACGCATTAGCGATGTGGTACGTAATTCGAGTGGTGTCACACCACAAGGTGGTTACGGTGGGAATACAGACAACTATATCATCCGCGGATTGGTCACGTACTTCAATCTCAGAAATGGTTTTGCAGTTCAAGATAACTACATTAGTCCAATTAATGTAGAACGAGTCGAAGTTCTCAAAGGTCCGGCTTCGGTTCTCTATGGTCAGTTTGAACCTGGTGGTGCGATCAATTATATCACCAAACAACCCTTCACAACTCCTTATCATTCAGCTGAATTTACACTGGGAAATTATGATTACTATCGTGCTGCTATCGACTTTTCCCAACCACTCACCGCCGATAAAAAGGTGTTGTCACGCCTGAATATTGCCTATGAAAATTCCGGTAGTTTTATCGATTTTGTCCATGGAGAGAATTATTCGATCGCACCCGTTGTATCTTTACAACTCAGCGATGACACGAATTTAACTTTGGAATATGAGCATAATATTGTCAACCGAACATTTTACGATGGGTTGCTACCTGTGCGTCAAACTTTTCAGGTTCCCATCAGCCGTTATTTAGGAGAACCAAGTGCAGATAGTTATAATTTCCAATCGGATCTAGGTACGCTCACTTTAAAGCATCGTTTTAGTGACAATTTCCAATTTCGCAGTGCCTTGTTAATCAACAATAACGAATATAGTTATAACGCTGTCAGACCACTCTCACTTTTAGATGATGGTCGGACAGTATCGCGACAGCTCGCAGGATCTCTTAACTCCTATAGAGGAGTGAGTCTACAAAATGAGCTAGTCAGTAAGTTCAAAACTGGGAGTATTAATCATCAATTACTGCTCGGTTTGGAATTCACTTGGTTACACAATGGGAATAATTTCCTTCGGACTGAGGCACCGGGACTGGATCTCTTTAATCCGGTGTATGGTGCGCCACTGCCAACCAGTTTCGTGGATACAGCCCAGAACTTTAAAACAGATACTAATACTGTGGGTGTTTACTTGCAAGATCAGGTGACATTACTACAAAATTTGAAGCTATTAGTTGGTGGGAGACTTGATTTTATCAACCAGAATGACAGAACCATCGACTTGAATAACAATAATCAAGTTTCCACAGATCATTTTAACGATCAAGCTTTTTCACCGCGTCTAGGATTAGTTTATCAACCGATAGACCCCATCTCCCTCTACGTTAGTTACGCTCAATCTTTTAACCCCAACGATAGTCGAACCGCAAGCGGGCAGGCTTTAGAACCGAGTCGCGGAACCCAGTATGAAGTCGGCATTAAAACCGAGTGGTTCAATAAGCAGCTTTCGGCAACACTAGCCGCATATGATATTACAAAAACCAATGTCGCCACAACCGATCCCAGTAATACTGATTTCTCAATTGCTGCAGGAGAAGTTGAGAGTCGCGGTATAGAACTAGATGTTGCCGGCCAAATTTTACCGGGTTGGAATGTGATTGCATCCTTTGCTCACAACGATGCCTATGTCAGCAAAGATAACAGCATACCTGTGGGGAACAGGTTGGTGGATGCCGCGAGATACAACGCAAGTTTGTGGACAAGCTATGAATTTCAACGTGGTTCGCTTAAAGGACTTGGATTTGGTGCGGGAATGTTTTTTGTTGGCGATCGCCAAGCGAATTTACCAAACGATGGAGTGATCATTCCTTCCTACGTTAGAACTGATGCCTCTATTTTCTATAAAAAACGAAATTGGCGCGTCGGTTTCAACTTCAAGAATCTTTTGGATACTAGATATTACGATTCTCAGGGCTACTTTCTGCGCCCAGGAGCGCCTTTGACTGTTCTCGGAACGATTTCTGTGGAGTTTTGACACAACCCTAACTTGACTCAATGCCGTAGCTCAGATCTTGCACCTTCTCAATCATGGGTAGATGGGCAGTTTCTAACCGACGATACCATCAGCTTTTTGAGCTTTGATTTTCGCGAGTGAAGACGTAGATGCAAGATCTGAGGTATTGGAGATTGAGAAGAGTCAGAAATTTCACTTGCTTTGTGGCTGTTTATGAACCGGAAAAAATTACGCTAAGATCGTTTTTTACCTGCACGGCTCTAAGGTAAAAAGATCGCTGAGTTTCTCGTTTGAACATCTCGAAAATATGAATGAGATTACTCCGCCTGATACTGTTTCACTTTAAAGTTGATACATTTAAGTAAGCAGTTCTTAGGCAGGGGAAGTATGGGAAGCAGTTCTTGAATGAATTGTCTCAATATTTTCGGGAAATGGTATAAAAGCGTTCATGCTCTTGATTTAGATACCCAAGCGATCGCCCGATATTACTTTTTGGACGGCTTGGGAGGGTGATGAATGACTCGGTTGCAGAGTACTCCAAAAAACAACTAGCAAAAATCAGGTTGATTGTAGTAACTCATATGTAAATTTTTATTGTAGAGGTATCAGTCTTCTTGCTTTTTCAATGCAAATAAATTTTAATAATCTCTTAGATTAGCGTCAACAAAACTAGCAGTTATAAGTGACAGTATTAGTCATCTACCGAAGACAGAGAGTGTTTGGTAGATGTGTCACGGAAATTTTTTGTTGGTTGTCAACAAAAAATTTGTATGGGAGCGGTGAGTACCTATAGAAAAAAACGCAGATATAGAGAGTAGAGGGGGAAAAGTTATATTTAGCTTCGGCAATCTGTACTTAGCATAGCTGCTGGAGGCAGATCGTGAGTGCTGGTCATTAACGAGAAATTAGGTGGTGTAATTGGAGTTATGGAGAAATCATGAGATTAAAGGAATTTTTTCCCAGTCTGTTATTTACAGGTGTGATATTAGCGTTATTCACAACTCCTGCACTCAGTCAAGAAAAATCAAATGCCGTTGTCAAGAAAGTCGCATCGAGTGAAAACAGCGATCGCCCGACTCTTGAACCACGTCTAGCCACTAATTCCCGAAGAGTGAACCCCATCACAGAAATTCGGCGACTCAATGAGATCTCACTTCCTTCTTCGAGCGCTTCAATGTTAGCACAGTCACCAACACCACCAACAGCGCCAACTCCAACAATAGTGCAGGTGACACACGTTCAGGCACATCCCACTTCTAATGGTTTGGAGGTAATTTTACAAACATCATTAGCACAACAGTTGCAACTGATAAATCGTACTTCGGGCAATAACTTCATTGTTGATATTCCTAATGCTCAACTGCGTCTACCAAGTGGCGAGGGATTTATCTTCAAATCGGACAAACCTCTACCGGGTGTGACACAAATAACGGTGACGAACCTTGACGCCAAGACGATCCGGGTGAGTGTAATCGGGGATGCGAAACCACCAAATGTCGAGTTGTCAGACAGTCCGAATGAAGGTTTAATCTTTAGCGTGGCAACACATGCACAAACTTCCCAAAAGCCGCAGCAACTTCCGAATACACAAAAGCCCCAACCAAATACATCAGCAAACTCGACACAGCAGCAAACATCATCAGTCTCCGGTGATGAGCCGATTGAGTTAGTCGTCACTGGAGATCAAGATAGTTATAACGCGGGAGATGCCAGTACCGCCACGAAAACTGATACTCCCCTACGCGACATTCCCCAGTCAATTCAAGTTATTCCGCAACAAGTGATCAAAGATCAGCAAATTACACGGATTAGCGATGCGGCACGCAATTCCAGTGGTGTCACACTGCAAGGTAGTTACGCTGGGAACACAGATGTTTATGTGATCCGTGGATTTGTCACGTATTACAACCTCAGAAATGGTTTTGCAATTCTAGATAACTACATTAGTCCGACTAATGTTGAACGAGTCGAAGTTCTTAAAGGTCCGGCTTCAGTTCTCTATGGTCAGTTTGAACCTGGTGGTGTTGTTAACTATATCACCAAACAACCCTTCTCAACTCCCTATCATTCAGCTGAATTCACACTGGGAAATTATGATTACTATCGTGCCGCTATCGACTTTTCCCAACCACTTACTGCTGATAAAAAGGTGTTGTCACGGCTGAATATTGCCTATGAAAATTACGGTAATTTTGTCGATTTTGTCCATGGAGAGAACTATACGATAGCACCCGTAGTCTCTTTCCAACTCAGCGATGACACGAACTTAACTTTGGAATATGAGCATAATACTGTCAACCGAACATTTTACGATGGGTTATTACCTGTCCGTCAATCTTTTCAGGTTCCCATCAGCCGTTATTTAGGAGAACCAAACGCTGATAGTTACAAGATCCAATCTGATACGGGCACTATTACTTTAAAGCATCATTTTAGTGACAATTTCCAATTCCGCAGCGCCTTGTTAATCAACAATTACAATGATTATTATAACGCTGTCAGACCAGACTCACTCTCAGATGATGGTCGTACAGTAGAGCGACAGCTTGCAGGAGATTTTGACTACCGTAGAGCAGTGAGTCTACAAAATGAGCTTGTCAGTAAGTTTAAAACTGGGAGCATTGATCATCAACTACTGCTCGGTTTGGAGTTCACTTGGACACACCAAGTGTATAATTTCCTTCGGACTGCGGCACCGGGACTGGATCTATTTAATCCGGTGTATGGTGCGCCACTGCCAACCAGTTTCGTGGACGACGCCGAGAACCAGAGAGTAGATACTAATACTGTGGGTGTTTACTTGCAAGATCAGGTGACATTACTACAAAATTTGAAGCTACTAGTTGGTGGGAGACTTGATTTTGTCAATCAGAGTAGCAGAAATATAAACTTGAATAACAATGGTCAACTCCTTTCGGGAGATCAGTTTAACGATCAAGCTTTTTCACCACGTTTTGGTCTGGTTTATCAACCCATAGAGCCCATCTCTCTCTACGCTAGTTACGCTCAATCTTTTAACCCCAACGATAGTCGAACGGCAAGCGGGCAAGCTTTAGAACCGAGTCGTGCAACCCAGTATGAAGTCGGCATCAAAACTGAGTGGTTAAATAAGCAGCTTTCGGCAACACTAGCCGCTTATGATATTACAAAAACCAATGTCCCAACAACCGATCCCAGTAATAATAATTTCTCAATTGCCGCAGGAGAAGCCAAGAGTCGCGGTATTGAGCTAGATATTGCCGGCAAAATTTTACCGGGTTGGAATGTGATTGCATCTTTTGCCCACAACGATACCTATGTCAGCAGGGATAATAGTCTACCTGTGGGGAACAGATTGGTCAATGCTCCGAGGTACAACGCTAGTTTGTGGACAAGCTATGAATTTCAAACTGGTTCCCTCAAAGGACTGGGATTTGGTGCGGGAATGTTTTTTGTTGGCGATCGCCAAGCGAATTTACCAAACGATGGGGTGATTATACCCTCTTACGTCAGAACTGATGCCTCTATTTTCTATAAAAAAGAACATTGGCGAGTCGGTCTCAATTTCAAGAATCTTTTGAATACTAGATATTACGATTCTCAGGGCTTCGCTCTGATTCCTGGAGCGCCGTTGACTGTTCTGGGAACTATTTCTGTGGAGTTTTGAACATAACCTTAACTTGACTCAATGCTGTAGTGGAGCAATCTGTCTTTAGCATAGCTGCCTCCCTTCTTATCGTGAGTGCTGGTTATTAATGAGAGATTTAGTGGTGTAATTGGAGTTATGGAGAAATCATGAGATTAAAGGAATTTTTTCCCAGTCTGTTATTTACAGGTGTGATAGTAACGTTATGCACAACTCCTGCACTCAGTCAAGAAAAATTATCAATTGCTGTTGATAAAAAAGTCGCAGGGAGTGGAAATAGCGATCGCTTTACTCTTTCGCCACGTCTAGCCACCAATTCCCGAAGAGTGAACCCCATAACAGAAATTCGGCGACTCAATGAGATCGCACTTCCTTCTTCGAGCGCAGAAACGCTAGCACAGTCACCAACACCACCAACAGCACCAACTCCAACAATAGTGCAGGTGACACACGTTCAGGCACATCCCACTCAGAATGGTTTGGAGGTAATTTTACAAACTTCACTAGCTCAAAAGTTGCAATTGGTAAATCGTAGTTTGGGCAATAACTTCATTGTTGATATTCCCAATGCTCAACTGCGTCTATCAACAGGCGAGGGATTTATCTTTAAATCGGACAAACCTCTACCGGGTGTGACACAGATAACGGTAACTAACTATGACGCCAAAACGATCCGGGTGAGTGTAATCGGGGATGCGAAACCACCAACTGTCGAGTTGTCAGACAGTCCGAACGAAGGTTTAATTTTTAGCGTGGCAACACATGCACAAACAGCCCAAAAGCCGCAGCAACTTCCGAATACACAAAAGCCCCAACCAAATACATCAGCGAACTCGACACAGCAGCAGACTCCATCAGCTACAGGTGATGAGCCGATTGAGTTAGTCGTCACCGGAGATCAAAATAGCTATGGCGCGTCCGATGCCAGTACCGCCACCAAAACTGATACTCCCCCACGCAACATTCCCCAGTCAATTCAAGTTATTCCTCAACAAGTCATCAAAGATCAGCAAATCACACGAATTAGCGATGCGGTACGCAATGCCAGTGGTGTCACACCGCAAGGTAGTTTCGCTGGGAACACAGATGTTTATGTAATCCGCGGATTTGTAACTCGTAACAACCTCAGAAATGGTTTTGCAGTTCCAGATAACTACATTAGTCCGATTAATGTTGAACGAGTCGAAGTTCTTAAAGGTCCGGCTTCAGTTCTCTATGGTCAGTTTGAACCTGGTGGTATAGTCAATTACATCACTAAACAACCCTTCACAACTCCTTATCATTCAGCTGAATTTACACTGGGAAATTATGATTACTATCGTGCCGCTATCGACTTTTCCCAACCACTAACCGCCGATAAAAAGGTGTTGTCGCGCCTGAATATTGCCTATGAAAATTCCGGTAGTTTTATCGATTTTCTCAATGGAGAGAGCTATTCAATAGCGCCCGTAGTGTCTTTACAACTCAGCGATGCCACAAACTTAACTTTGGAATATGAGCATAATATTGTCAACCGAAAATTTTACGATGGGTTGCTACCTGTGCGTCAATCTTTTCAGGTTCCCATCAGCCGTTTTTTAGGAGAACCAAACGCCGATAGTTACAATTTCCAATCTGATATAGGTACTATCACTTTAAAGCATCGTTTTAGTGACAATTTCCAATTCCGCAGCGCCTTGTTAATTAACAATAATAGTGGTGATTATAACGGTGTCCGACCACGCTCACTCTTAGATGATGGTCGTACAGTATCAAGAACGCTGGCAGGAGATCTTGACTACTTTAGAGGAGTGAGTCTACAAAATGAGCTAGTCAGTAAGTTCAAAACTGGTTCTATCAATCATCAATTACTACTCGGTTTGGAATTCAGTTGGGCTCACGTTGTTAATGATTTCCTTCGGACTGCGGCACCGGGACTGGATCTATTTAATCCGGTGTATGGTGCGCCACTGCCAACCCGTTTCGTGGACGACGCTGAGAACCAGAGAACTGATACTAATACTGTGGGTGTTTACTTGCAAGATCAGGTGACATTACTACGAAGTTTGAAGCTACTAGTTGGTGGGAGACTTGATTTTGTCAACCAGAGTATCAGAAATATAGACTTGAATAACAATAATCAACTCCTTTCCAGAGATCAGTTTAACGATCAAGCTTTTTCACCACGTGTGGGATTAGTTTATCAACCCATAGAGCCCATCTCCCTCTACGCTAGTTACGCTCAATCTTTTAACCCTAACGATAGTCGAACGGCAAGTGGGCAAGCTTTAGAACCGAGTCGTGGAACCCAGTATGAAGTCGGCATTAAAACCGAGTGCTTAAATAAGCAGCTTTCGGCAACACTAGCTGCGTATGATATTACAAAAACCAATGTCGCTACAACCGATCCAAGTAATAGTGATTTCTCAATTGCCGCTGGAGTTGTTAAGAGTCGCGGCATTGAACTAGATATTGCGGGCAAAATTTTACCGGGTTGGAATGTGATTGCATCCTTTGCTCACAACGATACCTTTGTCACCAAAGATAACAGCATACCTGTGGGGAACAGATTGGTCAATACCGCGCGGTACAACGCAAGTTTGTGGACAAACTATGAAATTCAAACTGGTTCGCTCACTGGACTTGGATTTGGTGCGGGAATATTTTTTGTGGGCGATCGCCAAGCAAATTTACCAAACGATGGGGTGATCATACCCTCTTACGTCAGAACTGATGCCTCTATCTTCTATAAAAAACGAAATTGGCGCGTCGGTCTCAACTTCAAGAATCTTTTGGATACAAGATATTACGATTCTCAAGGTTACTATCTGCGCCCAGGAGCGCCTTTGACTGTTCTCGGAACGATTTCTGTCGAGTTTTGATATAACGCTAACTCGACTCAATACCAAGCGTGGCGATTGAGTCGAGTCAAAAATTCAACTCGCTTTGTGACTCTTTATGAACCGAAAAAAATTACGCTCAATCGTTTTTTACCTGCACGGCTCTATCGGTTTTTTTGTGGGACTATTGCTCATCGTCATTGGTTTGACAGGTAGCTTGTTAGTGTTTGAGCAAGATTTTGATAAATGGATGATCACTAGACAGTATGGGATTATTACTCCTCAACACAAGCAGTTATCTCCAGAGTCTGTGCTGAATATAATTGAGGCGAAGTATGCCGCACGAGATTCACTGCATCTATTTCGGATTTATGTGCCTGACTCTCCTTCCTCTCCATACATAGGGCAGTTTTCATCAGCTAACGACATTCGGACAGAAGTTTTTATTCACCCTTATACGGGGAAAATTATGGGTGAGCGGATATGGGATCACACCCTCATTGGGATGATCCTAAATCTGCACTACAGCCTGATGTCAGGTGAAACCGGAACTGTGATTGTTGGTGTTGCTGCCTTTTTAATGTGTCTGCTGTGTATCAGTGGTTTAATTCTTTGGCCTGGTTGGCGTAAGCTTATGACCGGTTTTAAAATCAAGCTGAATGCACACAGACAAAGGGCAAACTTTGATATTCACAAAGTCGCTGGAATCGTCACAGTGGTTTTTTTATTCTTGACTGGCTTTACAGGCTTTTGCTGGAACTTCAACGTCACCGAGCCTATCTACGCTGCCACATTCTCAAAGCAACCATCTGAACCTGTATCCAAACTAATTCCTGGTAAATCGCCATTAGGACTCACAGAACAACTGAAAATTGCTCAAGCTGCCTTGCCGACTGCTGTTACCAAGAGCATTTACTTCCCAGGCAAACCAGTTGATGCCCTCCGAATTCGCATGAAGCTACCGGAGGAAGGTGAAGACAATGATAATAGTAGTGTTTATCTCGACTCTTACACAGGTGAGGTTTTAAGAGTTGAGAATGCTTTCAAAATTCCCTTGGGCTCGCGCGTCCTCAACTATTTTGTTCTCCTACACTACGGCACTTTTGGCGGCTTACCGACTCGCATTCTCTACGTGTTTGTTGGACTCGCACCACTGATCTTGTTTGTCACTGGCTTGATGATGTACTGGTATCGATACTGGAATAAGCCCAGGATAGGTGAGCGCTCAATCGAACTATCACATAAGCTTTGAATTCAACTCATCACTGACAATCGCAAATTTATCGGACTTCCTCTTTAATCAAGCTACTGGAAAGCAGATATACAAATATACGTTGACAAAAACAAAAATATATGTATATACAGTAAAACGCTTATTTTGGGGTAAATATTTAGGTCAGGTTTTGGGTGATAGCAATTTCCCTTGTCTTTTCCCAAAGGGAAACGCTACGTGGACGAGCGCTACTCACTGCTGCCAAAGGCAGATCGTGTTAAAACATAGAGCCTAAATGTTCGATTTGACCAGCATCTACCTAACCGCATTTTACTCAACTACAGCTATGATTTTGATAGAAGAGTAGAGACCGAACTTTATGGAGAGCAAAACTTTGACAACATCACAGACCTCTAATTTAAAGGTTAATTTTTTGCTGGAAACTAAAGAGGATGGTAGCACGAGCGCATCTATTTTGGAACTTCCACAGTATCGAGTAGAAGCGGCAACTCGCGAGCAGGCACTTATAATGCTAGAAGAGATATTGACTCAGCGTATGAACAACGTTGAAGTCATTCCAATTGAAATTAAATTATCATCTGCTGAACAAACCCAAAGACCTTGGATGCAATTTGCAGGCGTGTTCAAAGACGATCCAGACTTTGATACAGTTCAGCAATATATTCAAGAGTATCGGCAAGAATTGGATGCTGACGAGAATTTAGCATACTTTACTACAAATGGGGAAGCAAGTTGAGTTTTTGGATTCTTGATACCGATAGTCTTTCTCTTTTTCAGCGAGGAAATTTAGAAATTGCTCGTCGCTTAAACCGTATTGATAAGAGTGAATTTGCAATTACAATTGTGACTGTCGAGGAACAAATTCGTGGACGATTTCAAGTTATTCGACGAGCAGATCCTGATGAGTTAGTTTCGGCTTATCAGAAGCTACAGATAACGTTTGATAGCTTGAACAGCTTTAATGTCTTGGGATTCACTGTAGAAACACAAAAAATATATACAAATCTAATCCGTCAAAAGATTAAAGTTGGTAGGCAGGATTTAAGGATTGCCGCCATCGCACTTTCGGTAAATGGAATTTTGGTCACACGGAATGAGCAGGACTTTTCTCAAGTACCCAATTTAATTTTAGTAAATTGGACTTTGTGAGACATCTCCAACAACTAATTATGCATTTGTTGAAATCCTTGCTAGAGGGGAACAGCCGTACCTAACTCCAGTCGGAGACGCTACTTGTCACGCTTGCTTCAAGGGAGGATTACGGGAACGCCGTACATGAGAACGCCCCTACATCAATTCTCTTAATGTCTAATTCTGGGAAGTCTTTTTAAATGAACAAATATCTTACATTACAGCTTTCAGCACTTAATTTAATTTAACCGCCACTGACAGGGGGAATCAACACCACTTCATCACCATCTTGGAGGATGCTCTCTGGTTCCACAAATTGCAGGTTCACTCCGAAACGGGTGACGTCTCGCAATTGACTGAGTTCAGGATGGAGGGCAAGCAGGCGATCGCGCACTGCGGCAACTGGTGTCTGTTGAGGAAATTCCAGCACGAGTTCTGGGACTCCATAAGCTTCTTGATAAGCAGCGAATAATTTAACAGTGACCGTAATAGCAGACTGAGACATAGATTAGTGTCGTCATTCACGTACTTAAATTAACACGATTCAAGTACGGATTCCACATCCATTAAGACTTGTACCGATTTGTTAGACTGAACACACTGGGATTATTCAGTTCAATCTCCAAATAACGCTGCTCACATGAGGCTATCCATGTTAACAAGTACTTTACTTCTCTCTAAACAACTCCCCACTTTAAATTACTCCTCGACAACAGAGCGATTTGATGACACCTGGGAAGCACCTCTTGCAACCCTCTTAGGGCTAGGACGCGCTGCAGGCGCTGACTTCATCGAATTCTTTCTCGAGCGCGTTAACTATATTAGCAGCCTTGCAGAAGACGACAGCATTACCAGCATTACACCACGTCTTTCTACAGGTGCCGGAGTAAGAGTGTTTAAAGGACATGGAGACTGCTTCGTCAGTACCAACGATTTATCATTTTCTGGTTTGAAAGCGGCATTGGAAAAAGGTCTTTCTATTTTAGGATTACAACTCCCCGCTCCCAACGCATTCATTCCAGAAATTAACCTAGAACTCCTGAGAGATTACGCCACAAAAAGAGGTAAAGATGCTTGGTTACCTTTGTGTAGTTCTATGCAGGAAATGGGAGAAACACTTCTCGAAGGAACTGCGACGCTAAAGCAGAAAGCGAGTCATGTCCAATCGCGTCGTGCTACTTATTTCCGCGACTGGCAAGAAGTCTTAGTCGCCGCCAGTGATGGCACTTTTGCTCGCGATATTCGCCTCACCCAGTCGGTAGGATTTAACCTTCTGTGTGCGGATGGTGCAAATCGGACTTCTATCGCCGAACGTGCGGGTAATACGAGCGATCCTAACTTTTTAAGAACTTGGAATTATCAAAACTCAGCAGAACAAATTGCCGAGTCGGCTGGGAAAATGCTCTACGCAGATTATTTGGAATCAGGCACTTACCCGATTATCATGGCGAATCACTTTGGTGGAGTGATTTTCCACGAAGCCTGCGGACATTTGTTAGAAACGACTCAAATTGAACGCGATACCACTCCCTTCTCTGACAAAAAAGGCGAAAAGATTGCCCACGAAAGTCTCACAGCATGGGATGAAGGAAGAGAGGAAAATGCCTTTGGTACTATCGATATGGATGACGAGGGTATGCCAGCTCAAAGAACGCTGTTAATTGAAAAAGGCGTTTTGAAAAATTTCCTGGCAGACAGAGCAGGTTCTTTGCTTACCGGGCACCCCAGAACCGGCAGTGGGCGTCGGCAAAGTTATAACTATGCTGCTGCTAGCAGGATGCGTAATACTTACATCGCTGCTGGTGAATACAGTGTTGACGATCTATTTGCATCCATTGATAAAGGTATTTACTGTAAAAAGATGGGTGGTGGTAGTGTTGGTGCTACAGGAGAGTTTAACTTTGGTGTGGACGAAGCTTATTTAATTGAAAATGGCAAAGTTACCAAGCCACTTAAGGGAGCCATTCTCATTGGTGAGGCAAAGGAAATTATGAATAAGATTTCTATGTGTTCTCAAGATTTGTCTCTGGCACCTGGTTTTTGCGGTTCTATTAGTGGCAGTATCTACACTACTGTTGGACAACCTCATATTAAAGTTGATTCGATTACTGTGGGTGGACGTTAGTTACATCTAAATTACTTGAAGATTACCTAACTCGCATTTCTCACAAGCTTCGCGATACGGCTTAAGCCGTGGGCGCTCTGCGCCATCACATGTCTTGTAACAATTACCTAGATTACGTTTCGGACCTTTTTGTTGGCAATAATTTTGGCACAGTGCGAAATGTATGAATCTAGGTTTTATAAGGCTTTGAGAAATGTGGTGAAAAATCCGGGCTAAGAGGGTGAACCGCCTTAGCGCAGCCATGCCCGAAGGGCTTTAGACGCCAAGAGCGCCAAGGTAGGAATAGAGAAGATTAGGTAATCTTAAGCTTTTGTTGGGATTAATTTTTTCAAAAATTCAAAATCTAGAATTGGGTTATGGCGAATATCAACGAGATTGCAAATTATGCTAAGGAAAGTGCCAGTAAGCTTGGCATTAAAAAGTTTGACATTTATGGTTCAACTGTAGATCAAACTGGCGTTCAAGTAGATCGAGGTGAACCTAAACAAGTCAAATCCTCGAATCTTTCTGGTGTTACAGTTCGTGTTTGGAATGAAAATAATACAATGGGTGTCACCAGTACAACTGATGTAGACACTAAAGGGCTTGAGTTGGCTTTAAAAACAGCATATGAAGCAAGTTTCTTTGGTGTGAAAGAAAACACCCCAGATTTTAGTCCGGAGGCGACTGTTCCTATAGAGAATGTATCTCATGAAAGAGCTAACCAAGCACCTGTTTCTCAACTTATTGAGAGCTTGTTGGCTGCTGAGAAAGAAACTCTTGCGGCACATCCAGCGATTAAGGGAGTTCCTTATAATAGCTTGGCACAAAGGGATCTTGACAAGTTCTATCTTAACAGCGACGGTGCAATGAGAACTGAATCCCACTCTTTGACTTCAATGTATCTCTATAGCAAAACTGAGGAAGAGGGGAAAAAGCCTCGAAGTGGTGGTGCTTTCAGAATCAGCCGGAGTTTGGAAGAGCTAGATATTGATGGCTGCATCAAAGAAACAGCAGAGAAGACTATCAGTCACTTAAATTATGAAAAAGTTAATACTGGTAAATATAGAGTTGTTTTTTCAGCAGAGGCTTTTTTAAGTTTGCTCGGTGCTTTTTCCAATTTGTTTAATGCACAAAGCATTCTAGACAATCAGAGTCTTTCTAAAGCAGAGGATTTGGGTAAGGAAATTGCAACGCCTTTACTTTCTGTCGCTGATGACGCTTTACACCCAGCAAATATCGGTGCAGAATCTTTTGATGGTGAAGGAACTCCAACTCGCCGAATTTCCTTAATTGAAAATGGTGTCTTGACTAACTTTATTCATAGCGCGGGCACTGCTAAGAGGATGAATGCGAAACTCACAGGTCATGCTAATATTGGTGCAAAGGTAACTGTTAGTCCCAACTTTTACCACGTCTTTAGTACTGTACCTGCTGAGCAAGAACTGAGCTTGGAAACTGCCGAAAATGTCGTGTTTATCGATGAACTACAAGCTCTTCATGCTGGGGTAAAATCTTTACAAGGTTCGTTTTCGCTTCCGTTTGATGGGTGGATAGTGAATAACGGTGTTAGAACGAGTATTGAATCAGCAACTGTTGCTGGAGATTTCCTGGAAGTGTTAAAGTCAATTATCTTTGTGGAGAAGGAAGCGGAGTTGACTCCAGGAGGAGTATGTCCCAAAATTTGGGTTGATAGTTTGTCTATTACTGGAGAGTAATTCCATAGTTCCCAGAGCAATACTGGGAACTACCATTGACCTTTATTTCCCTTAATCTGTGCGTTAGCTATATCAGCACCATTCAATTTAGCACCTGCTAAAATAGCTCCCTTTAACTCAGTGCTGTTTAGATTTGCACGACGCAGATCGGCATTAGTCAAGTTGGCATCATTCAAGCTAGCACTATTAACAAAAGCTTCTGTCATTTTAGCAGACTTCAAGTTTGCACCAGTTAGGTCGGCACCTTCTAAATTAGCATTTTCTAAATTGGCACCTTGCAAGTTAGCATTCCTTAAATCAACACCCATCAAATGAGCGCCTTTCAGATTAGCGCCTGACAGGTTGCACCCGACGCAAGAAGTACTGCCTTGTTTTAATTTTTGAACATCGGTAGGATTAGCAGCTTTCACTGAAATTGGAGCAGCTAGAATTACTGTAGTTACTAAGGCTAGTGGGGTTAAAAACTTCATTTTCATAATCATTCATCTAACTCGTTTTTAGAAGCGATTCACTAAATGTGTTTACATTTAACTTTTTGCTTATGCAACTTAGTCTCTCTTATTTCTAGGAATTCCTCCTCTTGCTACGGGTGTAAGAATATTTAAGTCGCACTTAGGTACTAATACACAGTCTATAATAGAGAAATACGACTTTAGGTAGACAAAAGCCTATCTCTGGACTGATGTGGTTAGAATTAAATCTTAAGAGTCAATATCTATAGATGGACTTTTTTCACGTATGGAAGGGAGATCGCCAGACAATAATCGTTTTGGAGTGAGGCTCAATTTTGACGATTCCTTCTTTTCCAAATGGTTAGATGACGTTCCTCCCTTAACGGAGCCAGAAAAACTAGGGTTAGAACGGTTGAAGCGCAATTATGAATACATTTCTCAAGAAGATTCGCCCTTGGAAGAAGTGATCAAGCTTGTAGTTGTTTCACCACTTCTGGATTTAGCTGGGTTCTACCAACCGCCCTTTCTGATTAAAACCGAAGTGGGGACGACTTTAGATATTCCTGATGACCCAGATAATTCACCGATTCAAGGTAGAATTGATGTCTTAATTGTACAGGATTTGCTTTGGGTACTGGTAATTGAGTCAAAACCGGCGCGGTTGGATGTAACTGTCGGCATTCCCCAAGCACTCACTTATTTACTAAGCGCACTGACCGGGCAATCTACTCTTTACGGCATGATGACTAATGGGCGTGAAGTTTTATTTCTCAAAGTAGATCGCTCTATTACACCACCTCAGTATAGTCGTTCATTAACATACCGACTGTTAGAACACTCAGTTGAGCGCGAGCAAGTTCTACAGGGGCTGCGCTACATTGGAGCATCAATGCAATCAACTATTCGAGGAGATGTCTACTGAACTTTGCCACTACCAATTAAGTACAGGAGTGCCATACGGACGGCGACACCACTAGTCACTTGTGCTTGAATCAGGCTAAATTCGGGATCATCCATTAAATCAGAGCTAATTTCCACACCACGGTTAACAGGGCCGGGATGTAGGACTTTAACATTTGGCTTGCACAGTTGCAGCTTTGAGCGTGTGATGCCAAACATCTGATGGTATTCTCGCAAAGAAGGTAAGAGATGGGCTGTCATACGTTCCTTTTGCAAGCGCAATGTCATTACAAAATCAGCATCCTGTAAGGCAGGTTCTAACTGCCAATGCAGAAACAACTTATTATTTTGGATTTTGCTGTGAGTTGCTTGGGAGTCGGGGTTGGCGGCAGGTTTTTTGCTCGTCTCCCAAAGCGGTAGAGTTTCTTTCTGTGGCAAATCCCAGACGGATTTTGAACTTTGGATTGGGGATTGTCGTCCCTCCATCTCCTCATCCTCATCAGTAATATACTGAGCAAATAACTTAGGTAAAAGAGTCGGTGGTGCGGCGAGATGGACTTCGGCACCTGTGGCGATCAAACTCCAGATGTTTGAACGTGCTACTCGCGAATGCAGGATATCTCCCACAATGGCGATTTTTTTATCCTTTAACAGTTCAATTTGAGGACGATCTGGATCGAGGAGAGTACAAATGGTAAATAAGTCTAGGAGTGCTTGGGAAGGATGTTCGTGTTGCCCATCTCCAGCATTGAGGACACTGACTCGGACACCGAGACGATCCATTTCTTGGGCGATCGCTTGAGGAACACCTGCCTCTCGATGGCGAATCACCATGATATCAGTTCCCATAGCCAAGTAAGTCTTGGCCGTGTCAAGAATAGTTTCTCCTTTTGTAATCGAGGAACTCGCCGAGGCGAAGTTCAGCGTATCTGCTGAGAGGCGCTTAGCAGCTAGTTCAAAACTACTCCGAGTGCGGGTAGACGGCTCAAAAAATAAATTGGCAACCACCTGTCCCTGCAAACTTGGCACTTTCTTCGTCCGTCGTGATAGCACCTCCTGAAAACTAAAAGCAGTTTGCAAAACGGTATTGTATTCAGCAGTGGTGAAGTCAGCGAGGGAAAGAACGTGGTGACGAGTCCAAGTAGTCGGCATATAACTATTTATTTTTTTGGCATAGTGTCGCGATTGGCTGAGAGTTAATGGTACCAATTCCCTATCAACTCTCAACATGCGGTCGTTCAGTTAATGTTGTAAATGGAAAACATTTATTGCTGTAGAAATCAGCGATAGGAAAATCATAAATCCGATTGCATCAAGTACTGTTGTTACAAGTGGCCCACTCATCAATGCCGGATCGAGTTTCAGTCGCTGCAAGCCCATTGGTAGTAAAGTTCCTAAACTGACAGCGATTAAACTATTCACTGCCATGACACTTCCTGCAACTAACGACACCCATCGTTCTTGAGGTGATGCCCAAATTAAGGAAAGAATCACCATAGTCAATCCTAATGCTAAAGCTGTACCCAGCCCTGCAGTCAGTTCCTTACGGAGAATTTTCAGAGTATCTTGAGGAGTGACTTCTCCTACACCAAGTCCACGGATTGTGACTGTTAAAGCTTGAATACCCACAGTGCCACCTGTATTGGAAAAAAGCGGCATGATCACAGCTAGCACCGGCACCATTGAAATTGTTGACTGAAAAGGCGCGATCGCACTTGAAGCACCGATATACAGACACATAATTGCCAACAGCCAAGGTAAGCGCTGACGAATAGTGACTAAAGGAGAGGACAAAGCTGAGTCTTCCCCACCACTAACCCCTGCCAGTTTTTGAATATCTTCTGTCGCCTCCTCTTCCAAAATATCCATGACATCATCAATTGTGACAATACCTACTAATCGATCTTCGCGATCGACGACAGGTAATGCTAACAAGTCATAGCGCTTCATTATGTTCGCCACTTCTTCCTGGGGCGTTTCCGTGCTCACTTTGATGAGGCGGCTGCTGGCAATTTCTCGAATACTAGTACTGGGGATGGTAAATAACAACTGCCGTAGAGAGACAACACTCACTAACTTGCGCTGATCATTCGTCACGTAAGCATAGTAAATCGTCTCTTTGTCTTCGTCCTGAGAACGGATTTTTTTCAAAGCTTCACCGACAGTCAAGCCTTCTTGCAATTGTACGTATTCTGTTGTCATTACCCGTCCTGCAGTGCCTTCAGGATAACCGAGAATTGTCACAGTTGCTTGGCGTTCTTCTGGACTTAGTTCTTGTAATAACCATTTGACGACGCCTGCTGGCAGTTCATCAAACAACTCAGCTCGTTCGTCAGGACTCATTGCCTCCACTATTTGCGCCACTTGCACATCATGCAGAGAAGTAATCAGTTCTTGTTGTACTTCACCTGGTAGGTATTCAAAGACATGAATTGCCTGACGCTTGTTCAGGAGGCGGAATGAAATTGCCCGTTGTTGCTGAGGTAATTGTGTAATGAACTCTCCTGCATCAACAGGTTGTAAACGATTCAATTCTATTTTGAGCTGATTTAGATCAGCAATGTCAATAACTGAACTGCGAGCATCTTGCGTAAGCATAAAACCTCCTAATGTCTCCCCTGCACTGGGAGACATGCTCGCCAGTTCAGAGGAGGATAGTACTGCCGTCTTGTGGACTATGGTCCATAAAATCTCGGAATTTCAACATCGATAACCAATCATTGGCATCGCTAAGTCATAATACTAACCAGGATCGCCGCGATCCGCTAGATACTAAGACTCAGTGCAGAGAAATTTTCTTTTACCACACTTTCACGAGCCTTTTTTGACCCTGATACTCGTTAATTTGTTGTAGATTTTACTACTGCCACAGTTTATGTCAAGCGTATAATAAAGTGACTTTGTGACTTTATTATGTCAAATTCTTTACTAGTAATTAAGTAAGATTTGTTTACGTGCGAGGATACGATTATAACATAATTAGAGAATATCTATCCAAAAATATATTTTCATTTATTTATGTCCACTTACTTATAAAGTAGGAATATTTATCAACAAGTATTCTTTACACTGACAATATATTTAGAC
>JAQYWO010000506.1 GCA_029379215.1 Rhizonema sp. PD37
TCCTTATGGCAGGCCTCGCGATCGCCCGAGTGGGAAAACTTTTTGGTTTACTGAAAACCATACAATTGAGCTTGAGGACGGCGATCGCTCCGCCAAAAAGAAAAGATAAAGGGAAAAGTCAGGTAGAGTATGGGTAACCTGCCCCAGCATCGTCACCTCAGGCACGTATTTAATATTTTGCTTGACAAATTCAGGCTACATTATTAAATGGAAGTGTAGGTATTTGATTGTAAACTTCTGCATTTTCTTCAAGAGCTTGACGTATATCGTATTGCGTTTGTAAATTCAACCAAAACTGAGCGCTGTTACCAAAATAGCGAGCTAAACGTAAGGCTGTATCTGCTGTAATACTGCGTTTTCCAGATAAAATTTCACTAATTCGTGTCTGAGCTACACCTATATCTTTGCTCAATGTATAAGGCGTGATACTTAGTGGCTCTAAAAATTCAAGCTGTAGAATTTCCCCAGGGTGGATATTTTGCAGACGGTTGTTATGCATAATTATTTCTATGAGTCAGTGATAATCTACTATTTCAACTTCTGAAGCATTGTTCTCATCAGTCCAAACAAAGCAGATTCCATTGATCGTTAATACGAATACTGTACTGCCCTTTCCTATCGCCAGCTAGCTTTTCTAAACGATTACCAAGTGGAAGACGTAAATCGTTAATTGACGTTGCAGCATCAAGGATAAGCAATTTTCGTAAAGCAGTTTTTTGGATATTAGGCGGATACTGAGAAGATGTAAAGCTCTCAATAATAAGCTTTGTCTCTTCAGATTTAAAACTAACAATCACAATACTATCGTTTTGCGTTACTATCGTCAAACGTTAGTATATACTTCAAGGCGTAGTCGTGGAGGGCAAGGTAGTCGCAGTAGTCACGTTGTTTAACATGCTGCTAATCTTACTTGAGGAGATTTTTTCACTTTTATGATCCTAGAAATAGCTGGCGATCGCATCCACTTGCAACTTGAGTTTATATGGTTTCAACTATATTCGCAATCCTTCCTCTCGCAAGAGTGTATCCGCCCATACAGTGTCTTCTGGCTTTAAAGATGGTGATGGCTCTTGATTGTAATCTATTGCCAAATAATACCTGGCACGAGTATAGACAGCATTAAGTAAGGCATGTAGATCGACTATGGGTTCTGTATGCTTTGACTGTAAAGGTAATGGAAACGTAGGAATTTGATGTCGGACGCTAAAACCATACATTTGAGCTTGGGGACGGCGATCGCTTTTACTTACAACGATACGATAATCTGTTGCTGGTATATCCTCTAAAATTGGCATAGGTTTTCCACCTCGAAGCAAATCAATTTCTACCAAATGGGTAAGACTTGCGAGGACTTGCTTTCGCGTGATTTCATATACTTTTCTCCCTTCACCAGCCCGTTTATTCTTTGGAGATAATATTTCAATCACTGTAATGGCAAAATCCGTTGCATTGACAAATTTGGCAAGATATGGATTTCCTTGACACCATCGACTCCTACCACTTAAAGTTCCCTATGGAGATCAATAAAATATTGCCTTTAAATAGTTTCGTTAGTTTCTAGAGAAACCTTATAGGTCATAATGATATTTACAAGACAGAATAATTAATAAATCTTCTTCTACTTTGTAAACTAATCTATGTTCATCTGTAATACGCCTTGACCAGTAACCTTGTAGTTCATATTTTAATGGCTCTGGTTTGCCTATACCTGAAAAGGGTTCTCTTTGTATACCTCTAATCAGTTCCAATATTTTTTTGAAAATTTTTTTGTCTTCTGTCGCCCATTGACCTAGTTGTTCAAAGGCTTCTGGTTCAAATGCGACTTTTTTCATATTCATCTAAATCAACATAAATTAGGTTTCCTTTGTCTACATTCTCCATAGCTTTAAGTAAACGTGTTTTGTTAGCTTTTGATTTCAAAAGATAGGTAGTTTCATCTTCTGAAGTTGCTGGAACTAGCACAATAACTTCTACTACTGTTCCTTCTGGTAGTTCGGTTGCAGATAACTCGATTTTGCCATCTTTTCCGACAATAGCCTTTTGTTTACCACTAAACATAAGTCTTATTTCCTCTTATCTTTACTTGATTGTAACTCTCATGAGTGCAAATCCAGCCACTGTCCCAAGTTGGCGTAGACGCTCTTAGCGGTGAAGCAGCGCGCATGAGGCGTTTTCCCGCCGTAGGCGACTGTGTTAGCGCAGCGGTAGCGAGTCCTCTCCCAAGGGGAGACGCAATCATGCGTAGCTTGCTTCCCCGAATGGGTACGAGCGTCAGGGCTTGCCACAGGCATCACCCATATTCTGAAAACTTGCGTAATAAACTCATAATTAAATTTACAAAATATACTCTAATTGTGTGGAGTTATTCCCAATAAAAGCGTTAATTTGTTACAATATGTATTTGAGTATTAGTGGTTTCGCCAGACAGGTGCAAGATGTGAGAATTCTTAAAGTGACTTGAATTCTGACTCCTGAATTTTTACATAATAACACTTCTCACTTACCCGCGCACCTTCCGCAATAACTCAAACCCTTTACTCCGCAATTTCACTGGTAATATAGATAACCCCAAAACAGTGTACGCTTTAGCAGGAGAAAAAGATTTGCCTGCCAAAACTAACTCTCTTCCTTTTCGCGTTTCACCCTTTTCCACCAAACGCAATCCTAGTAATAGCTGCGTTTCTGCAAGTCGCTGGAGTCTAATTTTCTCTAACTTCTCAGAGTCAAATTTGTAACTTTCTAAATACTGCGATTTATCAGTAAAATATTGAATAGCTCGATCTATTCCTTGCTGTTCGGCATGGACACGATATTCCATGAGCAATTCTGGTAAATAATATCCTTTTTTACCTGCTAAAGCCAACCGCACAAATAAATCATTATCTTCACAATTTTGCCAATTGGGCTGCATAAATCCTAATTCTTGCAAAACTTTGCGGCGAAATAAAGTGGCACCAATTTGAAAGCTTTGGTTAACAAAGACAACTTCTAACAAATTCTCGACAACACCTGCGGGTAAATTCACCCTACCCCAAAGATGAGAATTCTCCTGAGTTTTCATCGGCTCGCGAATGTTATTAATATCTATGATCCAGTGGTCGGTACCAACAAAATCAATGCTATGGTTTTGTTCCAGTACTGCTACAGTGCGTGTTAGGAAATCTGAAGTCAGGCGATCGTCATCATCAAATTTTATAAAATATTCACCTGTCGCTGCATCAAAGCCGCTACGCATATTATTACTTTTGCCAATATTTTGCGGATGGCGGATGTATTTTATGCGGATGTCTGTTTGCTCTAACATTAATTCGGGTGTACTGTCTTGAGAACCGTCATCACAAACGAGTAATTCAAAGTTTTGATAAGTCTGCTGTAGTACACTTTCAATAGCAAAGGGCAACAGATTAACACGATTAAAAGTAGGAATGCAAATACTTACTTTAGACATAAT
>JAQYWO010000077.1 GCA_029379215.1 Rhizonema sp. PD37
CTACTGACTGCTAATAACTGAATTTTTACTATTATTTTTATGTTTAAAAATAGATTTATAATAGTTAATATTGGTATAGCTTGTATCACTGTTTTAACCGCAGGTTTTATTTACCAAATTGTTAATGATAATAAAATTCCTACTTTTGATAAAAATAAATATCAGGATAGGTATGCATGGGCGGATGCTGAAGCATCAGAAGTTAAAGGAATACAGGCTGCTACTAAAAGCTCGGGGACAAGTTACTATGTCGATAGCAGTAAAGGAAATGATAGCAATCCTGGCACAACACAAACTCTTGCATTTAAGACAATACAGGAAGCCAATCAAAAAGTTACTGCGGGAGATATTGTTTATGTAAAAAATGGGACTTACGACGAAAACATCACTATTATAGAATCTGGAAATTCTCAGAATTGGATTGTTTTCCAAGCTTTTCCCGGTGATAAGCCGTTTGTCCGAGGAACTCAAGACGGGACTTTTAAAATAGAAGGGAATTATATAAAAATCATTGGTTTTAGAATTACCTCTACTCAAACCGGATCCGGGATTCATGTCGGTAAGGGAAACCATCACACACAAGTTCTCAATAATGAAATTTACGATTCTGGATGTGGGGGTATTTCTGGGCAAGAAACGGATTATCTATATATAGAAGGCAATGTTTCTTATCGCAACGCATTCAGATCACCTTATCAATGTAGTGGTATTTCCATTTACCAAGCTAAAGCTTATGATAATAAATTTGGCTTTCACAATATAATTAGAGGTAATATCTCTTACTCAAATGAAAATCAGGTCCCAAGAGAAGATGGAAAATTTACTGATGGAAACGGCATTATAATTGACGATTTTAGGCATACTCAAGGTGACAAGAGATCACTAAAATATACAAATTGGACGTTAGTTGAAAATAACTTTGTTTTTGATAATGGCGGTAGGGGAATCGAGGTTTATCAAAGCGACAATGTTATTGTGAGAAATAATACAGCTTTTAAAAATTTAAAGTCTCGTAATTTGGAGGGAACTCTTAACGGAGAGTTTACTACATTTTTCTCTTCTAATATTCAGTTTTATAAAAACATAGCTTATGCCAGTGAAGAGGATAGAAAAACTTTTGTAGATGATTATTCTAATAATAATAAATGGGAGGATAATATATCTAACAATGGCTCTGGTTTTGTAAAAGGCGAGCATTCTAATGCAATTTTTAGCAGCTATAAGTCGATGGGAAACGCTCTCCCTGCTAATCAATTCATATCTCATTCACTAGTACAGCAATAATCTGCTATCTATCTTCCAGCAGTAATATTAATTAAGATATATAGACAAATATGGAATCCAGAGAATCAGTTGATTTCGATGTAACCCGCTATTTATTAATATTGAAACGGCGGTGGATGTCGGTGAGCAGTATTTTTCTGCTCACAGTTGCTATCAGTTATGTGGTTACAACATTTATGAAACCATCCTATCAAGCAGAAGGAAAACTATTATTCAGAATCCCATCTTTTGGTTCTAATCTTTTGCTTAGTAGTTCTGAAGGACAAACAACAGGTGATTTGAGAACACTGGTAGCAACTCAAAATCCTATCAGTACTCAGATAGAAGTTATTTCTTCCCCTTCTTTGTTGCAACAGACAATAAATGAACTAAAACTAAAAAACAAAGGTGAACCGCTAAAAGTTGAAGTATTAGAAAAAGGTTTGACACTAAAAATTATTGGTGGCACAGATGTTTTACGGGTTACCTATAAAAGTCGTAACCCTAATGAAGCAGCGGCAGTAGTCAACAAAATTATGAATCTTTATTTAAACAGTGATATTATTACCAGTCGTTTTGAAGCAGAAGAAACTCAGCGACTACTAGACAAGCAGCTTCCTAAAGCTCAAGCTAGTGTTCACGAGACACAAGTAGCACTACGCAGCTTTAAACAGAAGAATAATGTTGTCGATCTTTCGGAGGAATCAAAGTCAGCTGTTGCAATCATTGGGAGTTTAAACACCGAAATTAATAATGTTCAGGCTCAACTGGATGAGGTTACTGCCCAAACCAATGCACTGCGTCACAAAGTAAATTTGAATTCTCAGAAGGCGACAGATCTAATTGCTCTTAACCAGTCACCTGGAGTACAGGCAATTCTGACACAAATTCAAGAGGTTGATCGAAAGTTAGCAATTGAGCGCAGTCGTTTCTTAGATAGAACCCCTATAATTATTGACTTAGAAGCAAACAAAGCCAACTTGCAAGCCCTCCTGCAAAAGCAAGTTGAACAGAGTACTGGCAATCAAACAAAAGTTCCGCAAAGACTATTGCAGATTGGAGAACTCAGACAAAGCCTGATCAAAGATTTCCAGCAATCAGAAACGCAGCGCCTTGGCTTGACTAAAAAACTCGCCTCTCTGTACAATTCTCTCTCTACCTACCAAAGCCGAGTAAAAAGCCTCCCTTTGTTGGTACAAAATCAGCGCGAGCTAGAACAGAAGGCTGAATTCGCCCAATCTAATTACCAAACTTTGTTGAAAAAGGTTCAAGAATTACAGGTAGCGGCAAATAAAAATACAGCCAACGCCCGGATCATTACTCAGGCTATAGTCCCGGAAGAGCCAACATTAAGTCAAAAACCTATTGTTTTGGCGTTAGGCATGATGTTGGGTTTATTTTTATCTACGACAACTGTCCTCCTTATAGAAATGAGAGACAAATCTCTAAAAACCCTCAAGGAAATCAGAGAGATATTTGGATATACAATGCTTGGGATTGTCCCTTTGTTAACTAAAAAGGTTTCCAGTCACCGATATCCTGAATCAACACCTCCAGAAATTGCTGTCAGAGATATGCCTCACTCCTTGACTAGCGAAATTTATCGCATGATTCAAGCTAATCTAAGATTTCTGAGTTCGGACAAGGTATTGAAGACTATTGTGGTCACTAGTGCAGTTCCTAAAGAAGGCAAATCTACAGTTTCAGCTAATTTAGCGGCAGCGATCGCTCAACTAGGGCGTCAAGTTTTACTCATTGATGCAGATATGCGAGTTCCTTCTCAGCATTATCTCTGGCAGCTGACCAATACAGCAGGTTTAAGCGAGGTGCTTGTTGGTCAAGCTGAATTCAAAACTGGTGTGTGTAAAGTAATGGATAATCTTGATGTTTTAACAGCTGGAGTTAAACCTCCTAATCCACTGGCTTTGCTGGATTCTAAGCGGATGGCATCTCTGATTGACGATTTTGCCGATCAATATGACTTTGTCATTATTGATGCCCCTCCACTGCTATTGGCTGCCGATGCTCTAACTTTAAGCCACATGACTGATGGGATTTTGTTAGTAGCTCGACCCGGAGTCATTGATTCTAGCAGTGCTAGTGCGGCCAAAGAGATGTTAGAGAGTTCTGACCACAATATCTTAGGTTTATTGGTGAATGGAATAATCGAGAAGAATGAATCTAACAATTATTTCTATCATCCCAAAGAATATTTTTCAGCAGAAAAAGCGAGTGAAGAAGGCAGCTATGTTCAGAATAGAAGTAACAACTAGTTACTATTCGTTCGACTCCTGCCTAAAGACGCTTGATTTGAGAAATCACACTTCCTGCTATAACAAGCTTCCTTCACTTTTATTACTAAGTACCTGTGTAAAATTAATTGTATGTTGACATTGCCTGAAATGCTTGTCACAAGGTCATTCCAGATTAAATGAATGTTCAATTAATTTTGCGTGAGTACCTATAATATCCGTGTTACCCGACTGAAAAATCAGTGAACTGACGCACTAGGGGAGGGTCAAATGCCAACACAATATCCTGTTTAGGAACGCCGAGATTAACCAATTCATTTGCAATACCAACCTCTGTACCGTCCTGTTGAATCCAAATCTTACTATCAATAATATCCAAGTGTAGCACCGGACCATAAACTCGTTTTTGATTACGCCAGCCTACATATAAAAGTAGGTAATGATCTTTTTCTGTATCAACGATAATTTGAGCTTGGATGCGTTCATCCCAAACTTGAAGAGCATGTTCTGTGAGTAGATTTTGGATGAACCTTCGGTAATCTTCTATGTTAGCCATGTTGAAATCTTCTCCTGCTCAATATCGTAAACTAATAAACGAAGTTGATTTTGTTGAATAAGAGATTGGATAAACTGGAGTGCAAAAAAGCTATTGTATATATTGCTGGGAATTGCTAAATATAGGGTACGAAAGGCTTCTTGCTCTTGTAAGGCTAAACGATAGCTAATAAACTGCCCCAAAGCGGAGTAAAAATCGGTAATTTTTGATGGACTCAGAAAACTTTTAATTTCTACAGCGATTTCCTGTCCTTGCTTTTCAGCAGCTATAACTTTTTCGGCTCCCAACTCGATGTATAATTCCAAGGTTCCAGCCTGAAGAGAATATGGATCGTGTGTAATTACCCATCCATCTTTCTGGAGGGCTTTTTTGACAACTGGGTGGAAAGCATCTCTAGCTGGCACTGGTTATAAGTTAAAGTTTGCCTTAAATCCGCAGGTTAATATAGAAAGAACACGAAGCGCAAAACTTCTCCTAATAGGCTTTCCTAATTTATAAGCTTGTTTAGATTCCAAATTCTCAAATGCTTTCTACACAATGATTGTAGCCTGAAAATAGAATTTAGTCTAAACTCCAGTATATATTGATCAAGCAATAAACACAGAACCCGATTTCTGACAGAAACCGGGTTTTTCGATTAAGTCGTTACCAATTCAGCAGGTAAGCGTGTGAAGGAAAGACGCTCATTCTGTACATCTACAAAAATAGTATCGCCATCGTTAAATTCGCCGCGCAATAGAGACTTGGCAATTTGAGTTTCTAACTCGCGTTGAATCGCTCGCTTCAATGGACGCGCTCCAAACACAGGGTCATACCCTACTTCTGACAGAAAGTCAAGAGCAGTATTAGAAAGTTTGAGAGACATCTTGCGATCGCTCAATCTTTTCCGCAGTCTCTCAACTTGGAACTGAACGATCTGGCGCAATTCGCTTTTGTGTAAAGCGTGGAAGATGATAATCTCATCAATGCGGTTGAGGAATTCCGGACGGAAGCTACTACGCATTGCTTCCATCACCCGATGGCGCATTTCATCATAGCGCGAGTCATCGCCAGACACATCCAGGATATACTGCGAACCGATGTTACTGGTCATAATAATCACAGCATTTTTGAAGTCTACTGTACGACCTTGAGCATCAGTCACACGCCCATCATCAAGAATTTGCAGGAAGATGTTAAAAACATCCGGGTGTGCTTTTTCAATTTCGTCGAACAAAATCACTGCGTAAGGACGACGACGAATCGCTTCAGTCAATTGTCCGCCTTCTTCGTAACCCACGTAGCCTGGAGGGGCACCGATCAACCGAGAGACAGCGTGTTTCTCCATGTACTCGGACATATCAATTCGCACCAACGCGTCTTCGGTGTCAAACATATACGCCGCCAAAGCTTTCGCCAGTTCAGTTTTACCAACACCTGTAGGACCTAGGAAAACAAAGCTGGCGATCGGACGATTGGGATCAGCAAGTCCAGCACGAGAACGCTGAATCGCATCAGCAACAGCTGTAACGGCTTCATCTTGTCCCACGACACGACGGTGCAGTTCATCTTCTAAATGCAGTAGTTTTTCTTTTTCTGACTCCACCAACTTGCTGATGGGTATCCCCGTCCACTTAGAAATAACTTCTGCAATATCACCTTCTGTGACTTCTTCCCGCAACAGTGATTTTCCACTAGTTTGGGTTTGAGCTAAGGAGGTTTCTGCCGCTTCCAATTTGCGGTGAAGATCGGTCAACTTACCGTATTTCAACTCAGCAGCGCGGTTGAGATCGTAGTCGCGTTCTGCTTGCTGAATCTCAACATTAACGCGATCAATTTCTTCTTTAATCGACTGAATCTTATTGATAACGTCTTTTTCCGACTGCCATTGAGTACTCAATGCCCGTTGTTCTTCTTTAAAATCGGCAAGTTCTTTTTCGATTCTTTCCAGACGCTCTCTAGAAGCTAGATCGCTTTCTTTTTGCAGCGACAGCTTCTCCATTTCCAACTGTAGAATCTTGCGATCTATTTCGTCTAATTCTTCTGGCTTGGAGGTAATCTCCATTTTCAGTCGGGCGGCAGCTTCATCGACTAAGTCAATGGCTTTATCTGGTAAGAAGCGATCGCTAATATAGCGACTAGACAATGTGGCGGCAGCAACCAAAGAACTATCGGAAATTCTCACCCCATGGTGAACTTCGTACCGTTCCTTCAACCCGCGCAAAATCGAAATCGTATCTTCCACACTGGGTTGATCAACATAAACCTGTTGGAAGCGTCTTTCCAAAGCCGCATCTTTTTCAATGTATTTGCGGTATTCGTCTAAAGTTGTGGCACCAATACAGCGCAATTCACCTCTTGCCAGCATTGGTTTTAGGAGATTACTCGCATCCATCGCACCTTGGGTAGCACCAGCACCAACAACGGTGTGAATTTCATCAATAAAAAGGATGATATTGCCACCAGACTCAGTAACTTCTTTTAAGACTGCTTTGAGACGTTCTTCAAACTCACCCCGGAATTTCGCCCCGGCAATCAAAGCACCCATATCTAAAGCGATCAGCTTGCGATCTTTTAGAGACTGAGGTACGTCACCCTCAACGATACGCTGTGCTAATCCTTCGACGATCGCAGTCTTACCTACACCAGGTTCACCAATAAGTACCGGGTTATTCTTAGTCCGGCGCGAGAGAATTTGGATGGTGCGGCGAATCTCATCATCACGCCCAATCACTGGATCGAGTTTACCTTGACGGGCAGCTTCTGTGAGATCGCGCCCGTATTTTTCCAGTGCTTCGTATTTGCCTTCTGGATTTTGATCGGTCACTTTCTGGCTCCCACGAATTTGTTTAATAATATTCTTTAGTTTTGCTTCATTTAATCCAAACTCTTGGAATACATCTTTACCAAAGCGGTCATCTTTGGCATAAGCAAGCAATAAATGTTCAATTGAGATGTATTCGTCTTTAAATTCTTTGCGATACGCTTCAGATCTATCTGTCAGTGTATCCAAACTCCGTCCTAAGTAAACAGAGCTGCTGCTCCCAGATACTTTTGGCTGACTTTGAATAAACTGTTCGGTGCGATCGCGCAGTTTTTGGACATTCACACCTGCCTTAGTGAAAGTACTGCTGGCTAGTCCTTCAAGTTCTAGCAGCGCTTTCATCAGGTGTTCGCTTTCAATCTGCTGTTGTTGGTATTGTTTAACAATATCAGGAGTATGCGCGATCGCCTCCCAGGCTTTTTCTGTAAATTGGTTAGGGTTAGTTGGCTGCATAGTAGTTATGAAGGAACGAACCAGAGAACAACACTCCGTTTTATTCTTTATACAGCTATTCTAAAAATAGACGAGCTAGTCACTGGATCGGTCTTCACGCCTTTCTGGAGTAGTATTTCCGCCCGTTTCGCCTAACCGAGTCTTTGCGTCTTGGCGACGAACTCGTGAGACTCATTCATACTTTCTCTACTTTGACGTAGGAAACATCACAACTTTCTTCGCTAAACCAAGATTCTGCAAAATTTTAATCGACCACCAAGTCATATCGACTTCCCACCAATGTAATCCAGCTTTGGCAACATTTGGGTAAGCATGGTGATTGTTGTGCCAACCTTCCCCATAAGTGAGAATTGCTGCCCACCAAAGGTTGCAAGAGTTGTCATCCACTTGGAAGGAGCGGTAACCGCGTATGTGACTTGCAGAATTAATCAGCCAAGTCGTATGCCAAAGCAACACTGATCTCACGAAGATACCATATATAACACTAGACCATCCCCCCAAAGCAAATAACAGAATGCCAAGAGGTATTTGCAGCAGTAAAAAGTAGCGATCTAACAGACGGTAGAATTTGTCCCGTGCCAGATCAGGGGCATATCTTTTGTAAAATTCGTAGTCAAAAAACTCCGAACGCGGATAAAAAATCCACAGCATATGACTCCACCAAAAACCACGCCTTGCAGAGTAGGGGTCTTTTTCTTCGTCTTCTGTATGTGCGTGATGCAGGCGATGTGTCGCTACCCAAAAGATCGGTCCTCCTTGTAAAGCCATTGCACCCAAAGTCGCAATCATATATTCCAACCACTTTGGCAGTTGTAAACTGCGGTGGCTCAAAAGTCGGTGATATCCCAAACAAATCCCAATGCTGCCCAACAGCCAGTGAAGGAAAATCGTGACTCCTAAAGCCGACCAAGAAAAACACCAAGGTGCAAGCATTGCCAAAGCATGAAATGTCCCAAAAAATGCCACGTTAGTCCAACTCAAGGCAAGCAGCTGCTTACCCTCAGTTACAGCTGAGTGTGTTGTCGTCATATATTTTTCTTGTGACGTGAATACTAAGTAAACGGTTAGCTTAAGAAGTAAAGTCTATAAAACCTTATACTCAGCCACCCAAAAAAGTCCTAATCGTACTTCAGGCTGATAGCTAAATGCTTTCTCTACAGCTAAAGTAAAAATAGAAGATGCAAGTCTTACTTACATTTGCTAGCTTAGCAAGAATCAAATTAAAATGCAAGTGCTACTTACATCATTAAAGATAATTAATTTATGTCCACTTCAATAAACTCAACGAGACAGCGCTTAATAGATGCTGCGATCGAATTATTTACCGTGCAGGGAGTCACCGAGACAACCACACGACAGATTGCGGAATTAGCAAAAGTGAATGAAGTCACGCTGTTTCGGCATTTTGGTAACAAGCACGGATTGCTGCTGGCGGTCATTTCCGAATCGCCAGTGTTTAGAAATCTGGGTGAGTCTTTGAAAATGCAAGCAAGTCAAATAACCAGTGTCTCCCAAGCTCTCAAAGACTATTGTGAAGAGCGCTTGCACTCACTAGAACAAATTCCGGACTTAGTGCGCTCTGTTGTCGGTGAGGCAGGACATTATCCTGTAGAAAATCGACAGGCGCTGGGACGAAGCTTAACCCAAGCCAATCACTATGTGACGGAATATTTAGCAACGGTGATCGAGCGGGAGAAATTAGACACGCATTTGCCTGCCCAAAAGCTCGCAAGTTTACTCAATACGATGTTGTTGGGGTATGCTGTGATTGAATTTACCAGCGAATTTCATGAACTTTGGCATGACAGAGATGAGTTCTTGGAAAACTTGGTGGCGCTGTTTTTAAATAAAGTGACATCGACGTTTCCAGGATCTTATCAGGCGATCGCCACAGACAAAGTCATCGATTTACCAGCAAATTTAGTCCACACAATTCTCCAACGAGCTAAAAAATCGGGACTCCGAGATTATGCTCTCATGTACGTTTTGTTTGGAGCCGGGTTGTCTCCAACAGAAATTGTTGATTTAGAGCGCTCTCACCAAATTTACGATGCCAACCGACACTTATTGCGGATAGGCTCAATTCGACAAGTCCCAGTCAATCAGTGGATTATGGGTAAGCGTTATGGTTCTTACACTAGCAATCCCTTAACTCAATGGCTGAAAGTTCGTAAAGATGACCAACCTGCATTATTTCTGAACGATAATGGAATGCCAATAACAGAGGAAGAAATACAGAAACGTTGGCTTATATTGACGACAGGATTGTTGACACCTGAAAATCAACAACCACTGATTGAACAAGCTCAACAAACTTGGTGTGTAGAAATGTTGATGAAGAAAATGAATTTGGAAGATCTGAGTATAATCACAGGCTGGAGCTTGACAAAGCTACAACCTTATGCACGTAAGGCAAGAGAAAAATTCGCTCTTGAACAAGCTATTCATCTTGATCGGAAATTATAGCCGAATTCTTTTTGATTAAGCCATAGAGCAACTCAATAAAATCACATACATAATGCCTTTACCAATTTTAACACTGCATCCCTCTCCCGAACTTGAGAGAGGGATGCAGTGTATGGGATATAATCGAAAACCGCTCTAATCCCATGATTACTTAAAATACTGGATGATAGCTGATAAAATTGGCTGTAAGCCTGTGAAGACAAAAACGAACTGAGAACTGAGAAATTTAAGTCATTCACTAAGGCAGGGTGAGGATCTCAACACCGTCTTCGGTGACAGCAAGGGTATGCTCAAATTGAGCGGAAAGCTTGCGATCGCGCGTTACGGCAGTCCAACCATCTTTGAGAACCTCGACTTCCCAAGTTCCTTCGTTAATCATCGGCTCGATGGTAAAAACCATACCAGATCTTAAACGTTTTCCCTTACCACGTGTGCCGTAGTGAGGAATCTCTGGGGCTGTATGGAAAATATTACTAACACCGTGTCCCACGAAGTCTCGTACAACAGAAAAGCCTTGTGCTTCAGCGTACTCTTGAATAGCCGCGCCAATATCGCCAACCCGTGCGCCAGACTTAACTTCAGCAATGCCTCTTCTCAGGCATTCTTCTGTCACCTCGACCAATTTTTTTGCTACTGGGGAAGGGGTACCGACGAAAAATGTCTTAGATGTATCGCCGTGGTAATTATCAACAATTGGCGTCACATCTATATTGATAATGTCACCTTCCTTGAGAATCTGCTTGGCATTCGGGATACCATGACAGATTACCTCATTCACACTAGTACAAATTGACTTAGGAAAGCCTTTATAATTAAGGGGTGCGCTTCTTGCTTTATGAGCCTGTGTCCAACGTTCGGCTTCATCGTTCAGTTCGAGAGTGCTTACCCCTGGCTTAACCATTGGTTCAAGATGATGTAACAGCTCGGCTGCTAAGCGTCCTGCCTGACGCATCTTATCTATTTCTCTGTTGGATAAAATAACAATCGTGTCGGTTTTCATTTCCATTTTGCTGTAAGTGTGGAATCTGATTGGCTTGTTGCTACTGCGTTGTTGAGGTAACTATATTTAGATAATCTGCTACCATTATAGTTTCCCCAGTTTCCGCAGAATGCCTTGCTGCATCAGCAACTTTGAGAGTGTATAAGCTCTGATCTGAGGTGATATATAAAGGGGCACTTTTGGTTAAATGGTCTAACACCACACTTGTATCCTTGGCAAACAATCCTCGACGAGTACCAACCTCGATTGAAGACTTTTCTCCTGAGCGAAGTAAAAATCCTGTCTCGCCATCAAAAACTAATCCACCGTTTTCGCCATGAACTTCAAACTTGCGTTCTGCTTCCCATAGTGTTTCGCCTTTACCGTAAATGACTTGTGCTAACAGTCCGTTTGTGAAGGATAGTTGAGTTACGCAAAAACAGCTTTGGTAATATTCTGTTTCCATCTGCCAAAATCGGTTGTGACAGTTAACAGTTGAGACTTCACCAAACAAATCTATCAAACGGTGCAATCGTGATAGCGCTCCGATCAAAGGAAAGCCAAAAAGCTCATGACTGTAAGTCCATTTGCGAGGTGCGGGATGCTGAGGATTAATCGTGTTGTAGCTGGCATAAAAAACGTGACCAACTTGTGGTATGTGTTTCTTCAAGGCTTGATGCACACCACTTAAAAGCTCAATGTGTTCGACATGCAAGAGTTTGTTTTTTGCTTTTGAAAGGGCAACCAGTTCTTCAGCTTCTGCTACGTCCACTGAAAGTGGATATTCGACAATGACGTGTTTGCCACTTAAGAGTGCTGCACGCGCGATACTACCATGATCTCGATTGATCGTCGCGATCACAATCAGATCTATATCTTCTCGCTCGACGATCTGTTGCCAAGAACTCACTGCCACAGCTTGGTAGTCTTTGACAAAGGCTTCAGTCTTTTCTAATGTAGTTCCCACAACAGCGACTAGTGTAGCGCGAGCGTCATTCAGCAACGCCTCAGCCCGTAACTTTGCTACGTAGCCAGTACCAACTAAACCAACTCGTATAGAGTGTTCTTCCACAAAATCAGATTTGTTATACATTCTAGGTATAATTTAGTTTGCTATGTTAAGAAGGAAACTAGGACGTTCTCAACTATGTTGCTATGTATCCCCACAAATTGCGTTTGCTAAGATAAAACGAGAACACCGTATCTAAGAGTGCGGCGCGTGTCTAAATACATTTTTTGTGTTGTATAACGCACGTTGGAAGCTTGTAACCCTTATGCCAGATTGCCAGAGTGAAAATCAATTCTTTCCTTCTGCACCCGGCAAAAGGTCAATGCCTTTCTGCGGTCACAATTTTTCTCTTGCTAGTTGTATCCTATGTAAATGTCTAATACATTCAAGAAATTTTTGTATATTTATAACTTTTTTTAATAATCCAGCTATTCGATAATTTAGTTATAAGCAAAACTTATGATGTTTACATAACTAAATTTCATTACTAATCGGGGTCAATTTTGAGTCACATCCTTTGGTTTTTCTCGTAGTATCAGAAATGAAGCAAATTTGAACTGGCGGCTAACCTCATGGGGTCAACCGTTATACTTGCTTTAGCATAACTTATACTACCGTTGGCAAAAGAGAGGATTATTAAATGGCAAGTTACAAAGTTACATTGGTCAATGAAGGAGAAGGTCTTAACCAAACAATTGACGTTCCTGATGATACCTATATTCTAGACGCTGCTGAAGAAGCTGGTCTGGATTTACCATACTCTTGCCGCGCTGGTGCTTGCTCCACCTGTGCAGGTAAATTAGTATCTGGTACCGTTGACCAATCTGACCAATCGTTTTTAGATGATGACCAGATAGAAGCAGGATATGTGCTGACCTGTGTCGCCTACCCAACCGCCAACTGTACCATCGAAACCCATAAAGAAGAAGATCTTTACTAAAACAAGTAGCACAGATAGAGAAAATTATTCTGCTGTGTCTGCTCTTGTGACCTGATTTCGATAAATTATTGATTTCACTTCATGCAGGAACGCAAGAAATTTTGTGTTCCTGTTTTAGTAAGAAGGAGTCAGCACGAGTGCGAGCTGCTCCTCTTTCTCTGTCACTCTGTCGTTTGCTTGATGGCGTCGTTGAGAATTTGGATTTGAGTGCCGGGATAATAAAACTGAAGAATTTTCTGAGTTGACCAACCTAGCTTGGATAAATTTTGAGCGCCAGTTTGACTTAAACCAACTCCATGTCCTAAACCGCCACCGATAAAAGCGTATCCCCAGAGATGTGGTTCGCCTTTATTCAAAGCTTGCAGGTAGAATAGCGTACTCCTAGGTGCGGCAAAGGCGCTACGAACCTCGTCTTTACGTAGAGAAAAAGTGCCAATATTAGTTTTGACATCAAGCTGCAAAATGCGTCCACTGCTACTTCGCTTCACAATATTCATCTCTTCGACAGTTTTAAACTTTGCGAAGGGACTGTTTTTGACTTTGAGAAATTTCTGCAAATCCTTTGTAATATCTGCTAAGCTGCTTTCTTTGCGCCAACGGAACATATCTATACCAGTTTCATTAAATCCGTTTTGCAGGCTGATAAACTTCTCAAAGTTATCTTCTTCCGATAAACTCTGAGTGGATAAGTTCCAAAATTCAGTGGGAGTATCTACAACAGGTTGCAGGTAGGGGCGATCATTTCCATTCCAAACATCGCTAAAGGAAGCAGTGACGCCACCAGTTGTCGAAGAATAAAGGGCGTCTACTAGCTCGTTTTGATAAGTTAGTACCATACCTCGTGTTGCCGTGATCGCCTGGTCTGTGTTGGTCGATACTCCATTTAAACCAAAATAGACTTGGCAGTGAGTATCAGCACACAATTGATAGTCATCGATCGCAAATCTATGTACATTTCTGAGAACGTAAGTTCGGGCAAGAATCGCTTGTGCTTCGGACGCGCTTCTTGGGGTTGAAGTGCCAATTTCATATGGCACCACTCCACGTAAATAAGTTTCCAAAAGCACGTCATTCACCAGAGTATAAGTACCGTAAGCATTTGGCTGTAACTTCATCCGACCGGAGTAAAGACGGGCATTCTCTGGTTTTTGACTTTGATTGACTTCAATCAAGTTCTTACCACTGGTGATTTCCAAATTATTCTGGCTGTAACGGTTGCCATTGACTATCCAACTTACCCGTGGTATCTGTGCCAGAATTTGAGTATTGATATAAGCGGTGTTATTACCAGTGCTTTGCACGCTTTGTAGTAGCAAGCGTCGTAGTAAAGGAGTATTGTAAACTTTCCGTTTTGCCCAAACTTGCCAGCGTTCTGGCTGGGCTATTTCTACCTCGATTCCTCGTTCCTGCCAGTGTTTGGCACTGTCTTCAGCCGTTTCAAAAGTGCGGTAAGTTCCCAGAACCACCCGTTCTTCAACGACTGGTTCTGGTAAAGCTTGCATCCATATTTCTAGCTTGACAGGTTTGGCAGTCTCTAAGGTTTGCTGCCGAATGCCATTTTTAAATGTCAACTGTAGGCGATCGCCTTTGGTTGGTTCTAGTTGCAGCTGTTTTGTTTGTTGGTCTCCAAATCGTTGTACAATCCCAATTTTCAGTTCTATATCTTTTGTTTGAGTTGCTTGACTCGAAGACGCACCAGTCAAACCTAGTAAACAAAATGTTGTCAATATCTTGTAGGAAAAACGCCAGAACACGATTTTCATGGAAACTTGATTTTGCCGCCAATGCTTGGAGTGGATGATAAAAATAGTTTTATGTAATTCAGATATCCAATGATACTAGTGACATACTCTCATATCAACCGAAAGTTGAGTGGGCTTCTTGCCGTGGGAGCGAAAAATCGGCAAAATTTTGTTTTGCCACCAGATCAACTGTTCCAACAGACAGTTATACCAGTAACGCGAAATCCATAACCAATCGTTCTTATCCCGCTTTCGATTAGTCCTTGGATACAATTCGTACTGAGACCTTGCCTTCATCTAAAAATCTCGACTTTTGCGCTTTACTTAGTGTTATGATAACACGTGTTTTTTTAGTGTTAACAATATGAGAAGAGATTTTATTCATAAAGCTAGGGGAGTTTCGGACTTAAAATGTCACTTAGTGTTAACTCCAAAATACCGGATGAAGGTATTTAATGATTCTATGCTGACAAGGCTAGAAGGGATATTTACAGCTTTAATGGAGAAGTGGGAGGGTCGATTAATTGAGTTTAATGGTGAGCAAGACTATATACACTTGCTTCTTCAGTACACGCCTCAAACTGAATTAAGCAAGTTGATCAATAATTTGAAAACAGTTTCTAGTCGTTATCTTAGAAAAGAGTTCGCAGAAGATATAAACAAAATTTATTCCCAAGATGTATTGTGGACAAGTGGCTACTTTATTGCTTCTTGTGGTGGAGTCACAGTTGAACAACTTAAGCAATACATTAAGGAGCAAGACCGTCCCGATTAAGTGAAGTGTTTGTTCGCTTCGTCGTCCCGATGCGGAGATGGCACTCGCGTTGCTTGATTTTAGTCGGAGAATATTCATCATTGTAATCAACCCAGATCCATGATAAATGAAACGACTGCGGCACGATTTGCTAAGAAAGCACAACACTGCATTGAGCGCGAGTACCCCCACAATCGTCTGTACTGGTTGGAAGACCGCGAGGATCTTAAAGCACCACGCGAACAGACGCCTGCCTTCTATGGCTGCTTAGATTGGCATTCAGCCGTACATGGGCACTGGTTGCTGGTACGTTTAATTCGTTACTTTCCTGATGCCTCCTTTCAGACAGAGGCAAGGCTTGCACTCGCTCGGAATCTCATGGCTGAGAAAATTCAAGGGGAAATTGCCCATCTGCAACACCAACCCTCTTTTGAATGCCCATATGGCTTGGTATGGCTTTTGCAACTCGCGGCGGAACTCCGTGAATGGAACGATGGGCAAGCGAAAGAATGGTTAGCTGTCTTGGAACCGTTAGAGAAGTTAGTGGCAGAGAACTTACAGCTTTGGCTGGAAAAACTGGAACTGCCCAATCGCACAGGGATGCACAATCAAACAGCTTTTGCTCTTGGTTTAGCGTTAGATTGGGCAGGTGTTACCGAAAATACAAGCTTCGCTAACTTGGTGAAAAACAAGGCGCAAGAATTTTATCTGCACGATCAAAACTACCCGTTGCATTTTGAGCCACTGGGCTATGATTTTCTTTCTCCTTGCCTTGCTGAAGCTGACTTGATGCGTCGAGTTCTTTCACCAACCTCTTTCACCAACTGGTTCGGTGATTTTCTTCCACAATTACCCGTTGGTGATGATACTCATTGGCTAGAACCTGTAAATGTATCCGATCCCAAAGACTATTCGCGATCGCACTTCCAAGGTCTTAATCTCAGTCGCGCTTGGATGCTTGAGGGCATTATTTCCAGTTTACCCGATGGCGATCACAGGATAAATACACTCCGTTCAACTGCAGTTCTCCACACTCAGAGTGGGCTAACAGAAGTGAAGCACGAACATTATGCTGGAAGTCACTGGCTGGGAACATTTGCTGTTTATCTTCTGACATCTCGCGGATTATTTTTGGGTAATTTATGATACACAAAATCATAAGTGCTTTTTGAGCTTGCACGTTAAGATTTGCAAAATAAAGTCATAACGAGTATGATTTAAAGAGAGAGTTAAGAAAATTTTTATGAATAAAGTCCAAGAAATTGCGTTAAATCAAATTAAGCGTCCTTTGCCGCGTCAGAACGATCCACATAAAGTGCAGGCTTTGATGGAATCGATTGCGGCGATCGGGCAGCTTGAACCGATAGATGTTTTAGAAGTGGACGGGCAGTATTACGGATTCTCTGGATGTCATCGCTATGAGGCTTGCCAGCGTTTGGGTAAAGAAACCATCTTAGCCAGAGTTCGCAAAGCACCCAAGAGTGTTCTGAAAATGCATTTAGCGTAGCTTAGAGTTCCCGAGACCGAGGATTTTCTTTACGTCATGCCGTGAGACTTAGGTGGGTAATGCCCACCTTATGAAACTGGTAAGTTATTATTCATCAGCATGGCTAGCAAAATCCTAACAACGACTTCCAACTCTTCAGTGACTCGGTAAAGGTTGATTCCTTGGTCAATTTTTTGCATTGTGCGATATAATATACCAAATTGCCAAATATTACCTGTTGTTACGGCTCCCAAAATTTCTGTTTGAGTGGAATCAGTCCACTTGTCTAAAGCGATCATCTCAGTAGCCAATTGTGTAAATCCCCTGTTTATGTCTGCTTGCTTAGCTTCAATGACGATTAAATGAGTCTGTGTTCGTAAGTAATAATCCAAATTTCCCTGAAGCTGATTGTCAACCTTGATATTGTATTCAATCCGAAGTTTAGCGTGCGAATAGCGGATTAAATCGGTGACAACTGGCGCTATTAGAACTTCTCGGCGTGTTGCTTCGTTCTCCAAATCCACATAGGGTAGTACTTCTTCAATTTGCTGCCTGAGATCGGGGAGTCGATCTAATGCGCCTGGATATTGAGGCAAATCGAGGAATTTTCGCTCAAAGGAATACCCAAATTCAGCAACTAAATCGTCAACCGCAAACCCTAACTCAAAGTAATTTCTAAAGGTATACGAACGATTCGGATCTAGCAATGGTTGATGGCTCATTTAACTTTTATCCAAATTTAATATAATTATTTTGCAACTTCATTTTCTTTAGTTTCGATTGAGTAACAAATAACGTCTAAATTGAACACACTTATCGACTTTTCATAACAAAACCCAGATTTTTCCATAACTCGAATTGATGCTTGATTGTCTGGAAAAGCCAGTGCAATAATTCTGTTGAGATTTGCATTGTCAAAACCAAAAGAAACTGCTGCCTTTGCCGCTCGAGTAACAATTCCTCTACCCCAATGACTTTTCTGCAACCCGTAAAGAACTTCTGTCTCGTTTAACTCATCTAAATAACGAAGTCCACAATAACCGATCATTTTAGCTGAGCTATTTTCCACAATAGCCCAAACTCCATAGCTGTATTTTTCCCAATGTTCTATAAAAGATGCGATCGCTATCTTTGTTCTTTCTTTTGGAACTGGGATACCCCGACACAGAAGAAAACGTGTTACTTCTGTATCAGCCCAGATTGTTACAAGAGCATCAAAGTTTGAAGTTTGAACTGGAGGCATTGTCAATCTTGCGAATTCGATGATTGAACTAAAGGGTTCCACAGTTGTTGAAGTTTGAGCTAAAATTCTTAATCTTTAACTTTGTCCAGTATGAGTAAAATCTGATTAAAGATTCGGAGGCTCAAGGGTGGGTGCAATCCAAGATAGACAATCGAAAATCCCCTTTTCAATAGATTTTACCCAGAAGTTGCGAGATAATATGCAACGGGTGGGTATTTCTAATTTTAAGGTGCTGAGTCGCACTGCTGGTGTATCAGAACGGCAAATCTTGCGACTGCGGCAGTTTGGGGTTGAGCAGATGCGGGTAGATGTGCTGCTAAAGCTGTCGCAGGTGCTACAGGTGTCTTTGAGTGACTTAGTAGGAACTTTTTCTCAGATAACAGTGAAAGACACCGCACCAACTCAAGAATTATTACAACAGATAGCTGATTTAAAAAGAGAGTATTCGCTGTCTCAATCACAATTAGAACAGCAGCGACAGCTATTACTGCAGGAGTTCCAGCACTCAACTTTGCAATTGTTGGAGTCTTTGTTATTGCAATTTCCTACAGCAGCACAAAAAGCGCGAGAAAATCCGCAGTTACCAGCACTCAATATAGTACCACTCGTACAAAAACCCTTAGAAAGACTTTTGTTACAGTGGGGGGTGGAAGCGATCGCGCCTGTGGGAGCTGAATTGTCATACAATCCCCAAGTTCATCAACTCCTCGAAGGTAATGCACAACTTGGAGAAACTGTCAAGGTTCGTTACACTGGATACCGTCAAGCTGACAAGCTGTTGTATCGGGCTAAAGTGAGTCCGATCCACTCTTAGGTATGGGGGCAGGAGAAGCTGGGGAACTTAGGGAAGAAAAAAATTAGTTTTCTCCCATTCTGCTTCTGTGAAACTAAGAATTGTTTGGCTCGACAGATGACAACATTAACGAACCGTATTAAATATAGAGAAGCTAGAAAGAATTATAGGATCAAGCAGTTAGTATAACTTCACAACCATTTGAGTGTATGATTTGGGGTTAACACACCTTACTTCTCCCCTTACGCCCTTAGAGAGAGAAAAAAGTTTTCCCAGAATGAAGAATTTTTAATTCTTTCACACCTTCCTCACATCTGGTTACCCTTTTAAATGAATTATGATTAGCATATCTCGCAATACAATGACATTATTTACACCAGTAAGCGATTGAACATTATGACACAGCAAGTGAAAGTTATTCAACTTAACGGTAATTTAGATTCTACTCAATCACAGGACTTTAGAGAAAAAATTACGGAAATTATTGAAGAAAAAATTACAAAAATTGTATTAGTGGATTTTAAAAATGTGACGTTTATGGATAGTTCTGGCTTGGGAGCCTTGGTATTAGCCTTTAAAGCACTAAAATCTGTAGATAGAAAGTTGGTTGTTTGCTCGATTAATGAGCAAGTGAGGATATTATTTGAACTTACTGGTATGGACAAAGTCTTTGAAATATTTCCAAACGAAGAGGAATTTCATAAAGTAGTTATCTCTAAATAAGTAAATTTGTGGAAAGAAATAAGATTTTAGGCTCCGCTTGTTGCTTGCAGAATGATAAGCATTCACTTTTTTAACCTATACTTATTTTCTGCAAATCTACTTAAATTAATCAAATTTTATATGAATAATAGATAAATCATCATCAAAAGCATCTTTAGGATTCAAGGTAGTTAAATAATTTAGAACCGAGTCGAGTTCGCCATTAATAGAATCAGGTAAATTGACAAGCATCTCAATAAAAGCATCTAAAGTCCAAAGGTTGCCATCTGACTTAGCAATTTCGTAAGCACCATCACTAAAAATATAAAGTGTACTTCCTTCCGCAATATTGCAAAGTCCATCAACATAATTAACATGTGGAAACATACCGACTGGCAATCCAGGAGTTCTTAACTGTTGAACTTCAGTAATATTTGCAGATTTAGACAGCAATATTGCTGGTGGATGACCAGCACTTGCGTACATTAACTGGCGATTAACTCGGTTATAAACTCCGTACCAAATAGTAAAATATTTATCATTTTGATAATTCATTTGAAAAGTATCATTTAGTGCCTTCAAAACTTCACTGGGTGAGTAATAATTTAGGCTTTTAAGGGCACGTGATCGCAGTAAATTTAGCACGGAGATAGAGGGGAGGGTTGCTCGGAGTCCATGTCCTGCTGTATCAAGTAGATAAATTGCCAAATAGTTGGGATTGAGCCAGTAGTAATCGAAACAATCGCCACCAAGTTGCCGTGAGGGAATAAATCGGAAGTTAATATTGAAAGGTTGCTTCATTGGGAGAGGCAGAAGGGATCGCACATACTCTGCGGCTTCTTCTAGTTCTTTTTCTAAAATGTGCTTTTGAGTTTGCAAATCTCGACTCAGTTGATGCAACCGTAATCCTGCTCTTACCCGCGCTTGCAATTCATTCTGTTCAATTGGTTTGGTGATAAAATCGTCAGCCCCAGCATCTAATCCCTTAACACGATCTGCTACCGAATCTAAGGATGTTAATAAAATAAAGAACGTTGTCGATAAATTGGGGTTTGTCTTCACATACTGGCAGACTTCGAGTCCATTTAACCCAGGCATGATCCAATCACAAATAATCAGTGCTGGATGGCGACTCACTGCTAGAGAAATTCCTTCCTCGCCGTTGCTTGCGGCAAATACCTGGTAACCTTGCCTTTCCAGCATCCTTTTCAGGAGTATCTGTACAGCAGGATCATCATCAATTACTAAAATTTGAAACACATTAGTCATTATTCATTAATTAGTTGTTGCTTGTGAAGCGTTATTGGTGAAAACACTGACTACCAAGCTGTACTCCACAAAAATGCACATTTATATGTGAGGATAACTATTAGTAGGAGTATATTTTACCCATTAACTTTTAAACAGGCATAATATTTTATTCAACATGTCTCTAAAATTGTCATTTGTATTTCCAAAGGACAAATAACAATATCAACAAAAAAAGTGTCTTCAAGACGTATAGTCTTTTTAACTACTCAGCATAACCTATGATGCTTGGCATAGAAACTTCTGTGCCAAGCTTAATTCCATCTTTCTATTTGATTAAGCGGCGTTATGGTGGTGCTAGAGGATTCAGCCATAAAAGGATGGTGTTTCTTAACTGATTTAAGTCACGGTATGCTTGTTGCTTAAACCACTGCCCTAAAGCGTCAAACGGAGTGAAAGACTCTCCTGTTTGCCATTTGATATCTTGACCTAATGGTGTGGTGTGAGTTCCTTGTAATGTTTGCGCTGTAACCATCTCAGCAAAACGTTTTTGTAACAGATCACTTAAGGGTGCGGATTGATCAATAGTGTCGTTAGTAAATTTTATTAGCAGGTTACGACGGACGTTGTAGCTATCTTGCACAAGTTTGTTAGTTTCCAACGGCGAGGGGGTAAACTCAATTGCAACTGCCGTGTTGAACTGTTCGATTAAAGGAATAGCATCCCGTGCAGCGTAATTGTTGAAGGATATGAGGATATTGCCAGCGCGTTCAACGGGTAAGAGGCTGCCAATCAGTAAGTGAAGTTTGCATCCCATGCTGTGCCCGACACCATAAATGGGAAGATAGCGCTTGCGTAATGCTCCAGAATCCTGTAATCGTTCTAGGGCACGGTCAAAGTTTAACAATACAGATTTCGCGATCGCACTATGATCTAAAGTATTGACGAATGGCGTTGCGATCACGACATAGCCTTTGCTTGCCAGTTGTTCTAATAACCAACGGTAAGTTAGATGAGGTGCAGTCGCGACAAAAGCACCCCCCAAAAAATGGATAATACCGATGGGGTTCCGGGGAATGAGTACCCAGCTACCAGAGATTTCTTTCCAATCCATACCGATGGGCGATCGCTCGATGACATTTCTTTATGTTACGTCATCACAAAGCTCTCAGGCTAAAAGCTTAGAACAATATTCACGGTATGGAAGACATCATTATCAAAAAGCAGTCGTCTCAAAACTACCGAGGTTCAACCTGATTCTCCTAAAAAAACTAGAACCGCAAAATTTGCTAGATCGTTTGAGAAGGCAGCTATGCTGAAAGACAGGACGCTCTGTCCGAAGCGCCTACTTGGTGCCAACAGATTTCCTCCTTCTGTTCCGGATGAATCGGGGGCGTGGAGCCGTTCTGGGCAAGGCAGGGCAGAAGATATTCAATTTCAATATAATATATTACACGCGTCTCAATATAAATGCTGACTGCCGTCACGCGTTGCAAGAGAGAACTTATCACCCGAAAACCGAAATCTAGCTTTTCTTCATGATTTTGGGCAAAACCATGAATTTAGTATAAAGTTTGACTAGTTATCCTGCAAAACGATAGATTCCAGCGAATAAACAAACTAGAAAAATATCTAAGTATCCTCAACTTTGCTCTTTGCTTTTTGCGAAGAACAATCTAGCCATTCACTGTTTAGATGTTAAAGATCAAGCCCGCAATTGCATTAGTTTGGCAAAGTTCTTCTGGCTGGACTTTGATTCATGTTACGTTAACCACGATTCAGAGTATATTGCCTCTAGCGTTACTTTATATTATTAAACTCATTGTCGATAACATTGCCATTAGTCTTAAGATTGACGATAAAACGCAGATATTTAGTCATATCTTATTCCTGTTATTCATTGCGGGAATAGTAATGTTATTGATAAATCTCAATGCTGTAATATCTGAGCTAGCATCAACAACGCTATCGCAACGGGTTACAGATCACCTGCAGGTGATACTTTATAAAAAAGCGATCGAGATTGATTTGGAGTTATACGAAAGTCCGCAACATCAAGACATCTTAGAACGTGCTAAGTGGGAAGCACCTAATAGACCTACCCGAATGCTGAGTAACTTAACGAATGCAGGGCAAAGCACCATTTCACTGCTCGCGATATCAGGGTTGCTCATCTCGCTACACTGGGGACTGCTCGGCATTTTATTGTTCGCCTCAATTCCTACAATGCTGATCCGTATTCGACAATCCAACGTCTTCTACAAATGGCATCGTCATCAAACCGAAGTAGAACGGAAAGCCAATTATTATGGGCATTTACTACTGGGAAATGAGCCAGCGAAGGAAATTCGATTATTCAATTTAGGTCATCTATTTATTAAACGGTTTTATGACCTCAGGCAGCAATTATTTCAAGAGAAACTTGCAATCACTAGGCGGCAAGCCAGCACGCGCCTGATTGCACAGAGTTTTACCGGAATTGCAGTACTAGCAACCTATGGCTTTATTATTCATCAAACGATTCACGGGCGATTTCAACTTGGCGATTTAGTCCTCTACAGCCAAACCTTTCAGCGAGGGCAAGGATCTCTCAAAGATTTGATTTCCAATCTGGCGAGTTTGCATGAGAATAACCTATTTCTCGCCGATCTATTTGAGTTCCTAGCCTTAAAATCCAACCTAATTGAACCTGCTCATCCCAAGTTAGTGCCCCGTCCAATGCAACAGGGTATTGAATTTAAAAATGTCAGTTTTCGATATCAGAATTCTCCTCGCCAAGCAATCAAGAAGGTGAACCTCACGATTGCACCAAGAGAAATTATTGCCATAGTGGGAGAAAACGGATCTGGTAAAACCACATTAGTCAAACTCCTCTGCCGTCTTTATGACGTTACCGAAGGCAGTATTACAATCGATAGCATCAATCTGCGGCAATTTTCGGTGAGCGACTTACATCGTCAGATAAGCGTGATTTTTCAGGACTATACCCGCTATCAACTTACAGTTGAGGACAACATCTGGCTAGGCAATATTGACTTACATCCAACTCGTGAACAAATAGCTGAAGCTGCTCAACTGTCAGGTGCAGATGCCATGATCCAAACTTTACCACAAGGGTACGATACCCTGCTAGGAAAATGGTTTAAGGGCGGGGAAGAACTGAGCGGAGGACAATGGCAGAAAATTGCCCTTGCCCGTGCGTTTCTACGAGATGCTCAATTAATCGTGCTAGATGAGCCAACTAGTGCAATGGATGCTAAAGCCGAGGCTGCGGTGTTTCAGAAATTTCGGGATTTGATGCGCGATCGCTCTGCCCTTTTAATTACCCATCGCCTTTCGACTGTCAAAATGGCGGATCGGATTTATGTCATGCATCAAGGAGAGATTGTGGAAAGTGGCACGCACGATCAATTGATGGCACTAAGAGGCACCTATGCCCATTTGTTTGAAACCCAAGCGAGAAATTACCAATGACAACCTTAGCTCCCGAAGTTACTGTTTTGCTTGCCTGTGTACGATTCTATTTGCATACAACGACAAAGAGTGAAGTGACTTGTCTACTGGCGTCAGATTTGAACTGGACAACTTTACTCCGAAGTGCGATCGACAATGGCGTCATGCCAGTGTTGTATCAGAGCCTCAAAGCGATGGAGGATCTGGTGCCGCGAGCAGTGATGGTGCAACTACAAACGTGCAACCGCATGAATGGACTACAAAATTTCTCTCAAACCAAGGAATTACTGAAGATTCTGGCGCAGCTTGAGAACGCTGGAATTGATGCGATCGCTTTTAAAGGACCGACTCTGGCAGCATCTGCTTATGGCAATGTGACGCTACGCCAATTTAACGATCTAGACATCTTAGTAAGGCAGGAGGAATTTTGGCAGGCGAAAGCCGTTTTTATCGCCCTGGGTTATCAATCTAGTGCAAAAGAAGCAGACGAAATTGACACATTCAATCGCTATCTTCAAATATCTTTGTCACACAGTAACCCTGAAGTGACGATGTTTAACCAGCGATTTGAACCCTCTTTACTACACAGCAACCCAGAAAGAAGTATCGACATGCACTGGGGGATTCCGCCCAGGCGACTTAGGAAGAGTGATCAGTTTGAGCGGCTTTGGGAAAATCTCTATCCGATCAATCTGATGAATCAGCCAATTAAAACCTTCTCTCCGGAAGCAACCTTAGTAATTCAATGCATGAATGTTGCCAAAGAACCCTGGAAGCGATCATTTAAGCAGATCTGCGATGCAGGCCAAATCATTCAAGCTCATCCTGATTTGAATTGGCACTCAGCCCTGAAACTGTCTTTTGAATTACGCAGTCAAAGATTATTCTTAATAGGACTCAGTGTGACCCGTCAACTTCTACATATTCCTTTACCCCAGTTCATGCTAGAGATGCTGGTTAGAAGTCAGCCAACCGACGAGCTTCTTTTCTTACCGGAAGGCTTGCGCCTACGCACTCCTCTCAGTAAACTCCAAGTCTGGTGGCGGGAGTACACTTATCAACTCAAAACTCTTGATCGATGGTGGGATGGGTTATTTATTACCGGACACTATCTGCAATGGATTCTCAAAGTTGGACTATTACCGAGTGAGCGCGAGCGCGAATTCTTGCCGCTCCCCAATGGATTATTTTTTCTCTACTATCTGCTTCGCCCCATCCGACTTCTGCTGAAGTATTCACATATCCTTAAATAATTTGTAATGCAAAAAACTTAGCATTTGGAAAAACATTCATGAATCATTTGTCAAACTTAGATACAGCCATCACTCAATTCAAGCTAGGGAATGCTTGGCAACTTCGAGGCAACTTTGCGGATGCCTTTACACGGTATCAAGAGACCTTACGGTTGCGACCTGATTATCTACCTGTATATCAGCAATTAGGAAATTTGATGCTGAAACAAAATCGAATGGATGAAGCATTAGAGTATTATGATCAAGCACTCGCACTCGATTTTGAAGTAACTGATCTCTCTTTCTACTACCAATGTTTGGGTTGGTCAAAACAGGATACTGCTGCGTCAATCAAATCCGAAAATATTTCCTTTGCAAGTGAAAAATTAAATGCGCTCTCAACTGGCAAAATTAATCTCGGTAGGCAAAGAGTTTTTAGATATCATCGCAGTGGCTGGAGCTTTGCGATCCAGTCACTCAGTTCTTTACACAATCCTCAAGGTGTTTTATTTGATGGTTGCTTAGAGAATCAATTTTTGGTACAACATAATCGCATTGGCAAGCGCTCGCCGCGAATATTAGCAAAAATGCAGGCAGATGGGGTCTTCCAAAGTTTGGCAAGTTCCGAAGAAAAGGGAATAATTCCTTATCAACAACCTTGGATCGGATTTCTGCATAATCCTCAATCCATGCCCATCTGGTTTCGTTACCAAGAATCGCCTCAAAAGCTATTTGAAAAAGAAGTTTGGCAAGCCAGTTTACCTCACTGCGTCGGCTTATTTGCCCTTTCTGACTATTATGCCGCATGGCTGAGGAAGCATACGGGCAAACCCGTTTCAGTATTAACACATCCTACGGAAATTCCCGACAAACAGTTTGATTTTAATCAGTTTCTTGCTAATTCCCAGAAAAAGGTTGTGCAGATTGGCTGGTGGCTGCGTAAGTTGCACTCGATTTATCAATTACCCTTGGCTCAAAATAATCCCCTTGGTTATGAAAAAGTCAGACTAGGGTTTTTGTTTGATTCAGCAGAATCGGTGTTTTTACAACTGATGAAAGTGGAAGCCAGGATCTACAAACTCGAAATCGATGAAAATTATCTGACAAATACTAAGGTTATCAAACATATTTCTGATGATGATTATGATGACCTATTATCGATGAATATTGCCTTTGTAGATTTATATGATTCTAGCGCTAACAATGCCATTATCGAATGTATTGCCCGTGCGACCCCACTGCTAGTGAATCCTCTCCCTGCGGTGAAAGAGTATCTGGGAGCAGACTATCCCATGTACTTTAATTCCTTAGAAGAAGCGGCAGAAAAAGCATTGGATACCTCGCTAATTTTAGAGACCCATAAGTATCTCTTATCCTGTGAAACTCGACAGAAACTATCAGCAAAATATTTTCGAGACAGCTTTTGTAAGAGTGAAGTCTATCAACTGATTTAAACACAATGTTTTACTTGCAAAAATGGTTTGGAAAACTTACTGCACGAGGATACTTACAACCTAAGTGTGAGAAATTTTCACTTCTATTTCCGAAATCTGTCGTGATTGAACAGGTAGCCACCGGATTTCAGTTTACAGAAGGTCCTGTTTGGATGGTTGAAGACCAGTGTTTATTGTTCAGCGATATTCCTGCTAACAAAATCTACAAACTCAGTGCTGATCGCCAAGCTGCTGTTTTCCGAGAGCCGAGTCACCATTCCAACGGATTAACCCGCGATCGCCAAGGACGATTGATTGCCTGTGAACATGGGAGCCGCCGCGTCATCCGTACTGAGCCAGATGGAACCCTAACGGTTTTAAGCGATCGCTTCGGCTCCCAAAAACTGAACAGCCCGAATGATGTGATCGTGAAAAGCGATGGGGCGATCTACTTCAGCGATCCGCCCTATGGTATTCAACCTGAAGAGCAAGAACTGCCATTCCAGGCAGTTTACCGACTCTCACCAGATGGTCAAAACCTCAAGGTAGTTGCGGATGACTTTGTTAAACCCAATGGTCTTGCATTGTCGCCCGATGAACAAACGCTTTACATCGCTGATTCATCTGAGCGTTGCCACATTCGCGCCTTTGACGTACAGGCAGATGGCATGATCGTAAATGGTCGTGTGTTTCACATAATGAAGACTACAGGCGTGATAGGTGACCCAGATGGCATGAAGGTTGATCAACAGGGGCATCTTTACGCGACTGGACCTAGCGGAGTGTGGGTGTTAGAGCCAGATGGTACTCATCTAGGAATAATCGTGTTGCCTGAACAGCCCGCGAACTGCGCTTGGGGTGATGCTGACTGGCAAAGCCTCTACATCACAGCTCGCACTTCGCTTTACAAAATTCGTGTCAATATACCTGGAATTGCCGTCCCATGACTTCTCATTTTCCATTAATTAGCGTTGTTATTCCTGTTTATAACCGCGAGCGCTATCTGGCTGAAGCAATTGAAAGCGTCCTAGCTCAAACTTATCCTGCGATCGAACTGATTGTCGTTGACGATGGATCGACTGATCACAGCGCAGAAGTTGCCCAACGCTATCCACTCACTTATCACTTCCAACCTAATGGGGGAATCAGTTCTGCTCGAAATACCGGGATTGCATTGGCAAAGGGTAACTTCTTTGCCTTTCTCGATTCTGACGATATTTGGGTAGTGAACAAGCTATCGAAACAAATGACAGCGTTTGAGGGTGATCCAAACCTGGAGGCTGTATTTGGTTATGCTCAACAGTTTTATAGCCCAGAATTGGATGAAACATTTCGACAAAAGTTTCGATGTCCACAGCAACCAATCGCTGCCCATATTGCCAGTGCCATGTTGATCCACCGAGCTGCATTCCTGCGGATTGGACTATTTGATACTAAGTTAAAAACAGGCATTGATATTAGTTGGTATATCTGCGCGCTCGAAAATCAACTTCAGCAAGTTACGCTCCCCGATGTAGTCTATCGTCGGCGTTTACATGAAACAAATAGTGGGATCATTGAACGCCAGTACGCTAACGAACGTATATATATTCTCAAAGCAAAGCTTGATCGAGAAAGAGCAAAATTATCCCATCCAATTTAGAAATCTTGAAATGTTTCAGTTCTTTCAGGTTCGCCATTTCCCAACGCAAAAAGTAGTTTTATTAACAGGATCTGCTGGAGCGATCGGAATGTCTTTACAGCATGAGCTCGGCAAAGACTATCACTTTCGCTGTCTAGATATCCGTAAAGTTCCCCATTCCCCAGATTTTCGCCGAGTGAATATTACCAATTTCAAAGCTGTTCTCAAGGCTATGAGTGGTGTAGAAGCAGTAATCCATTTGGCAGCAAATCCCAGTGTTGATCAAGTTTGGCAAGATGTCTATATTAGTGGCATCAATGGAACTTATAACGTATTTGAAGCAGCTCGTCAGTTAGGAATTAAGAAAATCATTTATGCCAGTACTAACCATGTTTCCGGGTGGCGTGAGGTGTTGAAAGAATCTCACATTACCCCTGAGCAAACTATCCGTCCAGACTCTATCTATGCCGTTGGCAAAGCTTTTGGAGAAGCGCTAGGGCAGTACTTCTGTGATCGCTATCAAATGTCTATTATATGTCTGCGGATTGGCTGGTTTAAAGCTGAACCTAAATTATATGTTCCTAACGATCCTCTATTAGCAACTTGGTGCAGCCCTAGAGATCTCGCCCAAATGGTAAGGCGATCGCTAGAGCATGAAAATTTAGGCTTTCAAATTTTCTATGCAATTTCCGGAAATACTCGCCGCTATTGGGATATTAGCAATGCTCAAACCTTACTTGGTTACCAACCTGAAGACAATGCCGAAAATCTTCTTAACCGTTTTGGTGAGTTAGGATCAATAGATGCTTTGATGTAATTTTAGTCTCAGATGAGACAAAAAAAGGTTTTCAGCACTACTCTTTCAAATCATGATGCTCGGCGCTGACGAGCGATTGATTCTTTGATAATTCTGAGCATATTGAATTTATGCATTGGTTTCATTTTCCAAGATAAATTTGTGCCATGCAATCTTCTTAAAGTGAGAATTTCTGGAATCATAAATGTGTTCACGTTGTTATCTTCTGCTCGTCGTAGCCACTCCGTATCCTCTTCAGACTGATATTTTTGTGAAAAATTACCAATTTGATGAAAAACTGACCTACGCACGACCAACGTGCTAGGGATGATGACGTTACATTCTTGTAGATGTTGATCGTAATTAAACCAAGGCGGAACTTGTGTATTAGGCTCTAAAAAATTTTCTGCTCTTGTGCCTGTTATACCAATATTAGGATTTTCAAGCATATAGGTAATTTGTAGACTAAGTTTATGCGGCTTCCAAATGTCATCCCCATCTACTGGAGTTTAGACTAAGCAGTGCAAAACGACCCAGCAGTGCTGAGTTAATAAAA
>JAQYWO010000078.1 GCA_029379215.1 Rhizonema sp. PD37
TATTATGGGTGTTTGTGTGGACATCATATAATTTGTTGAACCAGAATCTGTCCCGTGCCAAGGACGCCAAGAAGATCATCAAGAAAAAACGGATTTGATCTTACGCATTGACAAAATTTAACTTATGTAATTAATTCAGATCTGGTTACTGAACAGAAGTTAAGCTCTTTGAGCTAACCTTCCTTTCATCTTTATAGGTTTGAACTCTATCAACTTATTCACTTTAATTAACTCCTTTCAAAGGCAACTTATCGGTATTGTTTTTGCGTTTTTCTGCTACTAGCTTGGCTTTTTCTTCTGGTGTCATCCGTTTTACACGTAAAAAGGCTCGGGATATTTTGTCAGTCCTTCCAGGTTGTATTTCTCGCTCTAGGAGCAACTGGGCTGTTTGTTCAATGGTTGGGAACTCAAATAACTCCCCTAAGGAAAAGTCAGTAGAGAATATTTTTTTCATGCGGGCATGTATCTGGGCTGCGATTAAGGAATGTCCCCCTAGTTCAAAAAAGTTATCTTTGATTCCTGCTTTTTCTACGTTAATGAGATCCTGCCAAATTTCAGCTAACGCTTCTTCAATCACATTCCTCGGCGCTATGTAATTTGTTGAAGAATCAACTTGAGAAGGTGGTTTTAACGCCCGTCGATCTATTTTATTATTTGGTGTCAAAGGCATAGCATCTAGAAATACCCAAGCAGAAGGAACCATGTAGTCAGGTAGTTTTCCTTGTAGATATGACCGCAAGGCTTCTATGGATGGTTTTTCAGTATTAGCTTTAGTAACCAGATAAGCAACTAACTTTTTGTCTGAGGGGGTTTCCGCAAAGGCTTGGACAACGACTTGAGCGATTTCTGGATAATTTCCGACTACGGTTTCAATATCTCCGAGTTCAATGCGGAAACCACGTATTTTCACTTGAAAATCTGAACGACCGAGAAATTCAATCTCATGATTAGGAAGTAAACGTCCCAAGTCTCCTGTGTCATACAATCGCTCTCCAGGTTTTTGGGAGAAAGGATGAGGGACAAATTTGACTGATGTGAGTCCGGGTTGACCAAAATAACCCCGTGCTAATCCGGTGCCGGCGATATACACTTTACCAATCACACCTTGAGGAACTGGATGACCTGCATTATCTAAAATATAAATCGAAGTATTAGCAATCTCTTCACCAATAGAAAGCACGTCCTCAGGTTGTTTCACTGCTTTGACGGTTGACCAAATTGTGGTTTCGGTTGGACCATAGACGTTCCATAGTTCCACACCTAAATTCAGAATAGATGTAGCCAAATCAATGGGTATGGCTTCTCCACCACAAAAACCACGGAATAGACCATTAGGTCGCCAATCTGCAGCTAAAAGCAATCTCCACGTTGCAGGAGTTGCTTGCATCACCGTTGCCTGTGTTTGTTCAAGCAATTGTTTTAACTCAAATCCATCTCGGACAGTTTCTCGATTTGCCAGTACCAATTTTGCTCCACTGATCAAGGGTAAAAACAGCTCTAAGATGGAAATATCAAAAGATAGGGTAGTTACTGCTACTAAAGTATCAGTCTTACAAAGCCCTGGTTGCTCACGGAAACTTAGTAGTAAGTTAACCAGAGCGTGATGTGATATTTGTACTCCTTTCGGTTTTCCCGTAGAACCTGAAGTATAAATTATATACGCTAGTGACTGATTGTGGAGAATTCCTGGTAATTCTGTATCCGGTTGCTCAGCGGTCATTAAACCTGCTTCGTCAATGAGCAGCACTTGTGCAGACATATGGTTAAGGCGAAGAGTTGTATGATCTGCAACTGTCACTCCCACACCGCTATCTGCAAGCATAAAATTAAGGCGCTCTTGGGGAAAACTAGGATCTAACGGCACATAGGCAGCACCAGCTTTTAAAATACCAAGTAATGCCACGAGCATACCACCATGACGCTCTACGCAAACTCCCACAGGGGTTTCCGGTTTGACTCCCAGTTGAATCAGTTTATGAGCTACTTGATTGGATCTGCGTTCTAATTCCTCATAGGTGAGAACATTGGCTCCCCATTGAACTGCTGGTGCATCAGGTGTCTTGGATGCTTGCTGACTGAAGATTTGCTGTACTGTAGTATGGGTATCATCTTCTAAGGTTTGGGATAGAAGGTGATATTTGTTTTTACAGCTATGCAATTGCCGCAAATTGTGTATTTCTGTTTTACTACACAGCCCAATATCACCGATAAATTCTGGTTCCTCATGGGCAAATCTTTCCAGAATTTGCCGCAATTGTTGGAGGATTTGTTGACGTTCAGTATTATCACCCACATTCTCTTGGAAAGCAAGTTTCAGTAATAAATTCTTACCTGGTAAGGCGTAGAGGGTGACGGGGTAATGAGTTTTTTCTAGGGACTCAACGGAATGTACAACCAGATCGCCGGAATTCTTCCTTAGACTTTCTGCAACGGGATAATTCTCGTACACAACAATGGATTCAAACAATGGCTGTCCCCGAGGAATATCGCTCCACCCCTGAATATCTACTAAACGACTGTAAGAATATTGATTGATGGTCTGGGTGCGATCGCGTAGTTCTTGCAACCAAGATTTGAGGGTGGATGCTGCACTCAATCTAACTCGTAAGGGAAGAGTATTAATAAATAGACCAACTATCTGTGCGGAATCCGATAATTCTGGCGGACGACCCGATACAGTGATCCCAAAAACAATGTCCTCATTACCACTATAGCGACTTAACAACAAACTCCAAGCAGCCTGCACTATGTTATTGATAGTGACTTGGTTCTTTTGAGCAAATGCTACTAGTTTGGTATAAATTTCTTCACTGAGAGTGGTTTGTAAGACCTGGTAATCGGAAATAATTGGTTTCGGGTGAGTTATTCCGAGGTTAGTTGCTTCACGTAAATCCTGAAGCTGCTCATACCAGAAAGTTTGGGCGGTGGTAGATGACTGAGTGTTGAGCCAGTGAATAAAGTTACGGTAGGCTGGTGATTGTTGCCAATTTAATAGTTGTCCCTGATTGTGTGCCTTGTAAAAAGCTATAACATCAGCAAAAATTAACGGTAATGACCAACCATCCAGCAGCAAGTGATGATGAGTCCATAAAAATTGCCATTTCTGCTCCTCAGTTCTGACTAAAGTTAGGCGCATGAGTGGCGGTATTTCTAAGGAGAAACTTTGCTGGCGATCTGTGGCTAATAGTTCTTGCCATTTCTCAGCAATTTCATCTTTGTTCAGATTAGACCAATCGTGGTAGACAAAAGGTAAGTTAATGTGATGATGAACTCGCTGGAGTGGTCTAGGTAAATCTCGGACAACAAAGGATGTACGTAGGCTAGGGTGTTTTTCAATACTTAATTGCCAAGCTTTTTGAAATAGGACAACATCCACAATTCCTGTGATTTGGGCTGTGACCTGTTGGATGTACGCACCGTTTGTAGTATCGTAATTGGCATGGAAAACCATTCCCTCTTGTACAGGAGCAAGTGGGTAAATATCTTCCACATCAGAGGTTCCTTCTAGGACAATAGCAAGTTGTTCCCTATCCACAGATGCTAGGGGAAAATCAGCAGGTGTTCGACTCTCTTCTCGGGTTTGGCTTTCGGTTAACAGGGTTGTCAAGCAACGATAAAAGTTATTTGCCAATTGACGGATTGTACTTTCAAGATGCAGTGCTTGGCTATAAACAAATCGAATCTGCAATCTATTGTTGAGAATCAAACCCACAATCTCTAGTTGGAAATAACGTTGATTTTCCGGATGCTGAGCAACTCCTGAGTTTGAGAAGGATGGAGTAAAAGGTGCTGTAACTGGGAAGTTCTCATCAAATTGTCCCAGGTAATTGAAGATAATTCCCTCCGGAATCTGGGGTAAAGAGGCAGCTAACTCAGGTTTATTGTTGAGTACACCGTAGGAAAATCCGTTGTGGGGTAATTTTCTAAACAGTGATTTGACGCTTTCGAGGTTGGTTAATAAGTCATCACTTTTTCTTTCTAACCGGAAGGGGAAAAGCGATGTAAACCACCCTACAGATTGCAATATGTCAACACTGGTGAGATCGTTATCCCGTCCATGACTTTCTAAGGCGATCGCCATCTCAGATTCACCGATCCAATCTGTCACTACTTGCGAAAGCACTGTGAGCAAGGTTTCCTGAATCCGAACTTGACGAGTGCGGGGAAGTTCATAAAGCAAACTGTCAGTTTCACTCTTGCTAAAGTTACACTCAATTTGGGCTACCGAACTTTCCAAGTTATTCGCTTCCTCGATAAAATCCAGAGGCAGTGAGGTTTTGGAGACTTGTTGTGCCTGCCAAAATTCCCTGTCATTATCCCATTGAGATGTCTCCATTTGTTGATGCAATTGTACCGCCCATTGAGCAATACCAGCCTTGTGAGAAGATAAGGGAATACTCTGCTGAGTTTGCATAGCGATCGCCAAATCTTGCAACAACACTCGCCAAGAAACCCCATCGACAATTAAATGATGGAGAATCAACAGTAACTTATTTTGCGTGTTTTTGCTGGTTTGGAAATATACAGCACGTCCCAAGGGACCATATTCTAAATCAAGTTGTCCATGAAACTGATTGGCAATGGCTGTTATCTGCTGCTCAAGTTCTTCTGACTTTATTGCACTCAGATCAACTGTATCAAAGACAATAGTCTGTCCATCCTTTACCAAATACTGTTTCCACCCATCTGAGTGTTTAGAGAATCTGAGGCGAAAAGCTTCGTGAGATGCAGCAACTTGCTCTAAAGTTCTCTTTAAACTTTCGGGGTGAATTTCCTGTTTCAAATCCAGCAAAATAGCTTGATTCCATTGTTCCGGATGAGCTAGGGACTGTTTAAAAAACCATTTTTGGATGGGAGTCAATGGAATTTCACCGTCTGTGACGAAAATGCTTTCTTCCTTCTCTGTTTCCCTATGCTGAATGAAAGGTGCTAGCTGAGCAATTGAGGAGTGCTTAAAAATATCTGCGGGAGTAAAATGTATACCATAAGACCGAGCTTTGGCAATAATTTGCAATGAAACTATAGAATCTCCACCTAATTCAAAAAAGTCATGTTTAATCCCCAGATGGGATACTTTCAGAACTTCCTGCCAAATTTGGAGCAGTAGAGTTTCAGTTTCGTTGCGAGGTGCAACATAGTTACTTGTAATGGCAATATCTTCTGACTCTGGTTCCTTTAAAGCATTGATGTTAATCTTACCATTTGGTAATAAGGGGAAAGTTTCCACACGCACAAACAGCGATGGGATCATGTAAGCAGGAAGGGCATTACGTACCTCAAAGCGTAATAGTTCTTGCCAAGATTCTGGTGGGTGTTGCATCTCTACATAAGCAACCAATCTATGAGGTTGATTGGCTGTAGAGAATACTTTGGTGATCGCCTTAACGACGTAAGGTAGACTTTCTAAAACGCTGATAATTTCACCAGTCTCCACCCGGAAGCCTCGGATTTTTATTTGGTGATCGATGCGGCCGAGAAACTCCATTGAACCATTGGGTAAAAGCCGTACCCGATCCCCGGAACGATACATGCGATCGCCTGGTTCGAGAGAAAAAGGATTGGGTAGAAACCGCTCAGCGGTGAGTCTAGATCCATAATAACCACGAGCTAACTGGGGTCCAGCAATATATAATTCTCCCGGTGTACCCATGGGAACAGGTTGCCAATGGCTGTCTAGAATATACAAATAAGTGTTTGGGAGCGGTTTGCCGATGAGAACAGCATCTGTTTGCTCCTCCAGCTGACAACGGTGGAAAGATGCATGAATAGTTGCTTCCGCCGGCCCATAAACATTGGCGATCGCAATTCCCAGAGTTTCGTTAAACTTATCTAACACCCGTTTTTTCAGAACTTCACCACCACACAATACCAGTCGCAGACTAAAACATTTGAGTAGATCTGCTTCATCCAAGAGAACCTCTAACAAAGTAGGTACGACTTGTAAAACAGTCACCTGCTGTTTCTGGATGGTTTGTATGAGATAGGCGGGATCTTGATGTCCTCCTGGTTTAGCCATAACCAGTTTTGCACCAGTCATTAAAGCCGCCCAAAACTCCCAAACAGAAGCATCAAAACTAAACGGTGTTTTTTGCAACAATACATCTAAGGTATTAATCGCAAATTCATCAATCAGCCAAGCCATGTGGTGTGCTAAAGATTGGTGAGAAATAGCAATTCCCTTAGCTCGTCCAGTGGAACCGGAAGTAAAAATCAGATAAGCTATATTCGCTGCTAAAATCGGAACCTCTAAATTTTCCTTTTGTTGAGCAGCAATTTCTGCCGCCAGTTGATCCAAAAACACCACCCTAGTATTCAAATTAGCCAAAAGTTCGCTACCCAATTGAGAATCACTCAGAACAAGAGTCGTTTTAGAGTCCTCAATCATAGAGTGAATTCGGGTAGTTGGGTAGTTTGGATCTATGGGTAGATAACAACCACCTGCTTTCAGAACTGCTAAAATAGCGCAAACCATCTCCAAAGAGCGATCTAGACAAATTCCCACAGGTTGATCTAAGTCAATTCCCTGATTTCGTAAAAATCTGGCAAGTTGGTTAGCTTTTTGGTTTAATTGGCTATTTGTCCAACTTTCATTTTCATAGACAACAGCGATTGATTTTGGATTCTCTGCTGCAAGTCTTTCAAAAATTTCATGGACATATTCGCTTGTCAGGTATTGGGGATTGATAACTGGTGAAGCAAATTGCTGTAGAGAAAAACCTTTCTGCGTCACTTCCCCTCGTCCGATTTCCGCCTCAGCATAGTCAGCTTCTGGACGAGTTGCAGCCGCAGTACACATTTGGATACAGTTATTTGCGATCGCCTCAATTTGCTGTTGGCTGAACTCGTTGCTGTTGTAAGTGATATTAAAGAATAAATCTTCCGATAAAACATCCTGATTCCAATTGACGCTGAAAGGGATATTAGTTTCATCAAAAGACTTGGATTCGATTAACTCCACATCACGCAGTTCCAGAATTCCCTGATAAACATGGAAGTGGACAAAATTAAAACTCGTTTCGTAGAGTGGTTGATTACCATGCATCCGCTGAATTTCTGCAAAAGGAAAACGACGGTTAGGCATTAACCCTTGTTCAGCTGCAAAAGTTTGTTGAATTAAGTCCATCCAGGAACCACCAAAGATGTGCAGACGAAATGGCAAACTATTGAGAAACAGCCCTAAAACGCGATCGCCATCTGGTTCTGTCGGCCTTCCATTGCTAATCAATCCAGTCACCACGTCTTCCTCACCAGTATGAAAGGCAAGAAGGCGCAGATGAATTGCTAATAAAACTGTTCTTAAGGAAACACCTAATCGATTAGAGAGATTTTTCAGCCCAACAGTTGTGGATTTTGGCAGGACAATATCCGTTCTCGCCATTTTTGCCGGGACTTTCTGTTTCACAGCACCTGGGTAACGCGGAAGTTTATTAAAAGGAATCCCTTCTAGTTGTCTTTGCCAAAATTCTCGTTGATTTTCACTGGTGAGTGCTGACTGCTCCAAAGCGACAAATCGGGAATATTGTAATTGAGGAGATGGGGGTAGTGATGGAACTCTCCCATCCAGAAGATGGAAATACAAACTGGTAAGTTCAGCAATAAATAGCGAAAGACTCCATCCATCTAAAATCGCATGATGGATAGTAAAAGTTAGTTGTATCGTTTGTTCATCCAACCGATGCAGATAAAATCGCATCAGGGGCGCAGTTGACCAATCAAATTTATTTGCCCGTTCTTTTTGGTTAAATGATTCTAGGTAAGCGGCTTGTTCTGAGGAGGTGAGAGTTGTTAAATCGGCAAAGATGATTTTTGAAGAAGGGATTTCCTTGGGAATCACCTGTAGTGGTTGGCTAAATTCTCCTATATAAAATGCCGTTTGCAATATGCTATGTCTCTCAAACATTTGTGCATAGGCTTGTTCCCAAATTTGCAGATCAAAAGGCATACGCACACGGAACCCAAAGAGGTCATTATAAGCTGTAACCCCTTCTGCATAATCGCTCTCAAAGAGCATACCTGCTTGTAATTGCGCCAGTGGGTAAGCGTCAACCGCCCAACCCTGAAGCTTTTCTCGGTCCTCCGCAGTTAGAAGCGCAAACGGTTCGGTGAGCATGACTTGCTCAGTGGCAATTTCCTGACGGGAGTGAATTGATGCAGCCAATTCTGATAACACTGGATGAGAGAAAATTTGTTCTAGTTCTATCTCCAATCCCGCTTCTTCTGCTAGAGAACAAACCCGAATGCTGCGGATGGAATCTCCTCCTAAGACAAAATAATTATCAAAACGTCCTACTCGATCAACTATGAGGACTTTTTGCCAAATTTGGGCGAGAATTTCCTCTTCCCTATTGATCGGTGGTACAAAAGCAACGTCTAAGTTATCTCGATTGATTTCTGGTACGGGGAGTGCTTGGCGATCAATTTTACCGTTGGCTGTGAGGTGAAATTTATCTAAGTAAATAAACCGCGATGGCACCATATAATCAGGTAGGTGTTGCAGCAGGTAATTGCGCAGGGTTTCAATAGTTGATTGTTTACCAGACTCAGAAACTAGGTACGCAATTAACTGCTGTTCGTCGCTTTTGTCGCCGTGTACTACCACAATATTTTCTCGGACACCAGGAAATTGGGAAATCGCTACTTGTATTTCTCCTATTTCGATGCGGAAACCCCGAATTTTCACCTGATGATCCATTCGTCCCACATACTCCAAATCCCCATCGCTCAGAAAACGACCTAAATCTCCAGTGCGATAGAGTTTGGTTAAACTATCATGGTCAAAAGGATTGCTCACAAACCGTTCTTGATTCTGTTGGGGTTTATTGAGATAGCCACAAGCCACTCCCTCACCACCAACATAAATTTCACCAATCACTCCAGTCGGGACTTGATTCCCATTAGGGTCGAGGAGATATATTTGTAAATCTGGGATTGGTTGACCAATCACGCTACCAGATGCATTTTCTAAATCTTGACGGCTAATATGTCGGTAGGTGACATGAACTGTTGTCTCTGTGATTCCGTACATATTTACGAGTCTGGTTCTCTCCTCGCCATGGCGATCAAACCAAGGACGCAGACTTTGTAAGTTGAGAGCTTCCCCACCAAAGATGATATACCTTAATGTGCTAGGTGCTGTTGCAGGTGCAGCATTTTCTGCTAAGAGTAACTGGGTAAAAGCCGATGGTGTTTGGTTGAGGACAGTGACTTTCTGTTCCTGGATCAGTTGGAGAAAACTGTGAGGATCGCGGCTGACACCATAGGGAACAATCACCAGTTTTCCTCCGTAAAGCAATGCTCCCCAAATTTCCCAAACTGAAAAATCAAAGGCGAAAGAATGGAAAAATGTCCAAGTATCTTGCTGATTAAATCCAAACCAATGCTCTGTACTTCTAAACAAACGGGTAACATTCTTTTGGCTGACTAAGACACCCTTGGGTTTACCGGTGGAACCTGAAGTATAAATTACATATGCTCCATGATTGGGGGTGACATCATGTCTGGTAGAATACTCATCGTTAGAAGTGTCGCACAGAGGTTCACTCGTTGGTTCTAAATCAAGTGCATCCCCATCAATGAATACCATGGGGATTGACTGGGGTAGCAGGGAAGATAAAGAAGTTGTAGTTAAAATCAGTTGCGCTTGGCAGTCAGTTACTGTATACTCAATCCTCTCAGGAGGGTATGCCGGATCAACAGGAACGTAAACACCTCCAGCTTTCACCACACCTAACATAGCCAGAATCAATTCTGTTGAACGTTCTAAGCAAATAACAACTTTTTTATCTGGCTCAATTCCTTGTTTTTGCAGGAAGTGAGCAATTTGATTAGCACGGGAGTTGAGTTGTTGATAAGTTAAGGTTTGTTTGCCATCAACTAAAGCAATGCGATCGCTATATTCACTGACAGTATTCGCAAACCACTGTTTAAGAGTCGCTTTTTTCGCAGTTTCTGCTAATTGAACAGCGACAGAAGAAACACCCGTCTCCTGATCTTCTTTCAGCAAAGACAACTGACTCAAAGGTGCTTGGGGATTCTCTACCATGTTCCGCAACAGCTGGGACAAGTGTTGAAGTAGGAGTTCCATCCCCTCTGCTTGAAAGCGATCGCGATCGTAAGTCAATTTAAATAAGATTTCCTCTCCCGGAATCACCACCAGAGTCAAGGGATAATGAGTTTTTTCAAAGAAAGAGATTTGGGTAATACAAAGACCAAAATCTTCTCCTTTTAAGGATGTATCCACAGGAAAGTTCTCAAAAGCAAGAAGACTTTCAAACAAAGGTTGTCCTAGAGGTACATCACTCTGACGTTGGATATCTAAAAGACTGGAGTGTTCAAACTGGCGGGTTTGCGCTTGTTGCTGTTGTAAATCTTGCAGCCATTTATCAAGATTTACGTCCCCAGAAACTATAACCCGTAAGGGCAAAGTATTAATAAAGGGACCAATCATGTTTTCCACACCAGGTAATTCTGGCGGACGCCCTGCGACTGTAATACCGTAAACAATATCCTGGTGACGGCTATACCGATTAAGTAAAATAGCCCAAGCCCCCTGAATAATTGTATTGAGGGTGATGTTACATTTACGCCCTAATTGAGTCAGCGATGTCGCTTCTTTGTGATTGGTTTTGAATTTAATTTCTACACTATCTCCTGTGCCCAATTGTGTTCTATTCGGCATCATGGGCAAAGGAGTCGGACTTTCAAAACCCTCCATATAATCATGCCAAAAAGCTTTTTCAGTATCAGGATTTTTTTGTTTAATCCAGTTGAGAAAGTCGCTAAAGGGACGAACTGATGGTAATGAGGTGTCTAAATTTTTAGAAATTGCGAGGTGTAACAGAAAAAATTCTCGCATCAGTGGTGTTTGAGACCAACCGTCTAGGAGTAAATGGTGATGACTCCATACCAATTCCCAGGATTGTTCGTCCAAACGAATCATCGTTACCCGCATTAAAGGAGGACGATTCATGACAAATCCTTGACGACGATCTTCTGCCAGAAATTGTTGTAGGCGTTGTTGCTGAGATCTGGCACTCAAACCCCGCCAGTCTTGTTCAGCAACTTTAAAAACAGGATTACGAAAAACAACTTGTACTGGTTCGCTTTGTCCTTTCGTAATAATAGCAGTACGTAAAATAGAATGACGGTTAATCAGAATTTGCCATGCTTGATTGATAGCATCTAGAGAAACATCACCTTCTAAGCGACAATTCAACTGCTCAAAATAAACTGCTGATTCCGGATTGTACAAAGAGTGAAATAGTAGCCCTTTCTGTAGGGGAGTAAGGGGGAAAATATTTTCTATTTTATCTTTAAGTTTCATAATAAAGTTTCCTCGGGTTCTTCCAAATCTTTGAGAATAGAATCAAGTTCGTTTTCACTCAAATCGACTAAACCAAAATCACTACTTATATAAAAAGAGGATTGATGCTCAGAAAATTCGTGTAAATAGAAGCGGATATTGTTAAGATAGCTTTCGGCTAAATGACGTATAGTTTCCTGACGATGAATGCACTGACTGTAAGACCAATCTACTTCTAGACATTCCCCTTGAACACGAGCATTCACAGCCAAAAGATAAGGACGCTTTTCTGCTGGAGAAACTCCTAAACCTGTGGGAGCACTACTGAGACTGAAAAGGTTGTTGTGCTGCTGGTTATCTATTTGTCCTAAATAATTGAAACTGATTTGTGCTTGGTTTAGATTAGCTAGCTTTTCACAGACAGTTTGATCTTGATTTAAATAACGCAGCAAACTATAGCTTATTCCATGATGAGGAATACTACGTATTTGTTGTTTGACTTCTTTGAGTATAGTATCATAGTCTGCATTTTCCTGCGGTCTTTTGAGGAGAACAGGATAAATAGAAGTAAACCAGCCCACTGTTCTTGATAAATCCAGTTGATGATCTAAGTCTTCTCTACCATGCCCTTCTAAATCTACAAGTATTTGAGAAGAACCATTCCAATCAGTTAGAGTTTTTAAGAAGGCGGCAAGAAGTATTTCTTGAATACCTGCATGATTGTTTACAGTAGCTTCTTTCAACAGAGTCAGAGTTTCTGTGGATGACATCTTTACAGACTCAGTTACTGAGTTTTCTACTGTATTAGACTGTGAAGCATTAAAGTCAATAGGTATTTTCTGATTTTCAGACGATAAGATTTCTTGCCAATATGGGATATCTTTTGTAATTTTCTCGGACTGAGATAAGGTTTCCAAAAATGTCGTCCATTGCCTATATGCAGATGTTTTTGCAGGCAAAGAAATTTGTTTTTGAGCAACAGCTTGCTGGTAAGCCTGGATGAAGTCCTCAATCAGGATACGCCAAGATACCCCATCAACAACGAGATGGTGTGCAAACAGATAAAGTACGTTACCGTATTCTTTTAAGTTTCTGGCGTAGAGAACACGCAACAGAGGTGGGCGATCAAGATGGAAACTTCCTTGTTCCTCTTCAAGAGCAAGTTGGAGAGCATAGGCTTGCAAATCATCGGGATAGCTGTCAAAGTTTTTGATACATACCGCTGGTGGGACTGCCGATCCAGAATAAGACTGCTCCCAGAGGTTTTGATTGCGCTTAAATCCCAAGCGTAGAACATCATGGTCGTTTACCAGTGCTTCTAAGGCGACGAGTAAAGCATCAGTATCCAATGAACTTTCGACTTTGATCGCTAATACGTGATTCCACTGATGAGGTGTAAGCAAGTTTTGGTCAAAAAACCAACGTTGAATGGGTGCCAGAGGAACCTGCCCGATTAACGGTTCAATAACTTCAATGAGTTTGCTAAATGGTTTGGCTAAAGCTGCTAGTTGGTATAAGCTTGGGGCGGCAAAAACATCTTTGGGATGAATATCTAATCCTGCTTCTCGAGCGCGGGAAACAATTTGTAAACTGATGATGGAGTCGCCACCCAGTGCAAAAAAGTTATCCTCTGGATGGACTGTTTCTAACCCCAGCACCTCAGCCCAAATTGTACTCAATATTTCCTCTGTTTCATTGGTTGCGCCTAGGGAGGTAGCCCCTGTAGAGCTTGGTATTTCCGGTACAGGTAAAGCGAGGCGGTCGATTTTCCCATTAGGAGTTAAAGGCCATTCTCCAACGATAACAATGATACTGGGTACCATGTATGTCGGCAATTTCGTGGTTAAATACTGCAAAAGTTCTGTGGAAGTGAGTGCTTCCCCTGCTCCAGTGAGAACGTATCCCACCAAGCGCTGTCTTCCGGGTACGTCTGAGCGCAACAATACGACTGCATTATCCACTGCTGGATGGTTAGTTAAAGCAGCTTCGATTTCTCCAAGTTCGATGCGGTATCCGTGATACTTAACCCGATTATCCTCTCGCCCCACAAATTTAATGTTTCCTTGGCGATCGTAAACTCCTCTGTCTCCTGTGCGGTAAAGTCTAGCACCAGGTTCTTGAGCGAAGGGATGAGGAATAAAAGCAGCAGCACTCAAACCAGGCTGATTGAGATAGCACCGTGCTAACCCAACTCCCCCAATATAGATTTCACCCGGTACTCCCGGTATCACGGGTTGCAAATTTGGATCTAGGACATACATCTGACTGTTAGCGATCGCCCGTCCAATACTAACTTCATCAGTCAGCTGAGAACAATCTATCATACTGGCGCAAACAGTTGCTTCTGTAGGACCATAAGCGTTAAAAACTTTCCGCTCCTGAGTGTTCCAACGTTGCAAAAGATTGAGAGAAGCAGCTTCACCAGCCACAATGAGGGATTGTAAATATGGTAATTCTTCTGGTTTGATAACAGCTAACAGAGATGGAGGTAAGGTTAAATGAGTGATTTGCCATGCAGTTAAAGTTGACCACAAATCTGGTCCAGGAATGTGTTCTGGTGACTTTAAGTAGAGGCTAGCACCACTTCCTAAAGCCATGAAAATTTCCGAAATAGCCGCATCAAAACTTAGAGAAGCAAATTGATAAATTTTACTTTCTGAAGTTACGCCAAAAGCTGATGTTTGAGCGCAAGTCAGATTTTGTATACCTTTGTGGGTTACCAAAACACCTTTAGGTTTCCCTGTAGAACCAGAGGTATAAATGACATAAGCAAGATGAGATGCTGTCGTTTCTAAGTTCAGGCGCTCAGCTTTGTTTGTCCAATCAATGTCAGACAAAGCCATCATACTATCAAATTCCAGGTATGGAAGTTCCAGCTTTTCTGATGACAGAATTAGCCGAGGATGACTATCTTGCAAAATTAACCTTAACCGTTCTTGTGGATAATTAGGGTCAAGGGGAAGAAATGCAGCGCCGGCTTTGAGGACAGCTAACAGGGCGACGACAAAATTTATCGAAGGTGCAAAATATAAGCCGATAATATCCTCATGACTCACACCTTTTGTTTGCAAGATAGAAGCAAGCTGATTAGCTTTGGCTTCTAATGCTCCATAAGTGAGAACATCTGCACCACACACAACAGCGATCTGATTGCTGTTTATATCTGCTTGAGATTCAAATAGCTGATGAGCAGAGTGAAATTCTCCCCAATCCGAAGAATTCGTGTTCCAGGTTTCAATAGCAAGTTGCTGTTCTGACGGTGATAAAAGTTGAATATTACCTAACGTAATATCAGGATGTTGGCTAAGTTGAAGTAGAAAATTTTTCAGTTCTTGGAGAAAGGTTTGGGCTACTTTAGGAGACAAAAATTTAGTTTCATAATTCAGTCTCAAAGTCAGCCCATTATTTGGCAGAAAAGCAATAGTTAATGGGTAATTAGTTCTCTCATAAAACTGAACATTATCTACTTGTAGATTTTGACTCTGGGTTTTTAAAGATTGATCTATCGGGTAATTCTCAAAGACTAAAATACTTTCAAATAGAGGTTCTCCAGGCGGAAATCCAATCACCTGATGGATATCCGTCAATTTGCTATATTCATATTCGCGCATTTGTAGATGGCGCTGTTGAATTTCTTGCAGCCAATCAGCAACAGTCAGTGTGGAATCAAGGCGCACTCGCAAGGGTAGAGTATTAATAAATAACCCCACCATATTCTCAATATCAGCCAATTCTGGCGGACGCCCAGAAACAGTGACACCAAACAATAAATCTTGTCCTGCACCATATTTTTGCAAAATCAGCGCCCACGCCCCCTGAGCCACAGTATTCAGAGTTAATCGCTGGGTTTGCACCATTTTTTGCAGAAGAGCAAATTCTTCTTCACTCAGACGTAAATCTAGTTTTTCATAGGGTTTTTGATTTTCGATGACCTCTGTTTCTTTGAAGAAATTGGATAGTAAACGTGTCGGTTTGTCAAGATCCCCAAGGTTTTCCCGCCAAAATTGTTGTGCTTGTTGCTCATCTTGTGATGCTAGCCACTGGATGTAATTGCGGTAAGGTGGAACAGGAGCAAGAGTTGGCGAAATACCTTGGAGTGTGGACTCATAAATAGTCAGAACTTGCTTAAATAGGATCGGTAAAGACCATCCGTCCACAAGTATATGGTGATGGTTCCACACCCAATGCCAAGTGTTATCATCTAAGCGCATCATGGCAAAACTCATTAAAGGCGCTTGCTCTAACACAAATCCTTGCTTTCTTGTTGCGGTGAGATACCGATTAAGTTCACCCTCTTGCAACTCAGGAGATAAATGACGCCAGTCATGTTCAATAATCTGAAAGTCAACGGATTTGTTGACAACTTGCACAGCCTGTTTTTGACCAAACCACACAAAAGCACTGCGGAGGACAGGATGGCGTTCCGCAACCATTTGCCAAGCTAGATTAAAAGCAGCAACATCTTCTAGTCCAGTGATTTTCCCTGTAACTTGTTCAAAATAAACTCCGTCTTCTGGGGAATACACTGTATGAAACAGCATTCCCTCTTGCATTGGTGAAAGAGGATAAATGTCTTCTAAATTGGGAAATTTAGCTGATAGGTGGGAAAGGGAAGATTGCTCGATGTGAATCAGGGAAAAATCTGAGGGTGTATATTCTCCCACACCAGGCTCTGTACAATGTGCAAGTATTGCGAGTAGATTTTGTTGAAAGTTTTCTGCCCACTGAGCAATAGTTTCTTGACGATGTAAGTGAGAACTGTACAACCAACTAACCTGGAGTTTTCCCTCAACGACAATGGCAATAATGTCAAGTAAATGCGGACGTAAACCGTTGGGATCATGTAAGTATCCGATATCTTCATTCTGAAGTAAGCGGAATAAGTCATTTCCTTGCCCATTTTCGCTACGCACTTGACCAAGATAGTTACAACTAATATCTCTAGAATCAGGAATAGCTAATTGATCACTAGCTTCTTGATTTTGCAAATATCTTAAAAGACCATAACCCAACCCCCGTCTGGGTACAGCACGCATTTGTTCTTTTACCTGAGTCAGCAAAGTTTGATGATCATGGCATAAAGAGAGATCAAGGCGCAAAGGATAAAGTGCTGTAAACCAACCAAGGGTACGAGATAGCTGCAAATCATTGGCTAGTTCTTCTCTTCCATGAGCTTCCATGATTATTTGGAGAACTTCGTTTCCAGTCCAGTTGGAAACTGTTTGACTCACAGCCGCAACTAGCAATTCTTCAGGAGATGTACGGTAAGCTTTGTGGGCTTGGGCGAGGAAATTCTGGGTGTCTGCTTCTGTAAACTCTAGCACTACAGTTTTTACAGAAGACTCTACATTAATACTGCGATCTGCGCGGAGCGCAGCAGCGAAGCTATCGCCAAAATCTAACGGTAGTTGAAAGTGGGTATCCTGAGTCATCGCCAACCAGAACTCTTGCTCTTTCTGCATAGATCTGGAGTGAGTAAAAGATTGAAGAAAATTGCTCCAATCTTGAAAAGAACTGGTGAGTGGTGTCAAAGAATCGCCCTTAATTGCATCTCCTAAATCTTCCATGAGGATGCGCCAAGAAACACCATCAATAATCAAGTGATGAATCACAATCAACAGCCGATGCGGGCGATTTGCTCCCAATTTAAACAGAATTGCACCTGCTAATGGTCCTTGACTCAAATCCAGAGATTGTTGCAGGCGAGTACAATGTTCCTGCATAGTTACATTCTGTTCTGGCTGGCTCAGAGTCGTTAAATCAATGCTTTCACAGGCAAAACCGTAATCATTTTCAGTATAAAATTGTCGCCAGCCATCTGCTTGTTGCTGGAACCGTAACCGAAAAATATCATGGTGCAATGAAACAGTTTTGATGGCTGTGAGGATAACTTGAATATCCAGAGATTGATTTACCTCTAACAGCACTGCTTGATTCCAATGGTTGGGATTGGGAAGGTTAAGATCAAAAAACCATTTTTGAATGGGAACTAGAGGAGTTTCACCGCTAACTTTTTCAGCAGTAGGCGCAACAGTTTCTAATCTGTTCACCACTAAAGCCAGTTTTTTGACACTCTGTTGGGTAAATATATCTTTTACTTTCACGAACCAGCCTTGACGACGCATTTCTGTCACCACCTGCAAAGCTAGAATTGAGTCACCACCCAGTTCAAAGTAATTATCTTCCACCCCTACAGCATCAATACCTAAAACTTGCTGCCAAACCTGACAAATTATTTTTTCCGCCGGAGATTGTGGGAGTACTAAGGTACGTCTAGCAGCACCATGACTCCAATCTGGCGCAGGTAATGCTTGACGATCAACTTTACCCTGAGCAGTTAAAGGCATTTCATCCAGAAACACAAAAGCTGCGGGAATCATGTATTCTGGCAAGGATTCTTTTAAAATAGCCCGTAAGTTGCTGGGTTCCGGAGGAGCGCCGTTAGGAACAACATAGCCAACTAGACGTTTATCATCTTCGTTTTGGGCGTAAGTGATGACTACAGTTTCTGAGACTTGGGGAATCGCTGCTAGTGCTGCTTCTATTTCACCCAGTTCAATCCGGAAACCACGTACTTTCACCTGTTGATCGCTGCGTCCTAGGTACTCTAAATCACCATTCCTTAAACGCCGAGCCAAGTCACCAGTGCGATAAAGCCTAGCTCCAGTCTCACTAAAATAGTCTGGAACAAAACGTTGTGCTGTTAGCTGCGGGTGGTTAAGGTAGCCTCTGGACACCCCCATTCCGCCAACATAGACTTCTCCTGTAACTCCAACTGGTACTGGTTCAAATTGTTCATCAAGTAAATATAGGGATAAATCGGGAATTGGGACTCCAATCACACTCCCACAATTTTCTGCAATATCTTTGAACTCAAGGCGGCGATAGGTAACGTGTACGGTCGTTTCTGTAATCCCATACATATTAATCAGGCGCGGGGACTGATCGCCATAGAGTTCTATCCAGGGTTGTAAGCTTTGTAACTGTAAGGCTTCGCCACCAAAAATCACCGTGCGTAAGGCTAATTTATCACTTGCTTCCTTTTCAATCCGAATTAATTGACGAAAAGCAGAAGGGGTTTGGTTGAGAATGGTGACGCCTTCATTTTTCAGCAAACTCCGAAAGGCTTCAGGAGAACGGCTTTCTAAGTAAGAAACAACAACGACTTTACCTCCATATAATAAAGCTCCCCAAATTTCCCAAACGGAAAAATCAAAAGCAAAGGAGTGAAAAAGTGTCCACACATCGTCATGATTAAAGTTAAACCAAGGTTCTGTGCTGTGAAACAACCGAGTCACGTTGTTGTGAGGGACAACACAACCTTTGGGTTTGCCAGTAGAACCACTGGTATAGATAATATATGCAGCTTGATCCGGACGTATTTTCTGGGGATGAAAAACAACCGATTCCTCTAACACTAGAGAATCAATTTTGTCAAGAATAATAATTTCGGCATGATTAGCGGGTATGGAGTCAAGCAATGCTGATTTGGTGATGATCGAAGTCACACCACTGTCTTCCATAATCCAACGCAGACGCTCTTCCGGATATACTGGATCTAGTGGAACATAAGTACCACCAGCTTTGAGGACAGCCAGGAGTGATATGATTAATTCCTCGTCCCGTTCTTGGAAAATACCCACACGGGTTTCTGTACCAACCCCTTGTTGCTGTAAAAAGTCAGCTAATTGCTGGGAACGTTGATCAAGTTCAAGATAAGTTAATTTTTTATCTCCAGCTTTGACGGCAATTCTATTACCATAAGCTTGGACACTTTGGGTAAACCAATCAACGAGATTCGTCGGTTGGTTGACAGGTGCTGATGCAGAACCGAAAGCCAAAAGCTGCTGACGCTCACTCTCAGTAAGTAAAGGTAGAGAGTTAATGTCTATATCAGGGGTAGTCACCACTGCCCTTAGCAACTGCTGGTAATGTCTGAGCATCTGCTGAGCTGTTTCTTCACTCAAGAGATCGGTGTTATATTCCAGGGTTGCTAGCCAATTATCGCCATCAGGCTCAAGAATCAGGGTAATATCAAATTTTGCGCCGCCGTTGTCTAGGCGAATGGGAGTTGCTGTCAGCCCTGGCAATTCAATTTTGCCTAAAGGAGCGTTCTGAACCGCAAAAAGTGTTTGAAAGATTGGCGATCGACTTTGATCTCGCTTTTCTTCCAATTTTGCTACCAACATTTCCAGGGGAACATCTTGATGTGCATATGCCTCCAAACAGGTTTGCAATGTGCGTCGCAAAAACTCGCGGAAGGTTGGTTTTCCAGCCAGGTTACCCCGTAAAGCTAGTGTGTTAACAAAAAAGCCAATCAGGTTCTCCAGTTCAATCTGTTGGCGGTTGGCGATGGGAGTGCCGACAATAATATCAGTTTGACCGGAATAGCGGAACAGCAGCACTTGATAAACTGCCAATGCAATCATGAAAAAAGTCGCCTCTTCTTCCATGGCTAGTTTTTCCAGAGACTTAGTCAGTGAAGTTGGTAACAATTCACGTACGACTGCACCATGAAAAGTCTGTCTTGCTGGTCGTATTTTATCTAAGGGTAAATCTAAAATTGGCAGTGGTGGTGTCAGAGTTTTTTCCCAATATGCACACTGTTGTTGAATCCCCTCATCTTCCCTTAACGACACCTCCTGCCATTGACTATAATCTGCATATTGGACAGGCAGTTCTGGTAAAGAAATATGATTACCCTGCACATACTCAGTGTAAAGTTGTGTAAATTCCTGAACCAAAATACCTAGTGACCAACCATCGCTAATAATATGGTGCATATTCACAAACAGAATATGCTCTTGTTCACTTAACTGATATAAAATCACCCGGATTAGGGGACTTTTTGCTAAGTCGAATGGTTGACAAGATGCTGCTGTTAAATATTTTTTTAGTAATTCTTCTTGTTTTTCTGGAGTGGATTCAATGTTTTTTCTTTCTATCTCAAATGCTATTTCGGCATGAATTAATTGAACTGGCTCTCCATTTTCTGTAGCAAAAGTAGTTCGCAAAATTTCATGACGATTGATAATTGTGCGCCAAGCTGACTCCATAGCATGCAGATTAAGTTTCCCAGATAATCTTAATGCGATGGGAATATTGTAGGCAGTGTTACCAGGTTGAATAATCTCCTGATACCAGAGTCTCTTTTGAGCATGTGCTAAAGGAAAGACATAGACTTCCATTGATACCTCATCATATCATCACGAAATTTGCGTTTTTTGGAAAATTGGAGTGGATTTTACCAGAGTTCTTGATTACCTGTAAAATCTCTGGCTTAGTTTGGTCTTTCTACATCAATGAGTAAGACAATTCTCGTTTTGTCAGATTTATTCCAAGCTTCATGTTCAAAAGAATCATCAAAAATGAAGCATTTACCTTCTTTCCAGGATTTAGTTTGATCTCCTACACGTAGGGCACAATTATCTGGGACAATTAAGCCTAAATGACAACGTAAATAACTTTTATCTGAAGCAAAATGGGGATGAATATGTGTTCCGGGTGCTAGAGAAGAAAATCCTGCTGTGATTAGATTGGGAATTTGTTCGATTAAACTTACTGTTTTGGGGCATAATTCGCAATTTACTGGCATCTTTTGTTTGTATCCATAGAAACCAAAAACATCCCACCCTGTGTTATAAATTTCTACTTCATGCCAAGGGACAAAACCACCCTGTATAAATTCTATTTCATTTACCAATTGTTCTGTCTCGGATGGCTCAAGAAAATCTTGAGTGTTAATTGATACTTTGTTTTCTTGAACTTTCTGTTCCCTTTGGAGTAACTGCTCTAATTCTTTTCTAATCATCAACCAATTAGATTCCAGAATTTGTGTAAATTCAAATTCCTTTGTCTCGTAAAAAAATTTTGATTCTTGTTGGGTATTCATGGTTTTTAGTATTTAAGAAAATTTACTAGACATCAAGAGAAATGATGTAGGGGCGTTAGCGAGTCTTCTCCCAAGGGGAGACGCAATCATGCGAACGAGCGTCACGGCTGTTCGCCCCTATCAATGGTTTCGACGAACGCATAATTAATTTTCACTCCTACGTCTAAATTTAGGGGCCTTAGAAAGAAAGTGGCAGAGAGCTTTTTCAAATTTCTTACATAGCTGCCCTCTGCCTTTCTTCGGTCAGGATTTAATTAAATGACCATCTTGAGTGAGATTAACTGACTGTTTTTGACGACTAACGCGCTTAATATTTGGCTGACTTGATTTACGTGAAGACTCTTGAATTAAAGTGGCTAGTCTTTCTGGAGTACGATGGGAAAAAACTTCAGCGAGAGGAAGTTGAAGTTGATAGGTTTTTTGCAGACGGCTGACAAGTTGTGTTATTAACAAAGAATTACCTCCAATCTCGAAAAAGTCATCGTTTATTCCCACTTGCTCTAACTTTAATAATGATGCGATTAAGGTACAAACAGTTGTCTCACATTCATTGCGCGGTGCAATATAAGGCTTTCTCATCTGTTCCCAATCCAGTTTAGGTAATGCAGCACGATTAAGTTTTCCATTCGTGGTTAATGGAATAACTTCAAGGGCAACAAATGCAGAGGGAATCATGTAATCAGGTAGCTTATTTTTGAGAAAATCACGTAAAACTGGTATTAGGTTATCTTTTTGATCTGAGACAAAGTAAGCAATCAGGTAAGACTCTCCTTCAGGCGTAGTTTGATGAATCACAGCAGCCATTTTCACATCTGGGTGATTGCTCAAAATTGACTCAATCTCACCCAGTTCAATCCGAAAACCACGAATCTTGACTTGGTAGTCAATTCGACCGATAAATTCAATATTTCCATCCGGAAGATAACGAACGTGATCGCCAGTTTTATACAACTTTCCGGACTCTGCAAAGGGATTCTCGATAAAAGCTTGCTGTGTCTTTTGTTGATTGTATAAATAACCACGTCCAACTCCTACTCCACCAATATAGAGTTCTCCAGTTACTCCCATTGGAACAGGTTGTAAGTGATTATCCAGAATGTACAATTGTGTATTGGATATTGGACGACCAACTGGTATAGTGAGGGTTGTTTCCGCAGGTGGTTGATAGATGAAATAATGGGTGACATCATCGGAACATTCCGTTGGACCATAAGCATTGATTAACGGAATGCTTGGATAGTACTCTAACCATTGACGACACAATTGTGGTGGTAAAGTTTCACCTGTTACCATCAACCATTTCAATGGCGATAAATCAGGTGGAACAATAGCAGATTCGAGGTGTGGAATTATCATCCTTAACAAGGATGGAACAATCTCTAAAATTGAGATTTTTTGACGTTGCACTAGTGAGATTAGTTCTTCTGGATCAGCAGCGATTTCAGTGGGGACAATTTCAACTGTTCCACCAAGAAGTAAGCAGACTAGAAATTGCCAAATACTGATATCAAATGTTTGGGTTGATGTTTGGGCGATGATATCAGTTTTACATATTTGTAAATCTTTGATTTTCCCGTAGAGATGATTCAGCATCCCTCGATATTCTAGCATCGCCCCCTTGGGTTTTCCTGTAGAACCAGAGGTGTAAATGACGTAAGCCAGGTTATGGGTATTGCTGCGTAGTGGCAAATTTTCTGATTCGTATTCTTGGGAATCTAAATCTTCAATGAGTAGTGATTTTATTGGTTGATTTAGATTAGTCACCAGGAATGAGTAAGGTTTGGTAGTTAATACAAAAGGTGCTTGACTTTGTTCTAAGATTTGATTATTTCGTTCGGGTGGATGTTCAGGATTTAGGGGTGTGTATGCTCCACCTGCTTTGAATATAGCTAAGATGGCTGTGAGGAAGTCGATGTTGCGATCGCATAACAAGGCAACTAATGTTTCTGCTCCCACTTCTTGCTCTACCAAATATCTTGCCCAACGGTTAGCACGGGCGTTTAACTGATGGTAGGTTAGTTGTTGGTCTTGAAATACTGCGGCGATCGCATCTGGAGTCCGGGATACTTGCTCCTCAAATAGTTGATGGAACAACTTATCGTTGGGGTAAGAGTGTTGAGTTTGATTCAATTCAAACAGCAATTGATGCCGCTCCGCTGCTGTCAACATTGGTATTTTTACCAGGGGAAGCTGGGGATTAGCAACCATTCCTTCCAGGATGTTTTGGAAATGTTGGGCTATTTGAATCATCGTGGCACTATCAAAACGGTTAGGATCATAGCTGAGCTTTAAAAACATTTCCCAACCGATGTTGACTAACAGATTCAAAGGATAATTGCTTTGTTCAATTACACCCACATGACTGATTGCTAAATCGCTGTTGTTATCTAGCAAAGAAGTCTCAACGGGGTAATTCTCAAATATCACTAAGCTTTCAAATAGTGGCATGACATGGGGAACTTCACTCCATTTTTGAATATCTACCAAAAAACTATAGGAGTATTCTTCTGATTCTACCTGTTGTGCCTGCAAGCTTTTCAGCCACGGTAAAAGTTCCCCATCTGAGGCAATTTGTGCTCTTATAGGTAGGCTGTTGATAAACAATCCCACTATAGATTCTACTCCTACCATTGCTGGTGGGCGACCAGACACAGTGACTCCAAAAACCACATCTGATTCTCCACTGTAGCGGCTCAGGAGCAATGCCCATGCCCCTTGCACTAAAGTATTTACAGTCAATTGGTGTTGTCGAGCAAAAGACTGTAAGTTGGCGATCGCTTGCTTGGTCAAGGAAATTTCGTGTAGACTATTGCTCCTGGGCTGTTGCTCTTGGTTGAGAGATGGTTTACCAAATGTCAGGGGAGTTGGTACGGTAAAGCCTTGCAGTTTTTCTCGCCAATAAACCTCTGCAGCGGTGATATCTTGCTTTTGTAACCAACCAATATAGTTCCCGTAAGGTTGTTGCGGTTGTAAGAGTAAATTTTGTTCAACTCCCGTCAATAACCCATGATACAAAGTCAAAACTTCGTTCATCACTAAGGATAAAGACCAGCCATCCAGTAATATGTGATGATATCCCCAAACAAATTGATATGACTCATCACTCATTTGGATTAGAGTGAAACGCATCACTGGCGCTCTATCTAATGGCAGATTTTGTTGGCGCTCCAGATCCAGAAAAGTTTGTAGTTGCTCTTGCTGCTTGGTAGTAGGTAGCGAGCGCCAGTCGTTCATTTCCATAAAGACTGGCACTTGGTGATACACAACTTGCAAACTTTGCTCATTAATCCCCCAAAGGAAAGCTGTCCGCAACACTGAATGGCGGGCCACAACTTGTTGCCAAGCTTTCTCAAATGCCTGTACATTCAAATTCCCTTCTAAGGTACACAGGAAGTGTAAAAAATAGGCTCCTGATTGGGGAGTATACAAACTATGGAAGAGCATACCCTCTTGCATGGGGGAGAGAGGATAAATATTTTCGATATTTCTCCAATGGGTTTTGGGATTTTCTGCTTGCAGAGATAGATGTGCTAATACTTGCTCTAATTGTCCTTGATTCAGGTGTGCTAAGGGAAAATCACTCTTTGTATACCCACCAGCCTCAGGAGATAAACAATGAGCAATCAACCTTTGCAAATTTGTGATCAGCTTTTGCGCCAGAGATTCAATTGTTGCCCGTTGATGACAATTCTCGCTGTAAGACAAATGCAGTTGCAACTGACCATCAATCACCATCCCATCTACTTCCAGCAAATAATGCCGATTTCCTTGGAGACTACGAGTTGCTCCTATTGATTCCTTAGCTAATTTAAGTGAAGGTAATGGCAGTAGTTGGTCAAACTGTCCCAAATAATTGAAAACCACTTCTGGCTGTGGATGTGCTTGTAATTCGTGAATGATGTCATTTTGGCTGTGTAAATAACGCAAGACTCCATAACCAAATCTGTGATTAGGAATACTACGTATTTGTTCTTTGACATTTTGCAAGCTCTGTCCTAAATTTATTGCATCTCCTATGTCTAACCGTATGGGATAAATGCTAGTAAACCAGCCTACTGTACGCGATACATCGACATCATCCGAAATATCTTCTCGACCATGACCTTCCATATCTATGAACAATGAGGACTGTCCTGTCCATTGTTTAAAAGTATGGATTAATGCAGTGAGTAATACATCACTGATTTGAGTCCGGTAAATTGTCGGCACATCTTGTAGTAAAGCTTGTGTCTCTTCTACAGATAAAGCAACTGATAAAGTGCGGGCTGTTTTTTGAGAGTTGCTTCCCAATGGATTATCCATCGGCAAGGGTTCAATGATTTTCTGTACAGTTGTCAACCAGTAATCTAACTCTTTGTGTAAATTTGGCGAGTCAGCATACTCTTGTAGTTTTTCTGACCAACGTTTGAAAGAAGTTGTTTTAGCTGGCAGTTGTACACTCTTGCCCTGACTAAGTTGTTTGTACCCATTAAAGAGATCTTCGAGGAGAATTCGCCATGAAACGCCATCCACTGCCAGGTGATGTATGATGACCAACAAGCGACTAGGCTGGTTACTACCTAGATTAAACAGTGCTACTTGCAAGAGCGGCCCTTGAGAAAGATTGAGACTAGCCTGTAGTTCGGCACTAATGGTTTCAATGGCTGCTTGTTGCTCTCCTAAGGCAATTCCTGACAAATTGATGACACTTAAAGGCTCTGTTTGCTCAGGTACAGCGTTGACTTGCAGCCAGCGATCGCCATCTTGCACAAACCGCAAGCGTAGCGCATCATGATGCAGCAGTAATTGCTGCAAAACCTGTTGCAATAGTGATGGTTTTAAGTCAGGCGGTACTTCCAGTAAAACCGATTGATTAAAGTGGTGCGGTTCGGGCAGATTTTGAGCGAAAAACCAGTGTTGGATAGGTGTTAACGATACATCACCTGTGACTACACCCTGCTCAGCCTGCATTAGCTGGGTTGTTCCGACTACAGCAGCTAGTTCAGCAATGGTTTGGTGCTGAAATAACTGCTTGGGAGTTGTATGGAAACCTGCTTGATTAATTCGGGCGACAATTTGAATGCTGATAATAGAATCCCCGCCCAATTCAAACAAGTTGTCGTGAATGCTCACATTCTCCACACCTAAAACTTCTGCCCAAATTGCAGCTAGTATTTCTTGAGTGTGAGTATAAGGTGCGACAAAGCCTTCTTTCATCCTGCTGGATGTAACAGGTGCGGGTAAGGCACGACGGTTTACTTTGCCATTAAGAGTCAAAGGCAGAGAATCCAAGATGACGAAAGCATTGGGTATCATGTAGTCAGGCAGTTTTTGCCGTAAATACTGGCGTAGTTCGTCAGTATTACCATTGTCAGCAACCAAATAAGCCACTAAACGCTGATTTCCAGGAACATCCTCCCGCACTATCACCACACATTGACGTACTGCGGAATGTTGTTCTAATACCTCCTCTATTTCACCTAATTCAATACGGAAACCTCGGAGTTTTACCTGATAGTCAATGCGTCCTAAATATTCAATTTCCCCATTAGAAAGATAACGGACTAAGTCGCCGGTTTTATACAGACGTGTCCCTTGTTCATGACTAAAAGGGTTAGGAATAAATTTTTGTGCAGTCAGTTCCGGTCGATTGAGATAACCTCGTGCTACTCCCGCGCCGCCAATGTATAACTCGCCTGCGACACCTGTGGGTACTGGCTGTAAGTCTTGGTCTAAAACGTAGAGTTGGGTATTAGCAATGGCATGACCAATAGGAATTGAACCTGAGTCATTATGTTTTTTTGGAACTTGATAAATACAGCATCCCACAACAGTCTCTGTCGGACCATATTCATTAATCAATATTGTGTCAGGAGCAAACTTTTGCCAAAAAGCAATGTGTTTTGTAGTTAAGTTTTCACCCCCAATAATAAAAGCGTTTGTTCTACCTGCTACTTCTTGAGAATATAATTGTTGACTAAGTAATTCTAAATGAGCAGGTGTAATTTTAACGAGGCTCAGATTATTTCTTTTTTTGAGAGTTTCCGCAAGGCTTTCTATATCCTGGTTTTCTGATAGCAGTTCAGCTTGGCTACCCACTAGCAATGGTGAAAACAGACTGGTAATAGTCAAATCAAAGCCCAGTGAAGAATGAACTAGTGTCCCAGAACCCTGGTCAATTTTATAGTTTTGTATACACCAGATGAGATAGTTAACTAAGCCTTTATGAGAAATTAAAGTTCCTTTTGGTTCACCTGTAGAGCCGCTCGTGTAAATGACATAAGCCAGATTTTCAGGGGTTGCGCTTTGAACTGGGTTTTCTACGCTTGACTGAGTGAAAATTTCCCAGTCGCTATCCAAGCAAATTACCTTGACTTTCTCAGTAGCTAGGCTCTCAAGTAAATTTTGCTGGGTTAATAATAGTGGAACTTGAGAGTTTTCTAACATGAAAGCCAATCTTTCTTGAGGATATTCTGCGTCAATTGGCACATAAGCACCACCTGCCTTGAGAATTCCTAACAGTCCTACCACCATTTCTAAAGAGCGTTTTACACAAATACCGACAAGGACCTCTGGTTTAACACCTAATTTCTGTAAGTGATGTGCTAATTGGTTTGCTTTATTATTCAGTTCTCGGTAAGTAATCTGCTGTCTTTCAAACACTACAGCAATTGCATTTGGTGTGCGTTCTACCTGCTCCTCAAATAACTGATGAGTACACTTATCTAGGGGATACTCGGTTTGAGTCTCATTCCATTCCACTAGCAACTGATGTTGCTCATTGGCTCTTAATAAAGGTATTTGGTTGATGGGCTGTTCGGGGTTAGCAACAATCCCTTCTAGCAAAATGTGGAAATGACCAATCATTTGAGTTATGGTGCGATCGTCAAACAGATCAGTGCTGTATTCCCAACATCCCGTTAGTCCATCCGTAGTACTCTCAATAGATAAAGTTAAATCAAACTTTGATGTTTTGTTTTCTATAACCAATGGACTGAGAGTTAAGCCAGCCAACTCCATCTTTTCTACAGGGGTATTATGGAGTGCAAACATCACCTGGAACAGAGGTGTATGGCTTAAATCTCGTTCTGGAGCTAACGCATCTATCAGTAACTCAAAAGGTATATCTTGATGAGCATAGGCTGCTAAGGTCATCTCCTTCACCCTAGCCAATAATTGTCGGTAACTGGGGTTTCCTGATAAATCAGTGCGGAGGACTAAAGTATTGACAAAAAAGCCAATTAACCCTTCAATTTCACTCTGACTGCGATTAGCAATGGGAGAACCTACTAAAATGTCTTCTTGACCAGCATAGCGGTAAAGTAGAATGTTAAAGGCTGTTAACAGAGTCATGAACAGGGTAGCCCCTTCTTGCCTGCCCAACAATTTCAGTGCTTTACTTAACTCCTTAGGGAATGCAAAAGATTGATATCCTCCTTGGAAAGTCTGTATAGCAGGTCGCGGTCGATCGCTGGGCAAAGATAATAAAGTAGGTGCATTTGCTAATTGTTGTTGCCAGTAACCAAGCTGAGACTCCAATATATCACCTTCCAACCATTGTCTCTGCCAAACTGCATAGTCGGCGTATTGGATGGGTAGTTCTGGGAGTGGTAAGGTCTGACTATGATAGAGAGATGAGTAGAATGTAGCTAATTCCCGAATAAAGATGCTCTTTGACCAACCATCGGCTACAATATGATGCAGACATAGTAACAAGATATGTTCTGTATCTGATTGTACCAAAGTCCCTCGGATTAAAGGTTCTGTTGCTAAGTTAAAGGGGCGTTGAGCTTCTTTAGTTGCTAATTGTTGCCAACTTATTTCTTGCTCATGAGAGGACAGTTTTCGCCAGTCTACCACTGATAATTTCCAAGAACCAGTAGGGCGAATGATCTGAACTGGTGTTCCCTCTTGGACAATAAAGTTTGTCCGTAAAGCCTCATGTCTATTAATAATTTCGCTGAAGCTTTGTTCTAAAAATTCTACATGCAGTTTCCCTTGAAGACGTACTGCGCTAGGAAGGTTGTAAAAGGCATTATCTGGATCAAATTGGTTAATGACCCACAATCTTTGTTGAGCAAAGGATAGTGGTAATGGTACATTTCTGCTGGTAGGTAATAGAGAGTGAATTTTAGCAGGATTGCTATTCTTTTGTAATAGAGCAATAATTCCTGCTTTATATTCTTTAATTTCATTGAGAAGCGTAGGAGTTAATACCTCTTCGGCAGCTCGATAACGGAGTTTGTCGCCATCAACCCACAGTTCTATGTTCTTTGCCGAAAGATCTTCCAGGAAT
>JAQYWO010000007.1 GCA_029379215.1 Rhizonema sp. PD37
TTATAATGAGTGACAAAATGAAAACATTAGGCTTTAAAAGCAGTAAGTGAAAAGTTAAGAGTTAAATAATTTATTTAACTTTCTAGCTTGTTGGTAGTGGTCAACATGTTCAAAAAAAGAAAGCCCAGATGACGACATCAACCCAAGCAACTCCAACTCGCGGTCAATTAGAAAGAACAATAGCACAACGTATTCAAGCTTTATATCGCGAAACACTTGGACATCAACCAACTAAAGTTACATGTCAATTATGTGATCATAATGTAGTACTGTTGCTTGAAGGTTCTATTACTCAACCAGAGCAGTTGTTAGCTGAAATAGGCAAGCAAGAACTCGCCGAGCAAGTCCGATTAGATTTAGATGGTGCGATTCAACCTCAAATAAAAGCACTAATTGAAGAAATTTTGAATGTCTCTGTTGTCGATTTGCTGACTGATGCTACCTTGAAAACAGGTCGGACAGGAATTATTGCTATTTTAACGGATGCGCCGGATATTCGCCACCCTGCTTTAAATTCTAAAAATAAGAAAAGCGTTTCCTTGAACAAAGTTGAATAAATTGTAAATAAATAAAAACTTAAAACAAATTTGTACGAGCGTGCAGTAAGTTAAATGCGAGAGTAAAAAGATAGATATCTTTTACTTAATTTCTGCTTAGCTTTTGTGCAGCTGTTCTTAAATTTGGATACTTCTCACTAAAATGAATGACTCTTAACATGAGTTAGGTATTGAGTAAGAATCTAGTTTTTTTACCTAAATATCCCCGAACCAAATTTTCTACATCTTCGATCATGTAAGGCTTGCTAATATAGTCGTCAAACCCAGCATTCAAGATAGTTTCTCGGTCATCTGCGCTAGCTAATGCTGTTACAGCTATAGCTGTAATATGACTAGTTAGAGGTTCTTGCTTCAGATGTCGTATAACATCAATTCCACTCAAGCCAGGCATGAGGATATCTAGTAGTATCAAATCTGGCAGGTGTTCTTTTGCCAAAACGACTGCTGTGGAACTATCTTTTTGACTGATGAGTCTACAGCCTAGTGATTCAAGAGTGTAATTCAGCAATAACAGATTATCATCGTTATCTTCCACAATTAAGATTAAAGGTGGTTGAGATTCTTGCATCTCCTGCATATCCGTAAGTGCTTGTGCCAGTTTCATTTCTTCTCCAGAGAATTTTAATTCCATCGTCATCTCCTTATTTAGAGAACGAACGAGGCACTCAAAGAGCGGTTCAATAGCGCTCATCCAAGACTGGCTCGTGTTTTAACCGTAACAATTTGATGATATTTGCTCACTCAATAGGTTCAAAGGAAATAACACCTCCGGAAGAGAGAGTGAGAAGACACTCCTCAATTATAAATAAATATAAATAAAATGAAAAGTCGCAAAGCAGATTAAGTAATAAATACCTAAACCCTCTAGTACATAGCAGATATACAGCAAAAACGTGCATAGTAAAGATTGGCTGAGTACGAGAATGGTTGGTAATAAACTTCGAGTCATACATCTGCATCTACATTTAGAATCTCTGCCTGGGAATTAAAAATTAAAAAAGCCTGATTTGCGAGCGTTTATTTCCGATTCTGGGCAAAACATAATTTTTTCTGTAATCAGTGATACATTTGATGGATGATTTGAAGTCTGCAATAATTCGAGAGAGCGGTTTATATGGAAGTGATGAAATTGGGATTGCTGTATGTGAACCTTCCCTAACTCTTGACAGCTTGTATTACAAATACTACAATTAAATGGCAATTCTGCTTGGTCATATTCATTAACGGTTTATTCACAGTTTTTAAGCAAGTATTTAGTCATTAGCAAAGTAGTGCGGTGCATTACCATACAATTTGAATGTGTAATACCCAAGCATTTGTGTGAGCCATTCACAACTTATGAGCTGTAAGTTATGATTTGCTTTCCTAGCACTCCTAACTTCCTGTACTGGTGGGTTTAGTAGGTTGGCGCAAAGAAACCTAAATATATAAACAAATGTTGAAATGCTGTTTATGTATATTAGCCCCGCCCTGACAAATCACTCCTCACTCCTAATCAACACTGCATCCAGAGAAAATATGGAATTTGATTATTATCGAAGCAACGAAGGCACTTCCACGAATAACAATCGTCAAAGCTTACTGACAAGTGGTTGGCGACCATTACATCGAGAGTTAGAATGGCAGTTTTTGTGGCAACTTTTTTGTAACGATACGCGGGAGTTAACTCAAAAAACTTTACATTTAACAAGTAATATTGCTGATACTTTAGGTCGAAATAATTATACTTGGTGGGCAAATTTGCTCAATGTAGCATCTGATAATACGCGCTACGAATTTGAGAAATATTGGAATTATATCACACCCGATCTTCTTACACCAGATTATCGTTATAAAGAAGTTCTGAGTACAGAAACTCCAATCATTCAATTTGTCAGTCGCAATAGCATTCCGATAGATTACGTTCTTCATCGACTGCAAGAAATTACTGTATTGAGAATCTTAGATTTATTGGGACGTCCTGATTTGATTACTCAGTATTATTTAGAACGAGATTTTTTTTACCCTCCAGAAAAGTTTGTCAACTGGGATCGTCTTGATGTTGTCAATACAGTTAATGCATACTGGTCTAACTACGACACTTGGCTGCAAATTAACCCTTTTGAGAGGGGACGCCGACAATACACTTTAATGGCAAAAAATTTAGCCCCACTCATTAACAAAGCAACTTACGATTTAGCAGTCATGCTGAGTGGATATCAAAGCCGCGTAGGTAAACTGCACAGCCAATTTCCCATTCGCAGTTTTCCCTCAGATATTCAAAGCTTCACGGATACCGTACAGCAGGCGATTCTCTCCTCAAAGCAGTTAGCAGTTTTGATACATGGAGAACCCGGTACAGGTAAAACAGTATGGACACAAGCCGTCGCCAAAGAAATTCTTCTGCCTTTAGGGTATGTCATCTTCATTTTGGATCATGATGCGATCGCCAACTTTGTCCCCCCAACCTACTTAGAGCGTATTTGTATTATTATTAACGAAGCTGATAACTTAGCACAAAATCGTGCTTATGAAGTCGCTCAATATAATAACAAGACAGAACACATTCTCAGCTTACTGGATGGCACATTGTACCAAAGTGTGATAGAGGAATCCGGAATTCAGCTCCAGCAACAATTGGTTGTATTAATGACTTGCAATACCACAGAAAGATTAGATCCAGCAATGTTACGCAAAGGAAGAGTGGATCTTATGTACAAGTTTACACAGAAATATGTTTGAAAATAGAAACAAGACAGGAGGTAAGTGCAATGGCTATCTCCGCCATGCGACTCAGGATGATTTTGACTTATTGGTAGATTGGTATAAAGCATTTTCACTCTTAAGCGAGCGGGGCTGTTGAGGGAGATGAAGAACGTGGTGTCAAACATCATTTGAGTCAAAAAAATCTTGATCTTTGGCAGGATAAAACACCTGTATCAATAGTTTGTGGTAGTGTATCAACACCTAACGGTAGTTCGATTGGACGAGTGTACACACCTCCAGAGTACCGAAAAAAAGGCTATGCCACGTCCTGTGTAGCAGCATTGAGTCAAACCCTGCTAGATCGAGGGTGTCGATATTGCTTTTTATTCACAGACTTGGCCAATCCGACATCCAATCATATCTACCGAATCATCGGCTACCAACCAGTGTGTGATTGGCACGATTACTCTTTTACTGAGGAGACTGTAGATGTTACAGCATAATTCTGTCACCATAACAGATGTGGAAGCAGCTCAAAGGCGTCTTGCAGGTATTGCTCACCGCACCCCTGTTCTCACTTCTAAAACAGTCAACGAACGTACTCATAGTCAAGTGTTTTTCAAGTGTGAAAATTTTCAACGCACTGGATCTTTTAAGTTTCGAGGTGCGTATAATGCTTTATCACAGCTGTCTGAAGAACAAAAACAAAAAGGCGTTCTGACATTTTCATCTGGAAATCATGCCCAAGCGATCGCCCTAGCCGGACAATTGCTGAATATTCCCACGACTATTGTGATGCCTGACGACGCCCCAAGCGTTAAGCAAGTTGCTACTCGTGAGTATGGTGCGGAGGTGATTATTTACAATCGTCAGCAAACAAATAGAGAAGAATTAGCCCTGACTTTAGCAAGCGATCGCCAAGTAACGTTGATTCCTCCCTACAATCATCCTCATATCATCGCAGGACAAGGAACAGCAGCTAAAGAACTGATTGAGGACGTTGGTGTAGACTTACTCTTAGTGTGTTGTGGCGGTGGCGGATTACTTTCGGGTTCGGCGATCGCAACCAAAGCAGTTTTACCGAATTGTCGAGTGATAGGAGTCGAACCCGAACGTGCTGACGATGCCACACGTTCGTTTCACACCAAAACTCTGCAAACAGTCAATTATCCTGATACCATAGCTGACGGCGCACGTACTCTCAGCCTCGGTTCGATAACTTTTCCCTTGGTACTGCATTACGTGGATGATATGGTGACAGTATCCGAGGAAGCAATCCTTCGCACCATGTTTTTTTTATGGGAACGCCTCAAAATTGTCGTTGAACCCACCGGAGTCCTTGCTACAGCAGCCCTCCTTGAAGGAGTTGTGAAAGCACCGCAGGCGAGAATTGGTGTGATCGTCAGTGGTGGAAATGTTGATTTGAAGCAAGTTGCTCATTGGTGGTGAAGTTACCTTTTGATGGGGTAAATCGGAAATACATACATGCCATGTGGTTTTGAGCGCCATTATTTACGCGCATCCTTCTTCCTGCTGTTCAAGACTCCTCACGCCCCAGTCACAAAAAGCATACAATTGAAGAAATTACAAAGGCTTACGGTAGCAAGCAGCGAGGATGGCGATGTGTGAATAGTTTTTGTGGAAGCTAAACTAGAAGATTAGAAAAGGTTTATTTCAATTCTTGCTAGAAAAATCAGCATAAAGACTAGTCCCTTGAGCGTTCTAGTCAGCAGGCAAAAGGTAATTATTATGACAAATTTTCGGAAAAAGACATCTGTGAAACAGCGACAAATGAAGCGGGGCGGAGCTTTGACTGGAGCCTTGGCTGCTAGTCTGATCATGTTGCCAGGGATAATCGGTGGAACTCCGGCGCTGGCGCAAAAAGCAGATCAGCGTGATCCGCTAACCTACGGCAAATTGATTCAGGCAATTGACAAAGGTGAAGTTAAAAAAGTAGAACTCGATGAAAGCGAACAAATAGCAAAAGTTTATCTAAATTCTCCAAAAGATTCGCCTAAATCAGATCAACAACCCGTACAAGTCAGGCTTTTGGATCAAAACACGGAGTTAATTAACAAACTAAGAGAACATAAAGTAGATTTTGAGGCGGTACCGACTGGTAATAGTCGGGCTGCCGTAACTCTTTTGTTCAATCTTCTATGGATTATACCGTTAGTTGCGTTAATGCTATTGTTCTTGCGCCGCTCTACAAATGCTTCGAGTCAAGCAATGAACTTCGGCAAAACCAGAGCACGCTTCCAAATGGAAGCAAAAACCGGAGTGAAATTTGAAGACGTAGCAGGTATCGAAGAAGCGAAAGAAGAGCTACAAGAAGTTGTCACTTTCCTCAAACAACCAGAAAAATTTACCTCTGTAGGTGCACGGATTCCTAAAGGAGTGCTGTTGGTAGGACCTCCCGGAACTGGGAAAACTTTGCTGGCAAAAGCGATCGCTGGCGAAGCTTCTGTCCCCTTCTTTAGTATTTCCGGTTCAGAATTTGTCGAAATGTTTGTGGGTGTAGGTGCATCCCGTGTGCGCGATTTGTTTAAAAAAGCTAAAGAGAATGCTCCTTGCTTGATATTTATCGATGAAATTGACGCCGTCGGCAGGCAAAGAGGTGCTGGAATCGGCGGTGGTAACGATGAGCGGGAACAAACCCTCAACCAACTGCTCACTGAAATGGATGGTTTTGAAGGCAACAATGGCATTATTATAATTGCCGCAACAAACCGTCCTGATGTACTGGATGCAGCACTGCTGAGACCGGGAAGATTTGACAGACAAGTCACTGTAGATCTGCCAGCTTATACAGGTCGCTTGCAAATCTTGCAAGTACATGCACGCAATAAGAAACTATCTCCGGAAGTCTCTTTAGAAGCGATCGCACGACGGACTCCTGGGTTTTCCGGTGCAGATCTCGCTAACCTGCTCAACGAAGCGGCAATTTTTACCGCCCGCCGACGCAAAGACGCAGTGACAATGCAAGAAGTGAGCGATGCGATCGACCGCATTACAATTGGTTTATCACTAACTCCTTTGCTTGACAGTAAGAAAAAGCGGCTCATTGCCTACCATGAGGTTGGACACGCTTTGCTGATTACTCTCCTGAAAAACTCCGATCCCTTAAATAAAGTTACAATCATTCCTCGTTCTGGCGGTCTTGGTGGTTTTACCGAAAGCTTGCCCAGCGAAGATACTGTTGATAGCGGCTTGTACAGTCGTGCTTGGATCATAGATCGGATTACCGTAACCCTAGGTGGTAGAGCTGCAGAGGCTGAAGTGTTTGGTGAAGCAGAAGTGACTGACGGAGCCTCGCAAGATTTGACAACTGTAGCAAGTTTAGCAAGGAAGATGGTCACACTCTACGGTATGTCCGATCTTGGACCCGTAGCTCTAGAAAGTCCTGGACAGCAAGTTTTTCTGGGTAGAGACTGGATGGATCGCTCTGAATACTCAGAAGAGATAGCTACCAAAATTGACCGACAAGTGCGAATGATCGCAATTTCCTGCTATCAAACAGCGCGTAACCTGATTCGCCAAAATCGTGGTTTGGTAGACTCTCTCGTTGATTTGTTGGTAGAACAAGAGACGATTGAGGGAGAACAATTCCGTCAAATTGTTGCCGAATATGCTCAGTTGCCTGAGAAACCGTTAGCAGCATCTAGCAAAGCGTAGAAATATGTAGGTTGTTGGTTAGTTGTTAGTGGTTAAGAATACTTAATAACTAACAACTATCACTTAATCTCTAATATGTCTTGACTCATCAATTTTGAGTGTGGACTGTTGAGTTGAGCCTCGGACAATTTGCTGCTGAGAGAACATTTCTTGGAGTACCATTGCTGGATTTACGTAATTGCCACTGTATTTGAGTCCCCAGTGCAGATGAGGACCGGTGGTGCGTCCAGTCATTCCAACTCGACCAATTCTAGCTCCTGCTGGTATTTGCTCACCTTCCCAAATTTGAATACCACCCGTGCGATCTATAAGATAACGACGACCAGACTGTGTTTCAACTTGTCCTTCCATATGACAGTAGGTGTGTTGCCATTCGCCTGATTGTATAACAAGATGAGTTCCACAGTTATCGCGATCGCCAACCTTCGTGACTGTACCCGCCCACCAGTTGCGAATATAACTACCTTGTGGTGCAGCCATATCCAACCCACTGTGAAATTCTAATTGGTTCCCGCCAGTGGCAGAAAGACGGTAGCCAAAAGGTGATGTGTATGCCTGAAAGTTTTCTACGGGAAAAGAGGCTGATAACCAGCTATTGTTTACGACTGCATGCTTTTGGTGCAACTCTCCGGCTTTGACAGCCTCAAAATTGGGAGTTCCAGCCAGCAAGCTAACAATAGTTAAACCTAATATGAATAGTGTGACTCTATAAAATCTTATTTTTATCCACTGACTCATTTTAAATTCCTTAAGATATACAGTTAAGATTTATGAGCATTCAGTCACCTGATCTCGACACTTTTTCTCTTCATATCTGATAGAACACTGCTGATAGCTTAGTTTTGAAATGATTTACGCCAAAAAAATCGGTTTCCCCCAAAATATAGTGCGTTTATAAGTTAAGCACCAACAGAGAAATTGGGTTTCTTACACGGAAATAATTTTACAAGAAGACATCGCTATGTCAAGTGCTTTAGCAAAAAATTTATTTATCAATTCCCGTAGCAATTGTTAGGCTAATGTAAAGGACTGCTCGTAATGTGACAATAAAGATTTTGTCGTATCAAAGATGAAGTATAACCAATTAAGCAATAGTGATCTGAAGGTTTCAGAGATTTGTCTGGGAACAATGACATTTGGGCAACAAAATATCCTTGAGGATGCTATAGCGCAGCTAGATTATGCCATTGCTTCTGGAGTAAACTTTATTGACACAGCTGAGATGTATCCAGTGCCACCTCGTGGTGAAACACAAGGAAGAACCGAGGCATATATTGGAGAATGGCTGAAAAAACAACAGCGAGATAAACTGATTGTCGCTACAAAAATTACAGGTCCCGGCAGAGGATTTAAATGGCTACGAGGAGGAGAGCTAAAAATTAACCGTACTCATATCAAACAGGCAGTAGATGATAGTCTTAAACGCTTACAAACAGATTATATTGATTTATATCAAATTCACTGGCCTGACCGTTATGTTCCGCTATTTGGTCAAACAGAGTATAACCCAACTTTTGCACGAGACACTATTCCTATTGCCGAACAATTGGAAGCGATCGCAGATGTTATTAAAGCCGGAAAAATTCGTTACTTGGGGTTGAGTAATGAAACTCCTTGGGGAGTTTGTGAATTTAGCCGCATAGCACAACAGTTAAATTTACCCAAAGTCGTTTCTATTCAAAATGCCTATAATCTAATCAATCGCGTGTTTGATTTATCTCTTGCAGAAGCTTGTGATCGCGAAAACATAGGTTTGTTAGCTTACAGTCCATTGGGGTTCGGTGTATTAGCTGGCAAGTACGTGCAGGCCCAACCATTAGAGGATACACGACTTACTCTCTTCCCCGGTTTTGGACAGCGTTATCTCAAACCAAATGTTAAGGAAGCTGTGGCAGCTTATGTAGAAATTGCCCACAAGTACAACTTGAAACCTTCACTTTTAGCATTAGCGTTTGTCCGCAGTCGTTGGTTTGTCAGGAGTACTATTATTGGGGCGACAACACTAGAACAACTGAAAGAAAATTTAGAAAGTGTAAATATAGTATTGGATAAAGAGACTAGAGCCGAATTGGACGCTGTTCACAGTCGTTATCCGAATCCAGCACCTTAGAATAAAATAAGCGATAAGCAGCAAGAACATATAAGTCAGACTTGGCAGCTAGGAATACGTCCCCATAAATAAAAAAGCAAAAACACTATGGCAAAGCGTAAGAAAAGCAATCTCCAGTGGATCAAAGAAACGCTTGAACTAAAACCTGATCATCACTGGGAAGCTCCATCAGGTTACAAAATTTTTGTTGCAGATCGGGGATCTGTTCGCTTCAATGTTCCCCAGAATTGGGTTTTTGAGCCACAAGAAAAATCATTCAAGTTCCTCGATAGAAAACCGCCTGACGATGATTGCTGCCTAGAAGTGTCTTTCAATCGCCTGCCACCTAATGACTGGAGCCAGTTTCCACTCGTATCCACTTTAGAGAAAGTGACAGAAAACGATGGCCGCAACGTCATTGCTAAGGGAGAAATCTTTACCATCAAGCGTCAAACTGCCAGGATTGTTTGGACGGAGATTAAGTTTATTGACACTCAGGCAGAGCCACGCGAAGCTTTTTCGCGGACTTGCATTGGTTTGGGGTCGAATGTTCAGTGCTTGATCACATTCGATTATTGGGTAGATCAAGCTCACTCGCTAACACCGATTTGGGATGAGGTGATGCGATCGCTCACACTAGGGCTGTATATCCGTGACTCAACGACTGGTGCTGCTTTTCCAGATTGAGCTAAAAAATAAATCTTCAGTAAATTAACGCAAAAAAATCTAAATTTGTAAAATCTTGATCTGCTGTGAAATCTAGTAGGATCTGGTTTGACATGACTGCTCATTTTTGATTAGCGAAAGAGTGACTCCTCTCTCCCCTGTGCCCTCTCCTTCCCCAATATATATTTTTCTTATATCCAAGTTTGACGAAAAATACTGCATAAATTTGAAGGACTATCCCTAAAGTTCATATATGGGTGTATTCCTACGTAAGTTCTTAATTTGTATTTCTCACAATGTATTGCTCAAAACATCAGGGATCGAATGTGATCAAGATATTGGTCGATGCTGACTTAATATTAGAGGCTCTTATGAACCGAAACAGATTTGTAGGTGATATTAACGAGTTGTTGGATAGGGTACATCCACTGATTCAGATGTACGTCACAGACATTGGTTGGCAAAAAATCTACGCTTATGCAAGCAGATTGCGGAATACCAACATTGCTGAGGTGGTTATCGACTGGTTACAACAAAAAATTCAGATTTGCTCTGTCGATCAAACTATTATTCAGCAAGCACGTTCATCACCCCTGAAGGACTTTGAATCAGCTGTAGAGTCAGTCTGCGCCAGTTATCAAAAATTAGATGCGATCGTCACTCACAATCATGATGATTTTGCTCACGATTCAAATAAATTTTGGGTTTGGTCAGTTGCCGAATTGGGTCTGCGGGCAAATTTGGAAAGTCAACTTCACGCAGCAAGTAGATGCAACAAGATCTAAGTTACGTGAGCGGTAACAAATATCACTATGTGAAAAAATAAACAAAACTTAAACAACTGCCAATGCTCAATGACAATGGAGCGTCTTAACTAGTTATTTTTATTTGTACTGACCGACTTAATTCTTTGCCAGCAGTTTAATTTATATAATAGCTGTTTGTCTCAAACAAGCCATGAGATCTATCCTTTTCATAATTGGACAAACGACAAATTTTGTGGGAAATGCTGTTAATCCAACCTCTCCTAGTTATATTTATCCCTCATACTTAAATTTGGAAGTAAAATATTTGACTCTTTAATGTACTGACACATCCATAGCGTATTTTAAAATCCCATTACCACTATCCTGCTGAGTAATATTAGTTCCTGGACCAGATAGTTCCACATTGACAGAAGATGATGTGGGACTATAACGTGCTGAAATTTTTACTGTATGTTCTCCCACTGACAGTAATGGTGACAGGTTAATTTGCTCTCTACTTTTAGTCAATCGTTTTACAACCTTACCATTAACAATAATTTCTCCTGTCAATTGACTTCCTGAGGTATGAATACTTAATATATGAGGTTGACGAAGATCAACCGCACTGAGATTAAGCGAACTGTGTTGGTATGTAGAAGCATCGCTATTTTGGCTGGTACTTACGTAGCTACGTTGAGATCCAGAGGAATTGGTATTTTGGCTGGTGCTTGTATAGCTACGTTGACCAGGGGAATTGCTATTTTGGCTAGTACTTGTATAGCTACGCTGAGAAGAAGAGGAATTACTATTCTGATTGATACTTGTAAAATTCCTTTGGTTGTCGGGGGAATCATTAGAACTAATTTGCTGATTATTCGTTGTCTTACTCATATCGTTACTGCTATTGTCTGATTTCACTACAGAACTGTGATTGCTTGGGTAAAAGTTTTGAGCCAACGCTGTGGTAAAGGTAAAAACTAAAGCCGCACTACAAACAAAAAATAGTAGGGTTTTCATAGTTATATATTAGGTAACAGCAGGTAAGAAAACTATTTACCTGCTGAATGTTTGTAAAAATTGTAATGTTAGGCGACCGTTACGAAAAATATCGACTTAATTTCCCAAGGGAATAGCTTGAGCTAAAAATTGGCAATTAGACGCCTTATCATTATTTTACCTCTGATTTTTATTTGCTATTACGAAAAACAGCATTTTTATTCAAAGGCGAATTGGGATCTAAGGAGGGATTGTAGACGTGTACTGGTGTTTTGACGCGTATACCAATGTTGGGAGTTCTTACACCAACGCGGCTGTTGGGATCGCCATCAACATATTGAGAACTGTTACGGTTTTGAACGCAGCGACCAGAAACACAAGTTTGAGTTCCGACAGTGGTCACTTTGCCACCAGTAGTGCCATCACAATTAGGTCCAAAGTTTTGAGAGGTTCGATTGGTTTGATGCCCAACTCTTTGACCGTCAACCGCTACTTGCGTACCGACATCAACAGCGATACAACCAGCTTTGGCAGAAGGTATCATTGAAGGTACAATGAACGGGGATAAAGCGGTAATTGAGAATAAGCTCAGGGAAAGTAATTTAAATTTCATAACGGTATTGTCGTAAATTATTGACAAGATGTCGTTGTTGTGGAAGTGTAAGTACGATTGACTCCACCACCGTAAACATTAGAGTGAGTGCTTTGGCGGCTTACAGTTCTCCCATTACACAAAGGGACCTGGGTTGTTCGAGGGTAATATCTCCAACTCCGCAACGGTCTATAAGGACTTGAAGTCGTAGGAACGACGATTCCACTTGGAGAGTATGAGTTATTAATCCTTACTTCACCGTCCTCAGTCACTGTGATCCGAGAGTGGCTTGTTCGCATATCGATATCGTTACCCGCAGAAGCAATTCCAGCAGGTAGTGCAATCAGCAGAGACAGCGTTAGTAACAAAAATGATTGTCTGGCAGGCATGGCTAATATCCTTTGTTCAGTAAAAACGACCGATTTTTGATAAATTTCGGAAATCGGTAAAACCTCTATCAACTCCCCCACTTTTGGCACACCACGGCACTGCTAACAGACACATTCCATTTTCTACTCTTACTGGCGATCGCTCACAGAATGCGATGCTGACCGAAATATTTTGGCTACTTCTCAAGATTTAGCAATGCCTTATAGTGCGACAGGCTTGAATCTTTAAGCTTGTTGTTTCGTTTAATTCGTCAACCGTTTACTTAACGTATAACTCAATACCAAAAGCCACAATATTTCGACCAAAAGACTTTACATTAGACTGATGTCTAAGGTTAGTAGCATTGACGGAATTGAGATTGTCTGTTGAATTGGTTAGCGTTTTGATCGACACGACTACCATCAATAGCGGCACCATTTTGGTTGACTATTTGAGTAGAATGTTGCGATTGAGGGCTCCATCTGCAGTTGTGGCGATACCCTTGTCTGTATTGTTGCTGTAAGTTGACTTGATTGGCTTGTTGATTAACTTGACTATAACCAACTGCTGACGCATTTTGATTAAGTTCTTGCTGACTTGTTTGGCCAGCAAAAGCAGCAGTTGGAGCAATCATCATTGCAGCAGCTAATAGACCGAAGGAGTAGATATTTTTCACGAGCGGTAACGACCTTATTGATTGTGTGTGTGTTGTAGTTTTGTGAGCATCAAATAATATGCTAAGGTGCAAGTCCCTTAGCAACCGCGACGAGCAGATTGAGCCTGATTATTTACAGTATTATTAGACTGGGCTGTGGTAGAACCATCTGTAGCGGCACCATTCTGGCTAACACCCTGAGCAGAGTTTTGTGACTGAGCAGTAGAGCCAGATCTGCAAGAGCGACCAGAATAGCGGTGACCACCGTAGCTGTATGGGTTGACACCACGACGCGCTTTTTGAATTTGACTTTGAACTTGGTTATTGATGCTTTCAGAACTTTGCGCCGTCGTACTACCATTGGTAGCTGCACCACTTTGCTCAGTGGTTTGGACGTTATTTTGAGATTGACCTGCAAAAGCTGTGGTAGGTGCAACCATCAATCCAAAAGCCAACAATCCCAGCGCAATAGATTTATTCAACATTATTTTTGACCTCATTAATTGTGTATGTGTTCCAGGAATTTTGCATAAAGAGTTCTTACCTTCAGCTATTAGCTAATAGCTGAAGGCTTAAATTAGCAACCGCGACGAGCAGATTGAGCCTGATTATTTACAGTATTATTAGACTGGGCTGTGGTAGAACCATCTGTAGCGGCACCATTCTGGCTAACACCCTGAGCAGAGTTTTGTGACTGAGCAGTAGAGCCGGATCTGCAAGAGCGACCAGAATAGCGGTGAGCACCGTAGCCGTAACCACCATAGCCGTAGCCATAATTAGGACGGACACCTTGACGCGCTTTTTGAATTTGACTTTGAACTTGGTTATTGATGCTTTCAGAACTTTGCGCTGTCGTACTACCATTGGTAGCTGCACCATTTTGCTCGGTGGTTTGGACGTTATTTTGAGATTGACCTGCAAAAGCTGTAGTAGGTGCAACCATCAATCCAAAAGCCAACAATCCAAAAGCAATAGATTTATTCAACATTATTTTGACCTCGTTAGTTATGTGTGTAGCAGTTATGTTGTTGTAAGCTATCAGCCTTAAGCTAATCGTATTCGGCTTAAATTAGCAGCCACGGCGCGAAGAAGCTGCTTGGGACTGATTATTATGAGTGTTATTAGACTGAGCAGTGGTAGAACCATCTGTTGCCGCACCATTTTGCACAGTATGCTGAGCCGAGCGTTGTGACTGAGGAGTAGACTGTGCTGGGCAATTGCTCCGGTGACGACTGTAAGGACCGTAGGCAATACCACGACGTGCTTTGTTAACTTGAGCTTGAACCTGGTTGTTAATACTCTCTGAAGTTTGTGCCGTTGTACTACCATCAGTAGCTGCGCCACTTTGCCCAGTTCTCTGAACGTTACTTTGAGATTGACCAGCACTAGCTGTAGCGGGTGCAACCATCAATCCAAAAGCTAACAATCCCAGCGCAAGAGATTTTTTCAACATCTTTGTGTGACCTGATTAAATGTGTGTGTGTTGTAGAAGTAGAACTGGCGGATGCTTAGTTAACTTATATGACTAAAGCATTGACCAAAAATGAATTATGTGGTTGAGACTTGTTTGCTGTCCTTCTTTCTTTTATTAGGTGCAAGCTAATCAACTTATGCACGAGTTAGAGAGAGAAATGGGAAATTTTGCTTAACCTAACTATGAATCAACAGAAGCGGAAGTTGGCACATCTCTAGGGTTACCTACACTGGAAAGTCCTTCAGTCATAAGTCCTGTGCTTATGAGTCTAAATTTTGCAATGCTTTCATTGCTTGCATTAAGAAGGAAGAAATTAGTATATTTACTGATGAATGTTTTTAGTATCCATTGACCGAGGAAAGGCAGAGGGCAGAGGGCAGAAGGCAGAAGGAGGTGGAAGGAAAAAGGTATAAAGGGATGCCCTTTGTTCTCTGCCAATATGGGTACAAGCCCCTACTTTTAAGTATGCAAAAGAAAAAAACATGTATCTCGAGATGCGTAGCACGCGAAGTCTGCCGGGGGAAGCTTCCCCCGGCGAGCTTCGCAAGAAATACTACGTCCAAATTAAATCCCCTAAATTTATTTATGGGGATACATAGCTGCCCTCTGCCTCCAGCATAGCTGCCTTCTTAAGGTGCTGCTTGATTGAGCAGTGGTGGAACCATCTGTCGCCGCACTATTTTGCCCACTCGTTTGAACATTACTTTGTGATTGGCTACCAGCACTAGCTGTAGTTGGTGCAACCATTAATCCAAAAGCAATAAATTTGTTCAACATTTTTTTTGACTTGATCAATCGTCTGTTGTAGATTTTAGCGTTGAAGACCTTTCACAACTGTTTGTTATGCGTCTACATCGACCCTTTCTTGTGGAAGTCACCTCTATAATTAAACACTTTACCCAAAAAAATTAGGTGTCATCAGATTATAACCCAAGATTTTTGGATAAACTTTTTTTGTGAAATTGCTTGGGTATATATCCTTTTTGGTGGTAGTATGAATGACTATAGGTAAAAAAAAAACTACTGTGGATGTGAAACATAAGGCAAAACCAATGATCGCTTCTTTGCGTGAAGAAGCAGGATTAACCCAGCTTCAACTCTCACGTCTTGTCGGCGTGACTGAAAGCACTATCCAAAACTGGGAAAGTGGTAGAACAGGAACAGATCAGATTGAAAGAATTATCAGATTCTGTAAAGCTCTCAATTGTAAAGTCGAAGATTTGATTGAATACGTCAGCGAATCAGCTGAAGAATTGGCAAAGCCGAGTTCTTTAGGTGAAATTCAAAACTTATTGGGCACTGATGAGCCTTCTTCAAGCACTCCTCCTAACCCCAAAACTAACTCCAAAGCTGCTCAAAAGCGTCTAGCTAAAAGCAACAGTGTTTAGGAACGTGGTTGAGAGATACTAGTTATGAGTAATTTTTACCCAATAACAACTGCAACTAATAAATCCTTAGCTATTGTTGCCATAAAGTCTCAACAGTAACGAATTGATAGCCTTTTTGTAGCAACCGAGGAATTAGAACTTGTGTTGTAGCAGCAACATCTTGTCCACCGCAAGCACCGTCATGCAGTACAATTAAGGAACCGTTTTTTACCTGCTGTAGAATTCTCTGCACCACAGTGGGAACTCCTGGTCGTACCCAATCTTCTGGAACCACACTCCACATAACGGGACGGTAACTCCACTGTCTAAACAAACTCAAAGTTGTTGGTGTGAATAAACCGTTGGGAGGTCGGACATCACGTACTTTATTGGGATGCAAGTGACAAGCATTGTAGATTGCAGCTTGAGTTTTTTCTAAGCTATGCTTCAAATCAGTCGCGGAAAGCATAGGGAAATTTTGATGATCGTACCCGTGTAATCCTATCCAATGCCCGCGATCGCAAACTTCTTTCGCTATTTTTGGTGAACGGTTAACGCAAGCACCCAACCAAAAGAAGCTAGCAGGAATATTGTAATAATCTAGAACTGCGAGCAGTTGTGGTGTATATTCAGGATGCGGACCATCATCAAATGTCAGCGCCACAACCTTGGAATTGCGATCGCCATCCCAAAGACAGTTCGGAAAAGCCGGTTTCAGAACTTGGTAACAAATCGGAAATAGGTCAGCAAGCTGCATTTTGAAATTGGGAAGAGTTTAATAATATTGTATAAAATTAGGGTGAAGAAATTTTTAGTCTCAAATCGGCTACTTTTACTGAGAATAGTGTCAATTAATTAAATTTTGACTGCCTGAAACCCATATCAGATTTGGTTTAGAGAAAATACTGAGATTTTCAAATTAACCTGCACAATGTGGGTTAAGACAGACGATTTTCACCTAGTAGCCCCGATTTAAAAATGTGGGGCTACCAGATTTCGCATTATTTAGGTTTGGGTGAAACATTTGTTCGTGTAGGCGGTGACAAATCTATTGGTGTAGGGGATGCATTTGTTGGTGCTGGTGCTAGATTTGTCGTCTGTGGTATTGGTATTTGTGGCTGCAAAGCTGCAGTGAAAAAGTAAACGCGATCGCAGTACAGAGTTGAACTAGCACAGACAGCTTCTATGGCAATATTGCTGGCATTGCTAACATCCACCGATAGTAATGCTTGTTGTGTAGGTACAACAGCACGGCTTTCCGCTAGCCTACCATCTAAATAGACCCTCACTTCGGCACCTGGACTTTTTACGTCATTGTCACGCATTCCAAAACCTAAATTTAGAGTTTGAAACACAAGTGTACGAGGATTCTCTGGCTTTATATTACAAGTTAAGGAAGCTGAGCTATAGCCAGGACCTAAATAAAACTGACTTGTGTAAACTGCTTTACCTATAGAAACATCAAGGTCTTCCTTACGGACGTTACCAATTCCACTGTTAACACATTTCGATCTTAATAGAGAGGTAGAACGCGGTACTTTGGGCTGTTTAGGCTCTTTAGACTGAGCTTGAGTATTTTCACAGCTCGTGGCAAAGCTAGAAATTAGTGCGGTACTAACGAAAACTGAACCGATGAACTTAAGAATATGCATTCGCATTCAAAAACAGATGTTAATGTGACACACAGAAGCCAAAACAATAATACCGAATTGCAATTCCTTTTTTTTAATTACTCCCAACACGAGTGTAAGATTACCTATCTTCTGGATCTTTAAACTTGGCTGCTTTGGCGTCTAAAGCCCTTCGGGCATGGCTGCGCTAAGGCGGTTTTTTATTTCCGTCTCTGCCCCATATCTTCCTGCTTTTCCACAATCTACTTCCTCAATTGACTCTGACGCGGAAGCGAACAAAGCCGGCGTTGTTACCGGGGATAGTACCCAAGTTGACAAGGACTGCCCCAGTTGGATTGTTAGGATTCGAGCAGGTATTATTTTGAGGTAATGGTGATAAGGGAGAGTAATATGTTCCTTGGTCTGCACCGTTTCCGGCTCTGTTTACGGAAATACTATTGTTGCTATAAGTTGTTCCTACTGGGATGAGATCGCAGAGCCTGACATTATTCAAGTTAGCGCCAGGGTCAGCGAAATAGACTGTATACTCCACTTCATCACCGCTTTGTAAAGGTGTTGTTGCCGGAATATTGCTGACACCTATGGGTCTAACACCAGCTTGGTTGATGTTAGCGATGATATTAGGATTATTAGAATTATCGACATCTGTGAAAGCAACTCCACCTATAGTGTTGCCACCTCTGGTTGCATTGGTAATTCGCTTCAACAATTGGAGATTAGGGTTGCCGCCAACAATGCTAGGAACAAAGAAACCAAAATCAATGTTATTGATCTGATTGTTAGCTACGGTAATGCTGTTCGGTGGAATCAGGGTAGGGTTAGAGCCAGACAGAGGATTGTTGACACTGGCTCTGTAAGTGCCTGCGGGTAAGTTAGTAAAATTATATCTACCGTTGCTATCAGTGGTGGTGTTGCGGGTGATGTCGTCAGTAGTTCCAAATTGACCATCAGGTCCTGCACCAGTTAAAGTGACGTTCACCCCAGGGAATCCTTGGTCACCTTGATCGATAGCACGATTATTATTGATGTCATTAAAGACTGTACCATTAAGCGAACCTGTTGCTGGAACTGGCGCACAGATTCTGATTCTAGTAAGACCAATCGTCTCATCCTGAAGAGGGTTGCCGTACTCTGTTCCCGCTTCATAAAGAACTCGAACTTGAGTGACGGGACCGGATGGGGTGACTTCGACGTTACCATCAGTGGTATTAGGAAATGCATTTTCGTTGATCCCCGATGCTACAACTGTACTAACACCGTTAACGGTAGTGTTGCTGACTCTGGTATCTGGACCGATCGCTCTACCTGTAACTCCAACACGCGTCGCTCCGTTAAATGCCGACACCGTAATTCTATCTTGGTAGATAAAATCGATACCTCCAACACGGTCACGAGCACCATTGCGATCAACGTCTAGGAATGTAAGAGGGGCTGCTAGGGTCACTGGTTGTGAGAAGTTGATCAGCAGGGTTGCAGTGCTGCCTGCTGGTGCTGGAGTTTTTTCCAAACCGATATTAAGTTGTAGATTCGGTCCAGCAAGACCACCGTAAACTGTTGAAAATATTCCTGTTTCGTTTCTGTCGATCACTTGATTGGGTATACTTTCGCTGAAGGAAAGGTTGGCAGTGACTCCACCTGCAGTGATGTTTTCACCGGAAATTCCGGCAAAGTTAGTAGGGGTCCAATTGAGGGTTGCAGGCGTTGTCCCAGCTGGGCATGTTGTCGTTGTTGTCTGTGCCAACACCTTGTCGCCGGAAATGCCAGCAAGTAAGGAAACTGGTGGCATGGCGAAAAGTAGTGTGAGGAATGTACTTCCTCCTCGTTGGACGGTAAACCAACGGGGAGGATGAGCGATCGCTTTTAAGTGCTGAAATAAAGCTTTCATTCTTCTTGACTTTTTGAATGAGTTACCTTCTGCCTTGTCGCCGTTCTATTTGCAAATCGTCTTCTTGTTCGTTGATGATCAACTTGATACCTCTGATATCTCTAAAGATGATCTCAACGCGGCGATCGCGTGCGTAATCAACGATATTCGTACTACCCGGAACCTTCAGCTGAGACTTGCCAAAGGTTTGGATGGTCATCCGTTCTGGTGAAATACCTTTACGTAATAGATAATTTCTCACAGATAATGCCCGTCGTTTGCCCAATGCCAAATTGTATTGCACGTTCGCACGAGGGTCGGTGTAACCTTGGATATCGATCACAATATAAGGATATTGCTTCAAGACTTGGGCTATCCGATCTAAGACAATCGCACTAGCCGGACTAATGAACGATTTGTCTAAAGCAAAGTGAACGTTACGGGGTACCTTGATCTCGATTGATGGTGGTGGTGTTTCGGGTGGTGCTGGTGGTGTTGGTGGCGGTGTTGGTGGTGCGGGTGGTACTGGTCGGGAAGTACATTGTACGGGTTGAATGTTCTGTACTTTGGGAGTTAGTGCCAGGTTGGGTGAAGTACCGGGAGATCCGATGACTGATGCATAGGCAGGTTCTGATGTCCCGTATCTGGGATCGGTGGCGATCGCACTCACCGCATCCCCAACCTGTAAATTATCTACCTTTACGCTAAAGTTCCCCTTCTGATCAACTTTGGCAGTCGTCAGGGGAGTTGCTAATGCTCCATAACCGAGGTCGTAGACAGCATTTTTCCCTTGCTGATAATCACCTAAACGGTAAATAGTCACGGACGTGCCAGGATCTGATTTTCCCTGCAAAGTTACGCCGTTACCACTGGGTGCAAACGTCCGCGCTCCGAATTCTGGAGCGTTAATGGCATCGTTGCCTGTATCTTGGCGGCGATTTCCGGAGTCGCGTTTAGGGTTGGCACCATCTCCTCGTTGAAAGTCGCTGACATCAAGATTTTGGAGGCTGTTGAGGTCAATGCTCAAACCTTCTAGCGCCGCGAATTTGTTGTTTTCGATGATATTGCGATCGCTTTTGGGAAAAGCTGACACTACCACCCCCGGTCCTGTTTGATGGTCAATTTCGTTACCCAGTACTTGATGGTTGTGACCCATCAAGTAAACTGCGGCCCGTCGCAAACGTCTGCCATTGTAGGTAATTTTATTGCTTTGAATTTGAACATCTCCCTCTGGTTTAAATAGATACACCCCAGCACCATCATTGGCACAGATTAAATTGCCTGTGATTTGGGATTTGGTCACTACCCCTTCAAACCGCAAAGCGTCCGGCATGCCATCAATGCCATTTCCCACAATAATGTTTTCTCTGACCACCGTATTTTCACCACGTACAGAGGTAATAATCGCACTTGCGTCATGGTAATAAATCCGGTTGCGGCGAATTGTTGCCCCTTGGGAATTAAAAACGTAAACCCCAAAAGCCGATGTATTTTCAGGTAACTGTTCGTTGCCTGTCAACCCCAACCAATTGTTTTCGATAACAACGTTTTTAGGTGGAACATCCCGTTTATAAAAAGGAAAAGTATCGTTAGGCGGTTGTTGTCGTTTAGTGTCGGGAGGTGGGTTACGATGAGCAATCACAATATCTCCTGGCGGCGTTGTCAGAGTCACTGGCTTGGGAGTCGTATCAAAAGCCAAGTTTCCTAGAATCTGCTTGATGGGACTGGCATTAAAACCGTAGAGGTTCAAGCCACGAATAGTTATCCCATCTGCCACGACTGTCAAACCACGAAATATTTCCTTACCATTTGCAGGAGTTATTGTCACTACCGGAATCGGAATGGCGATTTCTGCTGTTGCCGATTTTGTGGGATCATATCCCGGCTGAGTCGAACCATCCACAATCAATCCTGGAACTGATAAATCTGGCAATACTTTCTGTAATTGGATAGTCGTTGCACCAGGAGGCAGATTAAATTCGATTCGAGAACCACCAGTGATTCTTTGTACCTGTGCTTGTTCTGCACTGCTAAGTTTCTCTACAGGAAGCGTACCATTGACAATCTCAATCGCTTCTCGCAAAGTCAATTGATTATCCGCTTGGACATTTCCATCAAGGTTACTATTAACTACCACCCGGTAGGAGGTAGAGGGGGATATTTGCTGTGAAACAGTCTGTGCTTCCCCGTGCCCCTGAGTCTCCACGTCCTTCTTTACGGGTGTCTGACTGTAGGCAACTAAAGGGAAAAGGGAAAAAGTAAAAGGTAAAAGGTAAAAAACTAGTAGTCCGTTAAGGGCACTTGGTTTATCTCCGCGTCTTTGCGTCAGTTTTTTCAATCTCGACATTACTCACTCACTCCTGCACACCTCAAATTCTACAAAAAGCTACTGCCCACTGTTGTTGAACAGTCCAATGTTAGAAAGCAACCCCGAATTTTGGTTACCACTGAATTCACTCTTGACAGGAAGCGTGATTAAGTTGGGCAGCCCCTTTGGGGCATCGCTTTCAGTATTGCTCCGATTTGGAGTTAAGAGTGCCTGTGTTTTTTTCAACAGTTGGATCAACCGACTCTGAGGTGACAATGTTCCAGATGCTGGCTGTGCCTGAGATTCCCGTATCTCAGACTCTTGCTGCTGCCTAGGTACGGGTTTTTGTAATCCAAAGCCGCCAAAGAGTTCATTCAACTTCAAGCTGATATTGACGTAAATACCATCTTGAGAACGGTAACCAGTAAAATCGCGATCTTTATTTGCATCGACGCTTCCGAAACTGTAACCTAGACCTATACGTAAATCTGGTGTTAAATAATACCCAAACTCTACAGCTACACCGAATTCATTGTAGTTGTTGTTGTTATTTGAGACTTGACCGATCCAACGTCCCTCAACAGCCAAATCGGTGCGATAGCCCAATTTGTAACTCATTCGTGCCTGCGCTAAATGCGCGGTATTGTCGTAGGAATTGCCACTATCGTAGGTGACACCATTACGGAAAGCGTATTTGGCGTAAAACTCCCAGCGCCAATTAGGGGCATAGAGCCCTTCTGCAGAAAAGAGGTGACCTGTTGGTGTTGAACCTTGTAGTTGGTTGTAAACAGTTGTATCGTGATTTTGACGCCACTCGTACTTCAGCAAAGCGTTGAACTTATCACTTTTAGGATCGCGGTAGGCAAGACCGAGTTTAAAATTCGCTGTGTCTCCTAATTGTTGATACTGAATGCCATTCGTATTAAAGCCAGTTCCTGCCGAAGGAAGAAAGGCATTTTCCGCACCTGCTTGTAGATAACGTCCCAATATTGTGAAAGCGGGGGAGAGTTTACCAGCTAATGCTGCTGTAATAACAGTGTTGTTCGTTCTGGCACCATCATAATATTCAACCCGAGCGCTTGCCTTGAAGTTTGGATTGTCGGTATAGGCCATGCCAATACTGAAGACGGAACCAGAAAACAGTCCGAGTGTGGAAGCTGTTTGACCGACAGCATAGTATTCCTCATTCCGACGACCAGCAGCAGTGGCGTTAAAGATGTTGTTGAATACGTATTGGTAACCCAGATCAAGCTTCAAACCGGGAGCAACGCGAACACCATGATTCAATCCCAAAGCACCTTGACCTTGCAAGCCGTTATACGCGGATAATACTGAGTAACGACCTGTGAAGCTAGTATCTTTAGACAGCTTGCGATCAACAATTGTATCTAAGGTGGTGATTGAGTTGCCTTGAAGTAAGGCGCTTTTATCGTAAAACTGATGGGCAAGTCGTAATGTCACGCCCGGATATGCTTTCCAATCAAAACCTAAAGTTGTGCGGTTCGGATATAGTGCGTCACTGCGATTACTTAAAGTCAGTTCATTTTGAGCCTGAAAGGTTAAAGTGTCGGTGATCGGAAGCTTGACACGAGAGACAAGTTGGTCTGCGGAGCCTCTGAACACATTATTCACGCGGTCATTGCGAGAACGGTTCACATATTCTACGCTGACATCCGCAGAACCGAGCTTTTGCAGAATCCCGGCACGGAAGGTTTTGAGACTGTTGTTGACGGCTGTCCCTGGAGTCGATTGCGGTTGCGGGTCGAACAAGTCAAAAAAGTTTACACTTTGGTTTGGGGCAACGCCGTAGTTCTCTTCATAGTCGTAAGCAACTCGAAAACTAGTGGTATTTGTTACCTTTGCGAGCAAAGATGCACCGTAGCGCGTTTGTCCGGGAGTAAAACTATAAGTAGCGTTGTTAGCAAAGTTTGGTTCAACTGCGCGGTAGTAAGCACTAGCTTGAAAAATGTCAGCGAAGTTGCCTAAAGCTTCTATCCGGTAAGCGTTACCGTTGACTCGCCGTCCATTCAGCAAGTCGCTGCTAGAACGAGCAATTTCACCAACAATTTGACCAGAATTTCCCAAAGAGACTAAGAAATCGCCTCCATACAACTCAAAGTTCTGAGTTCCTTCGTCATCCCGCAGGTAACTTGCTCCGGCGAATGTTCTATTTTCTAATTCGTGAGAGAAGTTGTATTGTAATCGTCCACCATAGACGTTGGAACTTTGACCGTTTTGATTTTGGTAGGTGACGACAACGTGTCTGACAAAATGATCGCCAAACGGATTGAGATCCGTTGGGTTGATCGGATGGAAAAACCTGATTGTGCCGCGATCGTAGTCAATATCGTAATCTGTGTAGCGCAACATTTGTTGGCGCTCTAGCACTGTACCGGGACGATTGATTTCCTCTGCTTCTACATAAACGGTTTCACTTCCTGGAACCAACAGACGCTTTGAGAGGAAATAGTAGCCAGTTGTACCGTTAGGTACTATGGTGTCTCGTTGGAAGCCTTGAACGTCATCAAGGTGACTGTACAAGGCAGTGAACTGCAAGGGACCGAAGTTATAGTTGGCTTTGAAGCCATGCAACTGACGAGTTGTGGCGGTATATAACTGGGAAGATCTGGAGAATTCTTCAGTGTTGAAGTCTCCCCACATGAAGTAATCAGGATCTGCTCCAGGTACACGAGACGTGCGTTCCAAACGAGCGTAAACACTGTCTATCGAAGGAGTTGTCGGCGTAAAGGTTGAACTATCGCCGTAAACGGGATACTGTTGTTCACAAAACTGAACGCCACCAAATAAGCGATTTCTACCTTCGCAGTCTTCGTTAATGGCGCGGTAGCTGTTGAATGCGCCTGTAAATAACCATTCTCCGACTTTACCTGTGGCAAACAAAGATGATTTGAAATCAACCGTTGTGCCACCAATTTTGTTGGGATTGAGGAAATCCTCATATCTACCCCAATAATCAGTACCACCCGCACCAATTCGTAAATTGACGACGCCAGTTGCTAGGGAAGGGCGGAGATATGTAGTGAATTCTAGTTGGGTATAGGCTTCAATCGGAGTATCAACAAACTGGTTGAATAGAGAAGTATCTGTTTGTTGTGGAAATGATTCATCATTCGGCAGTATGGGGACTTCTCTACGGGTAATTGGTGATGGTTTGTTGATTCTTTCTACTGCTGCCCGCACTCGGACTTGCTGGGGTTTGATGTCTGATTGCAAAGTCGCAATAAATTGACCGTTTCGGGCAAGCACCTGAAACCCCAGTTGATCTTTGTCTTGATCGACTCCAATAAATTTACCGGCACTAGTAGTTAAAGTCACCAACACATCTTTTTGGATGAGTTGACCTTTTTCGTCAAGAATTTGACCTTGCAGCCTGATGGTAGAACGTCCATCAGCTTGGACTTGAGGATTGCCTACAGGTGTAATGACTATTTGTGCGCCATTAGTCTGTGAGGATCTGCGAGTCTTGGAGGTTGAGGGAGATGAGCGTTTTGGGTTTTGTTGAGGTGAGGGAGATAAAGGGGAGTTTGGGTTTTGTTCAAATTGAAGACGTGGGGTTTGTTGGGATGGGATTGGGTTCGTAGATGGGTTTTGAAATTGAGTTCCATCTTGTTGAGATGGAATTGGATTTGTAGATGGGTTTTGTTGAACTGGTATGACGACAGAAGGATTTTCCTGCTGACTCTGTTGAAACAGTTCTCCAGAGTTAAGAGTTGGTGAGGATGGAGGAATTAATGCGCCATTCCCTGCCTCCGCTATAACTTTTACTCCAGTTTCTTTAAATTCGGAAACAGGCAATCTTTCGAGATTGACTTGTAAGGAGTGATCGTGGGTTGCGACAACGCTACCCAGTTGCAGATTTTCTATATTTATTGAATTTCTAAATGTAGTAGCGCTGTCTCTTGATTGCCTATTTTCTTCATGTTTCAGTCCCAGCGTCGTTTGAGTTGTTGTACTCGTCTGCCTCTGAACATCTGCCTCTGGTACACCTGCGAAAGCAGCATTGTGGAAATTTGCTTTTGTACTTATAAATGAAGGTAAAACGACTGTCAAAACGACAGGTAAAATACCAACGCTACCCTTGGTAACTAGGGCAAAGCGTAAAATAGGAGGTAGTTGCTTTTGACCTTTTTTAGGCATAATTCCATTTTGGATATCATGCACGAATAGCTTTCTTGTTCTCATCGCCTCTTCTTGGAAAACGCAGGTGTAACTGCAAAATTCACCCGTACCAGACTGCTCGGTGCTAGTCTTATCAAACGTGACTGGCTATTCTTTTCAATGAAATATTTATTAGGTGCCAATGCATATCCCGGTAAGCTACTCAGATCCAGCGTTGCTGAGCGATAGCCAGCAATGACGTTTGGTAGCGAGAATAGTCCATTAGCATCTGTGACGATGCGATTACCATCATCCATGTAGATTACGGCATTCGGGACTCCAGGTTCGTTGGGTTGCTGCTCGCCGTCAAAGTTCTTGTCGATAAACACTCGACCAATTAAGGTGCCACAATCAGAAACTATACCCGGTCGAATCCGCAATTGATAGCTGGCTTGGTTACTTGTGAGGTTACCGGATCTGGCTTGTGCCAAATTTCTGCCATCTCCTCGAACTCCGTCTGGTGTCACTTCGACTGCATAACTGACACTCAAGCTTTGGTTTGGTGCTAATACTCCTGTCGCGGTAATTGTGATGTTCCGATTTGTACTTTGGCTAGCTGTTACCGGGACTGACTGAGATCCGATAGAACCTCTGAGCGATCGCGAAATGAATCGCAAACCAAAAGGAAGTCTGTCAGTAATCGTGACATTCGTTACAGAAGAGTTCCCTGTATTTCTAATTGTCAGACGGTAAACCACAGTATCCCCCGGTTCAGCTGCTGCCCGATCAGCTGTTTTGATCACCTGTAAAGCTCCTTGCCCGGCTGTGAAAGTCACCGGATTGGAGTCAACTCTTCCTGTTATGTTGTCTGCTCCACCGTTAGCCGTGTTTGATATGGCTCCCGTTTGAGCAACAGAGGGAATGATTTTGTAAGTGATAATACTTAGGGAGAAAAAGGCAAAAAAGAGGCTCCCTTGCCTCAGCCATGAAATTTTAGATGTCATTGGAAGGCATCAAGAAATAGCAAAACATTTTCAAGTACGTTTATGTTCTTAACTAAAAGACCAAATTTTCCTTACGGTGCTTGAATTCCCAAGTATGCCAAGCATAGTAGCAGCAAAAATCACTTAGGTGTACTTGGACTTTGATGTCATCACAGTTTCTTCACCATATCTTCATTATTCGCTAATCAGAGCATATTACCAAAATTATGTCAACAGTATAATTTCTTAGTGTTTACGTTATGGTAATTGCTGCTTTAGCCTTAAATAAGTGTTAGTGCTTATCTGAAAGTGACATACGGACACGAGTAACCCTTTCATGACTTAGTTTACGCACGTATTACAGCATTGTCAGTGCAGCAATTGCGTAAAATCTTTAGAGTTAAACGGCACTTGTATTAAATTTTTTTCTGTAGATACACGCATTAAGGTAAAAGTTGCTCCCACATTCTATCGAGAAGTATGGCTTTTAATGGAGCAATATCCTGAAGAAATAAACTCTTCACAAAATATTGATACAACCCCACATCTTATACTTTCCTTTATCGTCTGTTTAAAGAAAGCATAATTGTTTAAGTTTGTTTACGTAAGAAACACAGTAGCGATGTTGACGGGAAGCACCGCCATAGTAAATTATGACCACTCGTGACACTACGAGAGTTTGGAAACGCAGGTATGACAAACCTATAAGTACAGCTAATACATAAGAGACACGTTGCAATGCTACACGCTTACTCTTAGTAGTTGTGCTACTCAACTATCAAGTATATCAGCCCAATTTTATTTTTAGAACACCCATCGCTTGTAACTTGAACAAACTGTAGAACGTTGACTAATTGATGCGGAAATTCCCGTATCAAGTTAGTTTCCGCTTACATACATTCATCACATTTGCTGCTAACTAAACTTGTTTCTAATAAATAATACAGGAAACGATGCCATAAATTAGATTAAATTTGTATTTTTTAGTGAACACTTCAGTAATATTAACCAGATAGTCTTTAAAAGGAATTAATAATATCCAAACAATCTCAGTATTTTTATCCTCTTTTCGAGAAGACTCTCACCCGTATTCGGATATTTATCTTCTAAAAATTAAATCTAAAAATAGAAATGTATGACTCTAGCTATACCCCAGTTATGCCACTCAAGAGTGTTGGTGCGTTTGTGTCTTGTATCTTTGCGCTAAGGTAAGCATTTGCGGCTGGGGTACTCTTCTTAAGATTGTAATCCTAGTTACAATAAACTGCTATACGAACAGCAATCATAAGATATATATTTTTCAGATAAATAAATATCCATGTTTATGTATTAAAGTCAATCCTATTAGTGCCACTTTCTTAAGTATCATTTTTAATGAAAGTGAGAGTTTTAGGCAGCTACCATCTGTAAATCAAGAGCTTTATGTGTGAACCCAAGCAAGAAGCTCGCGCATAGGCGAATCTTCTGTCCGCTAGAGGCAAGCGACTACAACTCTCGTTCTAGTTTGACGGAGTCGCAATTTATTCTTATGCATATCCTTTAGAGAGAGATTAAAACTGATATCATGTTTGGTTGAACACTTATAATAAAGTTTGGATCTGTGCTGTCTTCTATACAACAGTCTGAGAGCGAAGACAGCGCAACTCCAAACCTATTTTTATCTATAACCCATTTACCGAACATGATCTGATGGAAAAATTTAGGTCATAGCTCAGTTGCGTCTAGAATTATAAATAATAGAAGGAAACGAGTTAGAGTATGAATTAGCCTCAAGCATTCGGCGTACTCTGTTGGAGAACCCGTAGGCTAGCCGTTCAAAGCAGAGTAGGCAAGATAGTGCGCTCTCACGGCGACTGGTGCTCTTAGTTCTTCGGCTTGAAGCAACATGCTGAGCAAAGATGAGGCAGCGTGCATAGGGCGTTTTCCCACGCCCAGATGACTGTCGTCACAAAGATTGTTATTTAATCAACAGGGAAAACAAGAGTTTTGGCGATTTGGTCATTTACTATGGCAGCTTGATCTGACATGGCTAGAGTTAATTCCTAGACAGTCATGAAACTTATTGTCACTATTTTTGAAACTCACACTGTCAAGAGAAGAACTTGAAGGATGTGAAGATATTTCAGCCAAATGTGTTACATCTAGCGATCAGGCACTCCCAGCAGCGTTCATCACTAAACATTCAAACTTGAGCTTTAAGCTTGCATTATGATTTGCAAGAGTATGATTTAAGCCAGCTATGCATACACTGTTGCTTTCATAGCTGACTTTTGCAGTGCTGACATCTGAGTGGTTCAGTTGTTAATACATATCATCGTATTCTGATGTTTCCACTCGCCTTGGTTCAGTTCTCCGAGGTGGTAGAAACTCGGTACGACGCACGGGAGCAAGTGGTGGGGTGGGACCGTTATATGGATGAATAACTTGTACGGTACGGCTAGGACGCTGTTTTGGTGAGAACAAAGCTAACACCCCAGCGACAACAACACCACCACCAATTGTTAGAGTCATACCTCCCACCGCCCAAACTATAGGTGAGGACCACCACGGAGTTTGAGATTCCTGCGGTTGCGCTTGTGTTAGAGCTTGGTTGTGTTGCGCGTTTACTTGTAGCTGATTATTGTAGTTTTGGATTTGGAACTGAATTTGCTGAATTTGAGTTTTGAGTTGGTCGTTTTCCTTCTTTAGGTTCTCGTTTTCCATCTTCACCCGTTCAACCGCAACACGCTCTTCAGTTGAAGGAGCATTAGGAATTGGTGCGTTTGGATATGCTGCTTGTCCGTAAGGAGAATATGACCCTGGTTGTACTACCGATGAAGGTGCAACTACCGATGGCATTTGTGGGGTAAGGTAGTTAGGTTGTAGGGGAGTCCCCGTCCCTTTTAACAACAGAAGAGCTGCCAGCCCAGCTACAGCAACTCCACCGATAAATGCCATACTTTCACTCATCGCCTTTACCCCTCAAAAGCGACGGAATAACAATTACTAGCGATTGACTCATACTCACACTCATAATCACACTCATAATTTATACTCTACTTGACTTTACATATTAGCTAAATCAAATATTAATATACGATATCGATTGGATTTTATTAACGGCTTGATATCTGCCTTATATATTCAAGACTATATTTGTTAATTTGTCTACCGATTATTGTGACAAAAAACCATAGAAAACACATTTGTCTTTGAAAATGAGGAGTTAGGAGTCGGGAGTATAAGAGCTAAGAAGTTTCTCCCTCCTTCTTCACTCTCGACTCCTAACTACTCCCAACTCCCCGCTCTTGTTCTATCTCAGATTGAATTCTCTCCACTTCTTCAGGAGAGAGTTCGTCTAGGCGTTTTTGGAGAAAGGCTTCTTCATATTGTTCTCGCTGTTGGTGGTACGTCATTTTCTTTCCCACTGCACGAAAAACATAAGTAAGTAACCAGCCAACCAGAACACTAACCAACAAGACTTGGCTCCATATACCAGCTTGCAAGTTATCTAAACCGATCAATTGCAATAGTACATATGCTAAACCGCCTCCAATAAAAACTCCAAAGCCAATTCCAACAGCGTCAATGCGTCGCATAAGAGTTATGACTACCACATAGTTGTTAATAATAACGTAAGTTGCTAGTTAATTTCTTTAAACGGTATCACAATGATTACAAAAAATCTTATTGAAAGTATTGCCTAATACTAAAATAGTAAATTTTATACATATAACAGATGGCTTTTTGATTACTAGCACATGGGGAGCGGAGATAGAGTTCTCATCCCAAACATCCCTCAAATTTGTATTCCCAGCTTTTTCATCTCGGCGGGATCGCTTTCCCTTGCGCTTTAGAAGTGCATCGCCCGAAGTCTGAGCAGCGACTTTCTGTGAGCAGAACTTCGGAGAGTTCCTGCCTCTGTTGGGAAGCAGTGTTCGGTGCTTAAATATTTCCAGACAAATTTTTAATTTTCCATTCGCGTAGCGTCTTGTGGAGAAGCGGTAGTAGCAACGTGGGTTAATATTTCACCCACGTCTAGAAGAGGCAACAGAGTAAGGAGCAGGGAAAATCGGTGGGATAATGCAGAAAGATCTCTATCGTTATCGTCCCTGTCCTTCTACCTTGTTAAGCTTCTACTTGTCGTCGCCGGGGTCGGAAATTCACAAATGGGGACAAAAGCAATAAACCGGGGAAGAAAAAGAATACCAGAAAGTACATAAAACCACGCTCAATAGAGGTAGCCGTGTACCACCGCAGTCTCAGGTATAGCAGCACAGCCGCTGGCATAACTAATAGATAAGCTCCAGCAAGAGCCAGATACAGTAGCGCTACAACCATAATCTCTAGCTATAAAGTGTACGTTTCTTCCATCATACGCTTAACGCCTAACTTGAGGGAAGCCTTGCCGATGGCTAACAGAGCATTTAGCAGTTAGTCATTATATCTCAGCATATTTTCTTTCTTTAGGTAGATAATTTTTGCTTGACATTTGGCATCATTGCCTATAGGAATTGAGCGAGAAAATTTTTTTATTGATATTCCTACTTCTTTGTGGAGTGAAAATAAGATACCCCTAATCTATAATCTCAAAGGAATTGAAAAAAAAAGCAAAAAATGCGGAAAAATGATGATAAATTTCCGAAAAATAGTGTAAATTAGTATGGGCAAGTTGAGAGGGCAAAAATTAACCCAAGAATTCCACTGCTGAAAGGTATGGGAATTTTAAAAACTCAACTTCGCAAAATGACTCCTAAGAATGGTTAGGGGGGTGTGGCGGAATGGTAGACGCTACGGACTTAGAAAACTGAGCCTTGTGGGAGAAATTCTTCAAGTGACTGCTCTCAAATTCAGGGAAACCTAACTCTGGTAACAGATAAGGCAATCCTGAGCCAAGCCGATTAAAGAGTAGTGAGTGATGAGTGATGAGGACATACAAAACAGATGTACTGTTTGAAAAGTCTCTAGAACTCCGCCTCTCCTAACTCAGAATTTTTCGGAAGGTGCAGAGACTCGACGGGAGCTACCCTAACGTAAAGGCGAGGGTAAAGGGAGAGTCCAATTCTCAAAGCCTTATAAGGCAGCAGTGAAAGCTGCGGGAGAATGAAAATCCGTTGATCTTAAACGGTCGTGTGGGTTCAAGTCCCTCCACCCCCATTCAAAAATTTGTAGTTCGGTACTGCGTTTACTACAATGGAATGCAAGTAAGTTAGATAAAATACTTTTTGCTAGTTCATTCTGTGCTAGAGAATAGTAAAAAAGGTTAAAAATGCCATTTCGACGTTTCTATTGGAGTTTGTTGAGTCCAACGGATTGCGAAGCTGCTGTTAAAAAGGCACAATAACATGGCTAAGTCCGATCAATTCAAGCTCAACAGGAGTGATGACAACTTAGAACTAATCTTTGGTTTCGTTACTTCCATTCTTCTGCACATTATTGTATTTCTTGGAAGAAATTACTGGATGCATGCTTTTGCCCCCAACCAAAAGCCTGATATTTCCCAGTCGGTTCCGATTGAGATAGTGGAAGTGCCTCGCGATCGCACTAGCACGCCTCTGAAAACCACTCGACGGGCTGCCAAAAATTCTGTTGCAGGCGGGAAAGTACAACCGGACAAACCTCTCTCTGCTAGACAACCACCATCAGCTACCTCAAAAAGCTCTGCTTCAAATCCAGCAAAGCAAAGTTCCTCTGAACCAGCACAAGCAAATTCATCAGAACTGACACAGCCTACAGTCTTACAACCAAATTTACCAGAGCAAAAACTGCAACCTCAACAGCCACAAACAGCAGTTGTACCCACTGACACTCCTTCCCTTCCTCAACAGCCACAAACAGCAGTTGCACCCACTGATACTCCATCACTACTTGACCGTCTCCACACAGCACTAATACCTTCCACTACACAGCCTGTACTTAAATCGAAACCACCGACAGTCGCACCCACCAATACAGAGCCTGTACCTAAACAGCCACAAACATTAGTTGTACCCACAACTACACCGTCAGAACCCGACCGTCTGCGTACGGCACTGACACCCACCAACATACCGCCAGTACCCGACCGTCTCCGCACGGCACTGAAACCCACCAACACACCACCAGAACCCGACCGTCTCCGCACGGCACTGACACCTACCAACACACCACCAGTACCTAAACCCCAACCCATCACTACACCGTCAGAACCCGACCGTCTCCGCACGGCACTGACACCTACCAACACACCACCAGTACCTAAACCCCAACCCATCACTACACCGTCAGAACCCGACCGTCTCCGCACGGCACTGACACCTACCAACACACCACCAGTACCTAAACCCCAACCCATCACTACACCGTCAGAACCCGACCGTCTCCGCACGGCACTGACACCTACCAACACACCACCAGTACCTAAACCCCAACCACAGGCAGTCCCATCCATAACGACACCGCCAGTACCCAACCGTCTCCGCACGGCACTAACACCTACCAACACACCACCAGTACCTAAACCCCAGCTGCAAGCAGTTCCACCCACCACTACACCATCAATACCTAAACCAGCAAAATTGGCTGTAGCGCCTACCACTTCACCCCCAGTATCTAAACTCCAACGAAGAGTAGTTCCCACCACTACATTACTTGGTGGATCTTTAACTCGACGTCAGGAAACTAAGAATAGGCTTGCCGCAAAATCTACTTCTTCGCAGTTGGGAACTGGGGCTATTTTGCGATCGCCCTCTCAAAATCGTCAATCTCTAAAATCAGGCACATCATCCTCTCAAGGTCGTCAATCTCTAAAATCAGGTGCAACATCCTCTCAAGGTCGTCAATCTTTAAAATCAGGTGCAGCTAGTCGTTTAGGCGGTCCGCTTAGTGTGTCTAGTCGTAATTTTGGGGGTAATTATCTAGCAGCCATACCTAATTCCAACCGCGTCAATGAAGGTCCTCAAGGTGTTGATGCTAGTCAAGATACAGATGATATATCCCCTTACCTAAATCAACTACAGGAACAAATCAGACAGCAGTGGATACCTGAAGCTACCCAAACTTCTCGACGGACAGTGTTGCACTTTACTATTAATCGCTCCGGTCAAATGAGCGATCTTAAAATCGAACAACCTTCTGGATTTGAGGTTACTGATGAAGCCGCACTCAATGCTGTAAAGCGTGCAGCACCGTTTGGAGCTTTGCCCACGAACTACAAACACGATGTGATCCATATTCAATTTACATTTAATATTGATGTTTATGGAGGTCTAGATGTCAGGGGCGATTATTAAGCTCATGGAAAAATCTCTGATACGTGGTGAAGAGCGTCTTGATGGTTGATAGTTGTTAATTATTAACTTCCGTCTCCTGACTTTTGTGTCCTGACTTCCGTCTCCTGATTTCTGACTCCATCAAGCCAAGCTGCGGTAGCACCGACAGTTTCAGCTAAAATGCTTACTAAACGATACAAACCAGTGCTACTAATGACGATCGCGGCAGGATAGTGGTGGTTCAGTAGTGCGATCGCAGTTGCTTCAAACACACCTAACCCAGCTGGAACTGGAACAATCACTCCCAGTAGCCAAGCAAGACTAAAAGCCTCTAGCAACAAAGGAATTTCACTGAAGTTCAACGGACACAAAGCAAACAGAGTTATGATAAACCCAGCACTACGCAATCCCAAAAAGCCTAATTCTCCTAACAAAGGGCGCAAGGGATAACGCTCAATATGGCTTGGAGCGCTTGGTTGTTGGCTTGTCGTCTTTTTGACTTTCAACCTCTGCAACAAGCTTAGGACTCGATTCAAAAACCAAGGATGGATAGCACAAAGTACGACTAGCAAACCTAAAATTTGAGCTATTTCCATTGCCATTGTGTTTTCGGCGACAAATATGCTACTCAGTATGACAACGATTAAAGCTGCAGCTACCATTAGAAGGGGTTCTAGCAGTACACTCAGGGCCGCCGTACTCGCAGAGGCTCCAGCGTCTTTAACTGCCATAATTCGCCCGTAGTAATGCCAAATGTTACCTGGTAAATACTTAGCTATATTTGTTTTTAGATAAATTTGGATGAACTTCGGAGAGTGTACGGGTTGATTTAAATCTCTGAGAACCCAAGTCCATACCCAGCCTGCCCAAGTATGTGCTAGTAAAGTTATACCTATGGCGATCGCGATAATTGCCCATTCTGCTGGTTCTATACGGATAGCTGTTACTTCCAGCCAATGATCTTTCAAGGCTTTCGCTAAAAAAAACAATGTGCCACCCAAAATGAGCCAACGGAAGATAAGCTTCATAATTCATCTTACTATTTAATCTTTCGTTACAATTTGTGAAATCGCTCTAAATAGTCAATTTGTAAGGATATAGAGATATTTTGTGTAGAAATATTTGTTAGATATTACAAATAACTTTACAAATATCGTGTTTTTTCTCATTGATTAACTTCAATAAATACATATACAATATACACTTTATGATTCATATCAAAATCCATTATTTAATAACTAAATAATCATGTATTAATTATAAAAATAAGTTCCGGCAATTGAAATAAAAGACAATTGTAGGAACTTATCCCTCTAAAGTTAGAGAGATAATATCAAACAGCTTTTGCAGTAATGTGACCATCGCTAGAGGGAAACTTTATCTTTTCCTTTGTATGCTTGACAGTCGGTAGCTAGATACAGCAAACTCAAAACAAGCAAAGATTAAGAGTTTTCTGACTTTACGAAACTTAAATAAAACTCTTTGCTTTCTCGGAAATACAAAGGAGGGTAAGATGAAGAATTTAACAGCTTTTTTAAAGGAATTGCGAGTGCGCCAAACTATTACTGTATTCCTGGCCGGGCTATTACTGATTGTCGGCACTACTTGTGGTAGCCAGTATGCCCAAGCTGCGAATCTAGATAATCCAGTCGTGCAAGCCAGTCCACAAATAAACACACAACTATTGATTGCCGCTAACGACGAATCAGAATTGCTTTACCCTGGTGCTGAAACACCAGCAGGTAGATTGGTGAAAGAAAGAGAATTGCCAATCATCACTGAAGAAAATGCCGAACAACCCAAGAAAGGCGGTTTGGTACAGAGGGATTCAGACGTAGGTACTCGTCTCAAAGAAAGAGTTGGGACTGTGAAAGAGGCTGTAGACAAAGCTTCAGACTTTTTAGGTAAATAAATTAGGTTAAATGCCTGAATTCAGACCAAACCTTGCAATAAGCAAGTAGTAGGCATTCAGCTATCAGCAATTTACAACTGTATAAATTGGTACTATCTTGAATGGTACTATATGTATACAAAATTTATTTTGTAGGTGATTGCTGATGGCAACACAACAATGCAAATCGTCAAAGAGAAAGGAGTAACACTGTGAAAAAAATGATTTCTTGGCTGAGAAGCTTTCGCCCATTGAAAGCTGTAACAGTTTTTTTATTGGGAACTCTTCTGCTCATTACACAGGCTTGTAGCTCTGTCGATGCAACAACGCCTGCTTCGTCGTCTATGAGTTCAGGAACCCCGCGTCAAATAAAAGGTCCTCAATCAGCAGAGCCTAATTCTGAAACCTACAGTCCTAAAGGGGACAAAGTTATTTCTCCCAAGGAAAGTGGGATGAATAATTTTAGTGATACAGATCCTAGATCGCCCAATGCCGAAACTAGTTTAAAAGCCAAGAGTGAGTTTCTCAAGGAAAACGCCGAGAGAAATATTCAGAACGCAACAAACAATGTTGGAGAAGCCGCTCGCCGCGTCGTAGATGACAAACATGAAGGTTTGGGCAAAAATTTACAGCGTAGTGCTGAAGATACAGCCAATAAAGCCCAAGATACTGCTGAAGATCTTGCTAAAGGAACAAAGAGGGGTATTGAAAATATCAAAAATAACGTCGGAGACGCTGTTGGTGGTGCTGCGAAAGATGCCAAAACATCTGCTGAAGATGCCAAGGATAGTGTTCAGCGCACAGCCGACGATGCAGGTAGATCTGTGAACAGAGCTATCAATAATGCTGGCGAAGATGTGAAGTCTAATGTCAAAGACACAAGTGATGACTTGAAACAAAAAGGCAAAAGTGTCGTAGATAACGTTAAGGGTCTTTTCAAAACCAATGCTGATGAAGCAGCAAAAAGCGCCAAAACCAATTTAGATAAAGCAAGTGACGCAGTCAAAGATGCTGTTGATGATTAGTCAGCATTTCGCTGAGTAGAGACGCCAATCAACGTAGTTGGTTATGATCATTTTTCTTAGTTTCAGGTGTGTCTACGTTTCCGTTCGATAGTTATGTTTATTTTTACATACCGAACTTATGTTGACGTCCTATCCTCAGCTACGAAATGATACTTATACAAGTAATGGCGTCTCTTAAAGCTGATCTCTAATAGAATAAATGGTTTGGTAATTCGTAATTAATTTGTTAATTACGAATTGCTATTTGCAGATTACGAATTATCTTCATACCAATTGTGGAGCGCCAATTGCTGAACTTCCCGCAAGGGAATTTTGTGCTTTTGGGCTAGCTCCACACAATCTTCATATTCAGGCTGCACGTTTGCTATAACTCTGTCAGTTGCTTCTCCAGTCCATGCTACCTTAACATGAACTATGCCATATTTAGTCTCTACTTGTTGAATTTCACGTTGTAGAATAGCTCGTTGTTGATGAGAATGGCGAATTCCTAAAGTTGTAGTTTCACGGAATAAAACTGCTTCACAGTGAGGCAAATTGTCTGGATGGCAAATGGTAGTTAACAGTATTCCTGGGCGTGACTTTTTCATCCCTACAGACTGCGTAAAAACATCCAATGCACCAACAGCAAATAATTCTTGGAATACGTAGCCGATCGCTTGTGGACTGAGATCATCAATTTGAGTTTCTAAAACAGAGATAATTTCCTTTTGGGGACTAGGGGAGAATGTTGAAGTAGATAGCTTATCTGTGATACTATTAGCAGCCTCATCCGTCGCTTCACCCAACCACAGTTGCAAAATATTGGGAATAGGTAAGTTTGAAGATCCCGCTCCTAACCCCACTTGTTTAATAGTCATGGGGGGTGGTGAACCGAATTTGGTTGCAAGAGTCGTTGCGATCGCCGCCCCTGTTGGTGTCACTAGTTCTTTTTCAATACCGTTGCTATAAACTGGACAACCCCGCATTTCCCATAACTTTAAGACTGCAGGTACTGGGACTGCCATTTGACCATGTGCTGCACGGACAATTCCCCCACCAGTTGGTAACGCTGAGCAGTAGAGCAAGGGCAATTCGTGGTCAAAATGATCTGTATATTCGTGTAAAATAGAATCTGAAGATTTAGGCTTTTTATGAAGGACTGAAGTAATACCCAACCAATCCAGTCCTAAGCAAGTGCCCACAATATCGACAATCGCATCAACAGCACCTACCTCATGGAAGTGGACTTTTTCTGGGGCAATGCCATGCACTGCCCCTTCTGCGATTGCAAGCTGCCGAAATACTGCTAAACTCCAAGCTTCTGCCCGTGATGGCAACTTAGCTTGTAAAATCATTTGCTCTATTTCTGGTAGGTGACGTCCATGATGGTGATCGTCGTGGTGATGATGGTGGTGTATTAAGTCTACAAAAACCTTCGTCGCCTGCTGAGCATTTCGATGAACAAGTTCGACTCTTAACTTGTATTCCTCCCCAATTCCTAACCCGTTCAGCTTCTCAACCAAATACTCTGAGGGAACACCCAAACTGACTAAAGCCCCCAAACACATATCGCCAGAAATGCCTGTTGGACATTGAAGATAAGCTATTTTATTCATAACTTTTAATTGTTAATTGTTGGCTTTGCGAAAGTCTGCTATTATCCATTACAAAGAAAGGCAGAGGGCAGAGGGCAGAGGGCAGAGGGCAGAAGGTAGGAAGTAGAAAGAATCATATGCGAGGTGGGAGTAGCGCCCACCAAAACAATAAAAATGTATTCCCTTGTAGAGTGCAACAAGAAATACTGCGTCCTTATGTAAAGCTCGCGCTTTCAAGCGTGGGTGCCTTCTGCCTTCTGCCTCCAGCATAGCTGCCTTCTGAAGCATTCTCTATTCTCTTATGGCAAAAATTTTCCAAGTTCATCCTGATAATCCTCAAGTTCGGCGAATAGAGGAGATACAAGCAGTACTGCAACGTGGCGCAGTGATGCTTTACCCCACCGATACAGTTTATGCGATCGGGTGTGATTTAAACGCAAAGTCAGCCGTGGAAAAAGTACGAAAAATCAAGCAGCTAGCAAATGACAAACCATTAACATTTTTATGTTCATCGCTTTCCGATGTAGCAACATATGCTTACGTCAGCGATCCAGCATACCGACTGATGAAGCGCCTGATTCCAGGAGCTTATACTTTTTTACTACCTGCTACCAAGTTAGTGCCACGGCTAGTACAAAATCCCAAGCGCAAAACGACTGGCATTAGAGTGCCAGATAACACAGTGTGCTTAGCGTTATTGAAGGCTTTAAAAAATCCAATTATTTCTACTTCAGCACATTTACCACCAGAAAAGGAGACAGATGATGAATTGTTTGAGGAGGAGTCAGAACATCAACTATCAAAGGTAGAACTGTTTGACAAATTGGACAAATTGGTAGATGTGATTATAGACACTGGAGAGGAACCTACTTATAAAGTTTCTACCATTTTAGACTTAACAGGAGATGAACCAATTATCACGCGGCGGGGTTTAGGCTGGGAAAAAGTCGCTGCATGGCTGTAATACCGTTTCACTTTAAAGTTGATACATTTAGGCTTGCAGTTCTTAAGCAGGGGAAGCAGGGGAAGCAGTTCTTGAGTGTAATTGTATCAAGATTTACGTGAAATGGTGTAAACAGTGCGGAGTGTGGAGTGCGGAGTGCGGAGTTGATAAATTTATAACTACTTATCCATAATTCATGATTTCTAATTGAATACACCAGTTTTCAAATTGGCATACTGCTCCCTCACCGAGGCAGGTATAACATAAGATGGCAGCAAACGTTGCTAACATAAGGATTTGAAGTGATTTCAGACGCTCACTGATACTTACGTGTGACGCGCTTTAAAGTTGCTGGTAAAAAAACCGACACATCAGCGGCACTGTAACTTTTTTTGATTGCTTACAGTCATATAAGTAAGCAGTGCTGGCGGTGCCTCGTTTGGGAATAACATTGTTGTGAACCTAAGCGAAACCTCAGTAGTGCTAATGTTACGGTGCATACCTTCCCAACAAAAGTTATGAAAGTTAAGCTCGCCAATCTACCGAACTCTACCCCCGCTTTTAACAGCTACGATTCCACCACAGAATTACATTCTAGCATTGATGGTTTGACACAATTTCTTTATGAGGAATTGCAACCTCAAGTGAAAGCAACATCTAACAGCGTGCAAGCTATAGCAAAGCGTATAGCGACAGAAGTAAAACGTATTTGCGATAAAAGTCCCCGTATCCAAAAATCCGGGCAAGTTAATTCCTGGGAAATTAACTTAGCACGGCATCGCCTGCTAAAATGCTTGCGCTACTACCAACTAGGTTCAAAACAAGGGCGTGTCGAATTACACAGCCATCTTAGTGCAATTGTTTACCGATACGTTGCCCTATCAAACGGAGAGTTGGGATTTGAAGCTCGTTACAGCTTGATAGAAGATTTCCTGCAAGCATTTTACCTTGAAGCTATCAAGGCTTTCCGACGGGAAAACGAATTAGCAGAAGATTATAGCCCACGCACTCAGTTGGAACTTGCAGAATACATAGCCTTTACTGAACAGTATGCCAAGCGCCGGATTAATTTAGCCAGTGCTACAAGTCAGCAGCTAATTATACTACGTGCTCAAGGTTTTGCTCGCCGTCAACCTCAAGAAACCATCCTTGATATTGAAAAGGCGATTGAATCTGCCAAGACAGAAGATGCAGAATCTTATCAGCGTAGCTCGGCTGTACAACAGGTGCGATCGCAAATGATTGCAAAATCTAGTTTTGATCCATCTGAAGATTCGGAACGCGATCGCGTGATTGCCGAATTAACAAAATACCTTGACGATCAAGGGCAACATGACTGTGTGGATTACTTGACATTAAAACTTCAAGATCTCCCCGCGCCAGAAATTGACTCTATTCTCGGAATAACCAGCCGTCAGCGTGACTATCTACAACAGCGTTTTAAATACCATGTGGAAAAATTTTCCCGTACTCACCACTGGCAGTTAGTTCATCAATGGTTGGGTGCAGGTATTGAGCAAAAGCTAGGATTGTCCTCTCAACAGTGGGAAAGCTTTTTAAGTCAACTCTCAGAGCAACAGCAGCAAATTTTGCAACTCAAAGGAGCAAAGCATAATGATCAAGCGATCGCTAAAGCACTCAAATGTACTCCTAAACAGTTACAAAAGCGCTGGACTCATTTATTAGAAATGGCATGGGCTATCCGTAACGGTAACACTGAAATTCAGGCAGGCTAAAGCTACAGTATCTTCCTTTATTAAGATAAGATTACTAAACTTTTTTAAGCTTTATCCCGTTTGTAAAAATATTATCTATAGATGATTGTCCATTATTATGACTTCGTTTTTGAAAGATTAAATCTATAAACCAGGAATTATAAGTTCCTGGTTTTATTTTTTCTGTTATCACTGAAGAAAGGCAGGGGGCAGGGAGCTTTCTAGCAGGGGGAATAGAAGAAGTCGAGTTTGAAAATTGGATAATTTATTTCTTGGAGTTCCCTAAACATAAATAGGTTTTGAAACCTAAATACTCATAACAGTCTTACCAATGACAGTTGACAAATGACAAACAACCATAATATCTAATTCCTTTGATTTGTCCCGACCTACTTGTATTACAATTAAATTAAACACGTATATTCAGAAAAAGCATATTTTATCACAAGGCAGCTTAAAATCAGATGTTTGATGGATTTTGGGATAACGTATTTCGCTACCCCCGCTACCTAATTACTGTCCTCTTAGGTTTGCTGTTGAACACATTTGCACCATTAGCACCGCTTTTTAAACGCCCAGTCACCTTAATCGCTATATCGAGCTTATTTGTCGGCATTATCGTCTTCGTTTCTCTAACCTTACGTGCAATGCTTGGCTTCAGTACAATTTAGACTGGCGGAAGAAACTGAAAGGTATAGAGATCAGGGAAATGAAGGAAATTGCTTCCTGATTTTCCCATATCCCTACTTTCAAGTTGGATATATTTGTAAAGTACAATCCTGTGAGGAGGCGAAACTTTTATGGCTACAAGTCGCCGCGTTTCCCGCGTTGCTGAGCTAATCAAACGGGAAGTTAGCCAAATGCTACTTCACGGTATTAAGGATGATCGTGTCGGTAGTGGAATGGTGAGTGTAACTGACGTAGATGTTTCTGGTGATCTGCAACATGCCAAGATCTATGTCAGCATCTATGGGACACAAGAAGCACAGGCACAAACAATGGCAGGCTTAAAGTCGGCAACACGTTATGTCCGTAGCGAACTGGGGGCTAGGATGAGCTTGCGCCGCACACCAGAGGTGGTGTTCGTTGAAGATCATTCCATAGAACGTGGTAGTAAGGTGCTGACACTGCTGGACAAATTACAGCAAGATCGCCCTACAGAAGATCAGGCTAAGAGTACAGATGAAGAAAATGAGTTCTCACAGAGTGATGAGGAGGCAGTTGAAACTTGGAAATAACTAATTAACCATTACACATTTCCAGCCAAAGCCATCTCCATCAAAATATTTTGGGAACTGCGTTCTACGTCCGATTCGGGACGGCGTTGGACGTAGCTACCGTCTGATTGCAAATCCCATGCTTGGCGGTTGTCTGTCAACATGATATCTAAGATCTCTTTCAAGTATTTGACTAGACTTGAATCTGCTATAGGAGTGATTGCTTCCACACGTTTATCTAAGTTACGAGGCATCCAGTCAGCACTGCCGATGAATACTTCCTCATGTCCATTATTGTTAAAGTAAAAGATGCGGGAGTGTTCTAGGTAACGCCCAATAATGCTGATGACTTGAATATTCTCACTTACTCCTTTGACTCCAGGGCGTAGACAGCAAATACCGCGTATAATTAAGTCAATTTTAACCCCAGCTTGAGAAGCTGCGTACAGAGTTTGAATGATTTGTGGATCAACTAATGAATTCATCTTGGCAATAATCCGAGCGGATTTGCCTTTTTGTGCGTTTTCCGTTTCACGCTGAATTAAGGAAATCATGCGCGAGCGTAGATTCACCGGAGCTACTAACAGTTGGCGGTAGGAGTGCTGTCGGGAGAACCCTGTCAAGTAGTTAAACAAATCTGTTAAGTCATATCCCAAGTCTTCTCGGCAACTCAATAATCCCAAGTCAGTGTAAAGTCTGGCAGTTTTTGGATTGTAGTTACCCGTGCCAATGTGGACGTAGCGACGAATGCGATCGCCTTCTTGACGTACCACCAGAACAATTTTTGTATGAGTTTTTAAACCGACGACGCCGTACACCACATGCACACCCGCATTTTCTAACTTGCGTGCCCAGTTAATGTTGTTTTGCTCATCAAAGCGGGCTTTAAGTTCCACCAAAGCAACGACTTGCTTGCCATTTTCTGCTGCTGCCATCAAAGCTGTGACAATAGGTGAGTCAAATGAGGTACGGTACAGCGTCATCTTGATTGTCAATACATCTGGATCGGCGGCAGCTTGAATAATAAACTGTTGGACAGATGCCGTGAAGGAGATGTAAGGATTATGTACCATTAAGTCCTGAGTACGAATCACCGAGAAAAAATCTTTGACATCGTCTACAAGCGGTGATGTTGTCTGGCTGCCAAGTTCGTTGATCAATTTTAGACGAGGATGTATTACAGCAGTCCATGGTCGATCTTTTAGTTCTGGAAGCGGTAATGCCATTAAAGACATTAAATCTTGTAAATTTAGTAACCCCTCCACTCGATAGACATCTGCTTCTGTCAACTTCAGTTCATCCTTCAGCATTTCTACAATTGCTTCTGGAGCAGAGGCTTGAATTTCCAACCGTACCACAAAACCATCGAGACGACGTTTGCGGATTTCCTGTTGGATCGCCAGCAATAAATCATTTCCTTCATCCTCCTGTATTGGGAAATCGGCATCCCGATTAATTCGGAAGAAGTAATACTCTTGAATTTTCATCCCGTGGAATAACAACTCTAGATTATGAGCAATGACTTGTTCTAGAGGTACGCCAGTCCAAACCCCAAGTTGCTCGTTGTGCTGCAACTCTTTTGGAAAGGCAATAAATCGAGGTAAAATACTAGGCACTTTGACCCTAGCAAAACGTTCAACCATAGTCGTAGGATCTTTGACAACCACTGCCAAATTGAGACTTTGGTTAGAAATTAGGGGAAATGGATGCCCTGTATCAACTGCTAAGGGCGTGAGGACAGGAAAAACACGCTCTTCAAAGTAGCTTTGTAGATAAGATCTTCCCTCTTGAGTAATGTCACTGTAATTGAGAATGCCAATGCCGTATTCAGCTAACTTGGGACGCAGTTCTTGCTCGAAGTGGCGATGCTGAAGCTTGACGATTTCGCGGAGGCTTTGGCTAATTGCATCTAACTGTTCTTGAGGTGTACGTCCATCTGGCGTTAATTGGCTGAGTTGTGCTTCTACCTGCTCTTTTAGAGTTGAAACTCTTACCATGAAGAATTCATCTAAGTTGGAGCTAAAAATTGCCATAAACTTCAGACGTTCCAAAAACGGTGTTCGGGAATCTAGTGCTTCATGTAGCACCCGATTATTGAACTCTAGCCAACTCAAATCCCGATTGAAATAATATTGGGGATCGCTCAAATTAATGTTTGATTCTATGTGGTGCTTTTGCTTAGCCATACTTTTATCTATTCTCCAATTTTCCTTTAATCAAACTTATAGCAAAGAATGAGTAATCAGCTTTATTCGTAAATTTTTATGATCTATTTTTTTGTTTATGCTTATTTGCTTGATCAATGATTACTTTCGTGAAGTTACTTTTCTATTTGTTCAAGTTATATTTTATTTAGAAGTACTAAATAAAAGACTGGCTCGCAGTTGCACTCTAGAGGGCAATTTTTAGATAAAGTCGGCGCGAGAAAAGCTTCTAAGATCTCGAGCTTTCTATAAATGGAAAACAGTCTTCAGGGCGTTCACATGTACGGTATTCCCATTCGCTTATCAAAGACACTACTGAGAAGAACACGGCTGTTTGCTTTTGCCAATATAGCGCTTCTCAATTGGGTTAACCGCAACACTTTGAGAGGGCGAACAGCCGTGACGCTCGTTCCGACGCTCCTCCGTCGAAGATCGCTGCGAAGATCGCCCCTACAGTGCATTTCATCCAAACGAGAACTGCTATATTGTGGTTCATAGAGAGTGAAAACGGCTAGAAAATTAAGAGCGCTAAAGCGCAACTACAAACCTTATTATAAGTGTTCAACGTGACTTCATTTCACATATTTTTACAAAGAATATTCAACTTTGTTTTATAATTTTAACTATGAAATAAACTACACTTAATTAATTCTTAATCATGAAATATTATGCTGATGAATGTTGACAGGCTAGAGTTTTTTTCTTCAAATATCAACTGTTGGGAGCAATATCTACAAAGTAGCTTTGAACTATTCTTTCGCTTCTGAAAGAATAGTTAGGTTGGAAAACTGTAAATAAGAATTAAGCGATACTTCCTCGCTTGCGTGCTTCTTTGTAAGAAGTGCCGACATTTTTCAAACCAGCTTTAATCATTTGTCTTTCTAGTACGGCAAAGAAGCGGGCTTTGTCTGCGCCACGGACTACTGCTTGATTGTGTGCTTCGGCGATCGCTACTGGATAGCCATACCCTTTTTGTACTTGACCTAACATCAGTCCTAGTGCTTCGTCAAATAGTGTTGTGTTTTCTGCTACCCAAGCTGGAATTTCTATCCGGGCAATTTCGGTACCAACATGAATGTAACAAAAATAAATTTGCTGATCCCCGTACATCTCGAGAATACGGGCATTACTGCGCCACAGGGGGCCACGTTGTCCTGGTTTGAGTTGAGTCGCCCAAAGGGCAGTGTCTCGCAGAGGTTCAAACACCTTGCAAGGGACTTTTTCCGCTTGATTGGGGCAAAAACTAGCACAGTCGGGAACTGGATGGGAACAAGCCAAAAGACGCAAAAAGTTCATTCCTTCGACGTTGCGGGAGGCGCTGAGATATCCCATCAAAGGAATTTGCGCGAGCCGTAACTGCTGCCAAGCTTCTAAAATGGGAGGTAAAATGCGATCACGTGCATCAGCTGGTAGTTGTTCTAAAAACCAGTAAATTAACGAACCATCGACCATTGCTAAGGTAGGTACTGCTTGACGATCCGCTTTCATGCCGCATGCAAGTTCTGCTAACACCGTTGTTTCACTCGCTGTGCGGCGAAAACTCATCCATTCCTCAGTGCGAATACCCCACTGACGAGAAACATATAAATCCTCAGTCCGGTAAAATACTTCTGGTAAACTATCAAGCAACGGGTGAAGATTTTGTCCGTAGTGTAAAACAACTCTACCAATGTTGAGGAGATAGCAGTAGGCAATTTCGTGGTGACTGGGGGCAATTTGGGAACCGTCAGTCGCAACAACCGTATGGGTTTTCGGAGGAATAGGCAGATCGATGCAGGTGCTGAGTGGTTCCATCGGAGTCGCATTGGCAAATATAATGCGATCGCGCCATTGCTGCTGGAGTTGCACTAACTTTTCTTGAGACTCAATAGCACTTTTGAAATGTTTTTGAGCCAATTCTAAACGTTGACGACTAGCAGCAGCTTCTACAGTCAAATGTTGACTTAGGCCCTGCATTTGTCCTGCAAGTTTGGTAAGGTCAAGCATGATAGGAAAGAGTAGGGGCGGGTTTAATAGAATATTAGAAAGCAAATGCAACATCTTACAAAACCCGCCCCCACAAGAGGCGCGGAGTTTGCTATTAGTTGTTAATTGTTAATTGTTAATTGTTGATTGTTGATTTTTGGTTTTGTGGGAACAATTTCCACTAACTATCAACCATTAACCATCAACCATCAACTATCAACCATCAACCAATTTGAAAAATCTCCGGCAAACTGAGAAAGAGATAGTAGCTGAATTCGTGGGTCATTTTGGGCAGTTACTTTATCTGCCGGAGTATTATAACCCCAATCTGCCAGGAACAGTTTTGCATTCTCCAAGTCTGGCTGCTGTTTAACTAACTGTAATGTTTTCAGTCGGTCTTCTACAAACCACATACAATCTGGAGAAATATTTGCTTCCTGAATCAATGTTCGCAAAATCTCATATTTCGGACGCTTGACTTCTTTCCCAAAAATCATTTCTCGCTGTAAATTGACTCCTTCTTTTTCTATGAGTTGCTGTACGAAGCGCCCTTCTTTAGTAGATATAATGTATAGCTTGACTGAACTAGCAATAGTTGCTTTGAGTTTATCTATTATACCCGGATAAAACCGATGTAAACCGAGCCAACCATCTAAATCTCTAGTTATCCACTCATCTCGGACTTTATCTAAACCCGTACTCAATTCTGCTGCTTTCAGATTGTCTTTGGTGAGAAGTTCTTGAGCAATGCTTTCCCATTCTTGGAAAATTTTTTCTTCGGCAATTCCTTCGACTAAGGCTTTAATCAGAATTGGCATTTCCCATCCTGTTTCAATGACTGGCCTGACTCGATAGAATTTAGAAGCTAAATCGTCTGGTGGTGTCTGGTTATCTTGCGACCAAATTTGACAATAGGTAAGCCAAGCAACATCAAAATACTCAATCAGTCCGTTGCAAATGACACCATCGAAGTCTAGGGCGAGAATTGTAGGAGTGCTTGCCGTCATTTTTTTGAGGATTAAAACTGCTGCTGTCAGCTTACCTAAGTTTTCGCCTCCTCGTCTCTTAACTCTCCTTAAGCATATTGCCAAGAAATAAATGCCCAGCCGTATTGGGGAATATTGCGCGAAGCTCGCCGGGGGAAACTTCCCCCGGCAGACTTCGCGACTACGACGAGAGATCTAGAATGAACTGCTGGGCATTTATTTTTATGGATCACTCTAAAAGCTGATTACAGAGTGTAATGTCTCTGTGTAGCACTATCAAAAGTTACATTCAAACCACTTAAATTGTTTCACTTTGTTTCGCTGAATCAACTGGAAATAATGCAAAACGACAACATACTAGCTAGCAAAATCAACCTTAAATCGAAATAAAAACCCGTTAGAACCGCTCTAGTGGGTACAATCGAAATTATAAAAACTTGAGACTTGAAGAAATGGAAAGTCTCTTGAATGCTGCTTCTGCTAATATCCGATGGGCAGTAGTTGTCGGATGAATACCGTCCCAGAACAAAAAATTCTCTGGACGATCGCAGGTAGTAAGATTGTTGAGACAGGCAGTAGTCACATTAGTCAAACCAAATTTCTCTGGATTTGTAATCGCTTCTTTATAGAGAGAATTCACATCAAATTCGATAATTTGGGTGTGAGAATCTAGCTTTTGGTTGAGAATATCAAGGGATTTTGCCAAGCTGAGATTATGGGCGATCGTCAAGGAAGTAAGAATAGTGGAATTGGGATGATGACTTGTGGCTGGAACTTTACCCAAATCCGGCAAGTTAGCAACCATAATTTTTTTCGCACCTACCTTGACGAGAGACTCGACTGCCCTTAATAAATCTTCGATGGACTGTGTCGGATTAGCCGCACCATAAAGATAATCATTAGCACCCGCCCAGAGAATATAAAGCGCATTTGGATTTGCCTTGCGATTAGCTTTTGTCAAGCTATCCACTTGCGCTAACAAGCCAGGAACTCCATTCATACTAACTTCGCCTGTAGTCGCACCACCATAGCTGAAATTAGTATTTGGTTTAAGATTTAACTCCAGCATCGAGGCAAGATATTCTACCCAAACCAAACCATTAGAAAAACGCCCTTGAAAGTAGGGAGGGCTGGGGGGATGTGTTCCACCTGTAGCGCGAAATACGTTACCTGTATCCGAAAGGCTATCGCCAAAAACATAGAGTTCGTTGATTTTATCAGAACTCTGTATAGAAGCAGCCATTAGCATAATGAAAGATAAAAGTGCAAGTCCGACAATAAAAGTCCTTTTTTTCACGATTCCAGTTACTTTCCATGGAAACTCAAAAACCTTCCTCTTCATTTGAGGAAAAAGGTTTTAGGAAAAAAAGTCGTGGTTCAGACTCTTTTAACTTAACTTAACAATAATTTATCTGGAGGGGATTAACCGTACTTCCGTTATGTGGTTGTACCAAAAGCAACGCGAGCAGCACCTACCATCCGTAAATCGCTTGACTTTTTCAACTCTTGTTGGGGAGTAATTACCAAAAATTAGTGGTTAGTCGTTAATTCTTTTGGTGAAGACTAAAACTAACAACTCTCTTTCTCTGTGACAAATGAAACGCATTACCAACTGGCTAGAAACTCATGCTTGTGTCCCTGCATACGGTGGATGGGTACTCATGGGTATTTCTATTTGCTTTTTAGGAGCTGGCATCAATACTATGGCTGGCTGGCTATATGTTATCAGTGGCGTGAGTTTTGCCCTACTGAGTGTAGCAGCTATCTTACCGCCGCGATCGCTTTTGGGTCTTGCTGTCAATCGCCAGCCAATCCAGCCAGTGACAGCCGGGGACGATCTTGCAGTTGAAGTAGAAATCTTCAATCGGGCAAAGCAACCTGTCAGTTTACTGCAAGTTGAGGATATATTGCCATTTGTTCTAGGCAAACCTATAAAGAAGTCAATAGAAACAATTCCTACAGGCGGCAGTTATAAATGGATATACTACCATCCTGCCGAGAAACGAGGTGTCTATCGGTGGCATAAAGTTGAACTTGGCACTGGTGCGCCTTTGGGATTGTTCTGGTGTCGTCGTTTGCACTCTGCTGCGGCAACGGCGATTGTCTATCCTCTTGTTTTACCTCTGACTAGCTGTCCCCTAGTGGATCAAATGGGACAACAAGACAGTCTTAAAGGCAATCCTCTGGGGAAACCTTTACAACTAGCATCCGTTGGGCTAACGCGATCGCTTCGTCCCTACCGCACAGGAGATCCCTTACGTCTGATTCATTGGCGAACTAGTGCCCGCTATGGGGAATTACGGGTACGAGATTTAGAAATGGTTACTGAGGGACAAGATATTATTATCGCCCTTGACAGTGCTGCTAATTGGGATGAAATTGACTTTGAACAAGCTGCGATCGCCGCAGCATCGCTATATTTTTACGCACATCGGGCTTCAATGCAGGTGCAATTGTGGACTTCCTCAACGGGTTTAGTCAAGGGCGATCGTGCTGTTCAAGAAACCTTAGCAGCAACTAATCCTCTAGAGGAAGCTACGAATACACGCCCCGGCTATCCTTTGATTTGGCTGACACAAAATCCGCTCACACTTTCTTCCCTACCTAGCGGCAGTCGTTGGATCTTGTGGCAAAATGTTTCTTCACCGCAAGAACAAGTGGTAGTCAATAAAAACTACCCTGGTATTGTATTAGACTCTCAACAACAACTCCAACTGCAATTGCAGAAACCGTTGTATTCATGACACAAAGCTAGTAGTAAACTGAGAGCGTGTTGCTACTTGCTACCCCTCTCCCTTTCTCCGCCTACTGAGTTAGGATGCAGAACCAGAGAGTTATCCCTACACAAAGCGCACTTGAGGTGAGGTACAATGCAAAGAAATATTTAAATTAAGAGCAGCCGACAACTTATGACCTCTTCAGTTAACACAAAATCAAGCGATAAAAGCTTAGAGGCAATGCGGCATTTTTCCGAACAATATGCCAAGCGTACTGGAACGTTCTTCTGTTCAGAACCCTCTGTTACCGCAGTTGTGATTGAAGGACTTGCCAAGCATAAAGACGAACTGGGAGCGCCTTTGTGTCCCTGTCGCCACTATGAAGACAAACGCGCAGAGGTGAGTGCCACATTTTGGAACTGTCCCTGTGTACCCATGCGCGAACGCAATGACTGCCACTGTATGCTGTTTCTAACCTCAGACAACGAGTTTGCTGGTGACAAGCAAGAAATTTCTTTTGAAACAATCACACAAGTGCGGGATACTATGGGATGAGCGAAGACGTGCCTCAAGAGTTTTGGCAAGGGATAGAACAGTTTAATACAGGGCAGTTCTATGCCTGCCACGATACCTTAGAGGCTCTGTGGATCGAAGCAACAGAGCCGGAAAAAACTTTTTATCAAAGTATCTTACAAATTGCAGTGGCTTTGTATCATCTGGGTAACGGCAATTGGCGAGGTGCTGTCATTTTGCTAGGAGAGGGAAGCAATCGTCTGCGACGTTACCCCTCAATCTACAGCGATATTGATGTCGATGAATTATTGCATCAGAGTACTGCTTTATTAAGTGCGCTGCAACAGATAGAGCCAGAAAAAGTTGCCGACTTGAACTTGGGTGATGAAAATTTGCATTTACCTTATATCGTGCGAATCACTGAGGGTGCAGGGGAATAATTATTGACACTTTCCTATCTTCTAGATAGGAGATTTTTGAGAGCTAAGCCTAGCTGTTAATATCCCATAAAATCAATTGACTTGGCGGATTCCCAGGCACACAGCTCTCACGCTTTGAAGAGTACAGTGTTGTCTCCTTTTGCTCGTTGACGGTTCAACGAGCGGCGTTTCAAACAAATAGAATTTTATTTTTTAAGAGCGAATTTGAGGGCTGTAGACCGATTTCATTTCTCTGAGTTTTTACTTTTTACTTTTGTCTGTTTATTTTCATACCTTCAACAAAAGTGCTGTAAACCATAAGTTCCAACAGTTTGAGATATTATTTTCAGAGCATAAAAATCAATTAGCTTGTGGTGGAGGGCTACCGCCATTGCGATCTCGCAGGTAATCCAAGATTTGATTTATCGAGGTTCTGAACTCCTGACGGTCAATAGCAGCCTGTTGTCTTTCTTCCGCTGCCTGTTCTCTGTCTCGTTGTATCTCAGTTTGCCAAGCTTGGCGGTCCATCGCAGCCTGTTCTCTGTCTCGTTCAGCTTGTAAGGCTAAGATGTCTACTCGATTGGTTACAGAGTTGACGTTTTCAGTGAGTTGCTGGATGTTGGCAACCAGTACATCAATGGTCGCACTTTGAGCATTCATGTTCGCTCCTATTGTTGCAATGGCATCATTTTGAGCGAGTACAGTTTCCCCAATGTTGGCGAATAAGTTTTCTAAGCGGTTTAAACGATCTTCTACAGTTGGTGGTTGATTTGTTGTCATGGGGAGTCTCAAATCTCAAGTTTAATAATCTTGATTGTACCCACTCAAGAGCGGTTCTAGCGGGTTTTTTGCCAATACTCCAGCATTCCTAACACGTTGACAGATTGTGGATTGTCAAGTATTTGAAACTATCCTGATTCAACATCGTTCGTGATTTTGGCTTGTAACTTGTGAGCAATTATTGGTGAAGCAAAACCGGGTGGTCGCAAACGCGAGGTCGATATGGGGTCAATCCTGAATGGGATTTTTTACATCCTAGTTGAAGGAGTAAGATGGCGATATAGCAGTTGCCAGGTTTCTTAGGACATCAACTAATGATAAAACACGGAAACCACGGGATTTTCAAGCCTGCTAGAATGCCCCCTGCTAGAATGCTATGGCTTCGCTGCTGCCTTCGGCAGATCGCTACTTGGAGATTTTCCTACGAGCGCAAACAGTCTACACATATTTCCGCAACTGGCGTAAAGATGGTACTTAGTTGACAATTCATGACAGCCTCAGAGATTGGACTCGGATTGAGATGGAACGTCATAAAAGTCCATCTGAGGCAATAATCAATAGCCAAAGCGTAAAAAGTGCAGCATGATCCGAATCATGGTGAGGCGACTGGCCTAAAATTTGAGCTTTCAAAACTTTTCAAACATCCTCTTAACTACTTAACTTAATAACTTTTATCAAGAAAGGCCGAGGGCAGGAGGCAGCTATGAGTCACGGGAATACTGGCTCCTGTCCTCTGCCCGTGACCGAAGGGAACAAGGGTCTAAAACCCCACCGTCTACACGGTGCTTACAATTGGTTGGGGTCTGAATCCCCATCCAATTGTTCCTTCTACCCTCTGCCCTCTGCCTTCTGCCTTCTTCAATGCAATTTCCAAGTTTTACCAGGTTTTAATAAAGGATAAGTGAGTGTCCAATTTTGTGGCTCTTTGACTTGAGTGTACATACCTTGAAGAATTATTCTTAGAGCAGTTCGAGTTCTAATATAGTCCCTAATTATATGCGTTCCTGGTAAGGCAGTAATCCCCTCAAAGTTTTGGAAATGGCCAAATGGTCTTTCACAGTCGCTGCCAATACCTTTCACTGTTAAAACAAAGAATGGAGCTTCTTTATATTCATCGGGAACTATAAATATTCCATATACATGATGTTCACCCAGCCAAGGCTTAACAACGACTTTCGTGGCTTGGACTTGATAAGTTTCAGTTTTTGATGCTAGAAAACTTTCTACATTACAGTCAGAATCATCTAATGGTGTCCATAAATACAATATTGTTAAAGTACTAAGTACTAACAGCAAAATTACAATATAAGATTGTTTCCACCACATAGAGTTTCTTATGAAAAGGAGTCAGGAGCAGGGGCGGGTTTAATTCAGATAAATCGTCAGTCAACGCAATGTCTTGTTAAACCCGCGCTTACAGGAGCTAGGAGTTAAGATATACTTAATGAGCTGCCGGAGCTTTAGCACCAGAACCTCCCTTACCTAAGAATAGCAATAGAGGAAGTGAGCAAAGAAACACAACTCCAACGAATCTAAAGATGTCAGCAAAAGACAAGACTGCAGATTGTTGATCGATAGTCAGACTGATGACGGTGAGTGCTTGCTGATGAGCTGTGGCTGCATCCATTCCCCGGTTTTGCAATGCTCCCGCTAAAGAGTCGAGACGCTGATTTGTTTGTGGATCGTAAGGAGTGACATGAGAAGTTAGAATTGCCCGATGGAAAGCTTCCCGTTGCTCAAGCAATGTCGTCAATATGGCAATCCCCACGCTACCTCCCAATTGGCGGGTGAGATTGTAAAAACCAGAGCCTGCGGAAATGTCCTTTTGAGGCAATGGTGCTAAAGAAGCCAGACTAAGCGGCAGAAACATCAGAACTGTTACTGCTCCTCGCATGATCAACGGCCAGTATAAATCATCTATTCCTGTCTGTGGAGTGATGCTAGATAGTTGAAACATGACTAGAGCCATGCCGATCGCACCGCTAGCAATTAGTAGTCTGGCATCGACTTTACCTGATAACTTGCCTAACATAATCATTGTTATTGCTGAAGCTAAAGCCCCCGGAGCTAGCAAAAGTCCTGTCTGTGTTGCTGTAAAGTGAAGTATGCTCTGGGCAAAAACCGGTACGACGAAGAGCGCTCCGTAAAGTCCCATACCGAGAATTCCTGAGTAAAGACTTCCAGCTGCTAGGGAGCGGTGACGCAGTACTCTTAAGTCAACCGCAGGATGTTTGGTTGAGAGTTCGCGCCAGATGAACAATGCCAGTCCGGCGAAAGCAGCGACTGCGAAGGTGGAGATAAAACTAGATTCAAACCAGTAGTCTTTCTGTCCTTCTTCCAATACTGTCTGGAAACAGCCTATAGCGAGCGTTAACAGCCCAATTCCCCACCAATCAACACTGCGGTTTTGCTGCTCGTTTTTGGGCTTGTCTTTTAGTAAAAATACCCAAGCAAGTGCTACAGCTAATATACCAAAAGGAATATTGACAAAGAAGATCCAGCGCCATCCCAAACCATCGGTCAGGAATCCTCCTAATGTCGGACCAATAGCAGGACCAGAAATCACCCCGACACCAAAAACCGCTTGGGCAATACCTTGTTCTTCCGGTGGGAAGGTTTCAAATAAAATCGCCTGTGCCTTGGCAAGCAACCCTCCACCACACAAACCTTGTAAAATACGTGCAACAATCAGTGTCGGCAGATTCACTGCGAAACCGCACAGGACTGAGGAGATGGTAAAGCCAATGAGTGAGAAGATAAAATAGTTTTTCTTGCCAAAGTAATCTCCCAACCAAGCAGTCAAAGGAATGAGGATCACGTTGGCGATCGCATACGAGGTGACAACCCACCCGACTTCTGTGACTGTTGCTCCCAAACTCGCTTGAATGTCTGTCAAAGCAACGTTAACAATGCTGGTGTCAATGACTTCTAAAACAGCTCCCAGAGAAGCCGTGATTGCGATCGCCCACTTCTTCGGTCCGTAGACATAACCGGGCAGCTGAGGAGTTGAACTTTTAGGTTTATGAGAAGTTGAACGCGGGGAAATTTTTGTCATACCTAACTCACTATTCCCCTGACAAAAATCTCGACGGAATTCTCAATATAATCATCACTGCTATAACTTAAAGGAGTCAGTGCTGCGCTGCGTCGCAGCATCCCAGCTAGGAGCATACCTGTAAACATATCGATGCTGGAAACCAAGTCAAGATCTGATCGCACTGTTCCTCTTGTCTCTTGATGACGCAGGTAATCTACCAGCTTTGCTTTCAGCGATCTGGCTGCGTCTTGCATAATTCGCCGTGCTGCTTCAGGATGCCGTTTAGCTTCCCCAATGATGGTACGAATTAAATCTTCTTGCGCCTCCAACATTTTGTTGTATAGTTGGGCGTAATGTATTAAATCAATGCGAAGATCTTGTGTCAATTCATCTGGATGCGCGAGGGCTTCTGTCTGTAGCGCTAATGTATTTTCAATAACTGCTGACAATAATTGTTCTTTACTAGTGAAATGGCGAAATAAAGTCACTTCATTCACGCCTGCAACACGAGCAATTTCACGAGTTGTTGCTCCTTGAAGCCCCTCGGAGGCAAACACTTGAGTGGCAGCTTCGATTAAACGCGCTTTTGTTATGGCAGGAGAACGTACAGTTTTATTCATTTTTATACAAGCAAGTAAATACTTGCTTACAATATAGCAAGTATTGAATAAACTGTGAAGAGCATCAGTATTAAAAATAAAAGACTTACGTGAAAAGCGAGACTTTGCGCGTAGTTGTGTAGTATTTTTGGTGCAAGTCTGTCTTTTGGTGAATCAGATGAAACAGCTCCTCAACCACCTCCATGAAGAATGGAGGCAGTACCTGACTTCGATTCCGGGAGTTTTAACAACTGCCGTCCGGAAAAAATCTATCCAATGGCTGATGCTGCCATTGATTGCGATCGTTTTAGTTTCTTCGCTATTGGCTGCACCTGTTTTAGCCATAGGTGTGTATCAAATGCCCAACACTGTAGAGAGTGGCACCTGGGTTGTAGATAAAGCGGAAGTTCTCAGTCGTGCCAATGAAGGGAACATTAGTAGTACCTTCTCTGACTTAGCAAAGCAAACTGGCAACGAAGTGAGAATCGTTACCGTGCGCCGACTTGACTATGGAGAAACACCAGAGAGTTTTACCAAAGCACTGTTTGAAGAATGGTTTCCGACAAAAGAAGCCCAGGCAAATCAAACCTTGTTAATGATTGACACCGTGACTAACGGTACCTACATCATCACAGGTGAGAAAGTCAAATCTTTGATGCCAGACGAAATTGCTCAAAGCGTTGCTCGTGAAACAGTTCTGACACCTTTGCGCGAAGGTGACAAATACAATCAAGCGTTTCTTGATGCCAGCGATCGCCTGAGTAAAGTTTTATCCGGTGAACCCGATCCAGGACCACCGAAAATTGTGGACAATGTGCAAGTAGAAGGCACATTTAAGAAAGCCGAAGAAACTGACAAAGGTAATGCAACTGTTTGGGTTGTGGGACTTTTAATAGCCGCCACCGTCATCCCGATGGCGACTTATTATATTTACCTAGTTCTTCAACCATCGTCAGACAGTTAATTGTCATTGATCAAAGAATATCAACTAACTACCAACTTCTCACTACCAACAAACTTCTTTTAATCTTGAACATACTCTTGCCCTGTCACTAAAGCCATTTCGGCACGGGTGAATTCTCGACCCAAATAAGCCGCGTGGTTTAATAAACTTACCAGACAGGGCTGAGTTTGTTCAAAAATTGTCACACACAGTTCTTTTGCGGTTCTCCCAGTGAAGAGCGTTGAGTAAGTTCGTTCCACCTTTCCTCGTGCAGGAATCACCTTTCCTGTTTCGGGATCGACTGCTAAACCACGCTCATCGATCACATTTGTGAAATGCTTAGCACAAATTAATCCTTCTTCCCGATTGAGGTAAATAATAAAATACCCATTGGCATCAAGATCAATATGACGCTGAGAAAGCTTTTCATCAATTACTGCCAAATCTTTAACCGTCAAACCCATAATCACTAGAGAAATTAACTTTTACCCTGGATGTTTCATCCTTTCTAAAGTGTAATTCTTATCCTCATGAAAAAGATACTGCGGAAATAGAGTGAGGAGTGAGGAGTTATTTGATTATACCCCTCTGCGCGTGATTCAACCCAAGAGCGCACCTACTCCTCAAGGCTCCGAAGGCGCGTAACCTCCTCACACAACTGGCTCTTCCCTACTCCCTGACTAAAGGGTAATTCCGCATTAATTGCTTCAATCTCCTGTAATTCGAGTTGATTAACCTCACGGAGATGATGGTGTAAAACTTGTGCAAAACGATTGTTGTAAATGCGGTGCATACTGTAGTTGAGTGTAGCAGGGAAACCACGACGCTTTTTATGACGACCGCCGGCACCTGGGTCAAAACTTTGGATGCCGTGAGCGATCGCCCATTCAATCGGTGCGTAGTAGCAAGCATCAAAATGCAGACAATCAATGTCTTGAAAACTGCCCCAATAACGTCCATACAATTTGTCGTCTTTATACAGACAAAAAGACATTCCTAAGGGTTGTTCACTATCCTGGCCGTATGCTGGTAAAAATAATACTCGATGGCGATAATTAGCATGGAGTTGTTCAAAAAACCTTTTTGTGAGGTATTTGCTTCCCCACCAACCGAATTTATCACATGTATCAGCATAAAACTGGTACATTAAAGGAAACAATGACTGTGGAATTTCATCACCAGAAAGCGGTTGCAATCGTAAATCCATTTTTTCCACCGCTTTGCGTTCGCGCTTGATGTTGCGACGCTGATTGGCGTTGAACACTGCTAAATAGTCATCAAAAGTTTTAAATTCCAGATTTTGCCAAACGAAGCTATGGTGTAACCAAGTTGTGAAGCCTTGACGCTCCAGGAGAGGACGCCATTCAGGATCGACGAAGAGAAAATGACAACTGGATATACGGTGCTTTGAACAGAAAGCATCAATTTCATGCACCATCATTGCCGTCATCTCTTGCTCGTCTTCCCCCGGAGCGATCAAGAACCGATAGCCTTCAGCCGGGGTAAATGGTGTCATTCCTAACATTTTGGGATAATAATCTATGCCAAAACGCTGAGCTAGATCTGCCCACTGGTGATCGAACACAAATTCCCCATAACTGTGTCCTTTGAGGTATAGTGGAGCCGCAGCAATTAAGGTTTGATCTCGCCATACCGTTAAGTGATTTGACACCCAGCCATTTCTAGCTACAGCACTCTGGGAAGTTTCGAGATTGTTCAGCCATTCCCATTCCAAGAATGGGGTTTTTAATGGCATTGCTAAGGCATCCCACGCATCTTGGGGGACAAGAGCGATTTGTTGAATCCAGGCGACAGAATAGCGGGACTTTGATTGTTTCACCATTGAATATTGAGATACAAAAGTTAGCACTCTTCTGTATCTAGCCTAGTCTAATCTCCCGAACGTTGCCGTCGGTAATGCAAGAAGACTTCTTGCTCAACGGTATGAACTTCAAGCAGTTGTAATCGGGGAGCCAACTGGGCTAAAAATCCTTTTCCGTCTACTGGCGAGGGTGCAGTGGAGCCGCCTAAAATTAAAGGACATACGGTTAACCAAAATTCATCAATTAAGTCAGCTTCCAGCATTGAGGCAATTAAGGTACCACCACCCAATACAGCTAAACGTGCTATGCCCATAGTTGTCAAATGTTGTAAGGTACGATTAAGATCGACTGTCGTAGCGTTTGTTTCAAAAACGAGAATCCGTTCAAATTCTTGCAAACTATCACAGGTATTGATTCCTGTTGAGGTTCGTGTTTGTTGGCGCTCTTGCCAATACAGAGATCCTGCTGTTGTCGTAACTAACCAACGTGGGACTGGCTGTTGAAAAAAGCGGCATTCCGGATTCAGCTTTCCAGAGTGTGTAACTACTATATTAAGGGGCTGAGGGGGCTGACCCGCTTGTTTTCTTTGCTGCAGCAGTTTTGGATCGGATACTCTTAATGTCGTACCGTAGGCGCGGAGAGTTCCAGCACCGAACAAGATAGCATCAGCAAGGGCGATTTGTTTTTCAAGGTGTGCTGCATCCGCCTGAGAGCTAAACCTAGCTTTCACCCGCGTGACATCTGCTATTTTGCCATCTACACTCATTGCTAAAACTGCTGTGGTATTAGGAAGTCGTTGTACCATTGTTTTGGTTTGTCTAATTTGAATATTTCCTCTACGGGCATTTAATTCTCACCAAGAATGATGTGAAAAAATTCCATATGCTCTTAATATTCAGTACTCAGCGAGCAGCAGTTAGCTTCTAAGCACACAATAATAGTAATAAAAGTAGGAAAAGTGGGAAAATATGGCTCTTCTTGAGGTGAATTGTGTAACCCTTCAGGCTTACTTGAACACCCTAATAACTTATGTAGGCTGATAAAGTCAAGCCTAACGGCTAAATACTTCCCTGATTTAAACGCTATCAACGTTTTTTGCACAATTAGATTTTTTGAGTATTTGTATAGGATGCTTCTTTTTCTCATTAAAGTATTTTATATTTTTAATGTGGTTGAAAAAAGGCATTTTTACCAGCGCATAAAATCAAGTCTAATTACATACTGTTCTGATTGGCACATACAAAGAGAGACTGCCGATGGCTAACCTCCGTCAAGCATCGTTTCGGCGCATATTAGTGTCGAAAATATTACTTTTATCCGTCCCGGTTGTATTGATAGGGGAGATGGTAGCCTTTGACAAGGCACGTTCTAGCCTATTGGAAACTGCTTATCAAAATTTAACAGAAAGCGCTGTTAATAATGGACAGAGAATTTTAGATACAATTGCAGCCCTCAAAATTAACTTGCTCAGTGCCAGTGAAACAAAGACTATACAGTCAGGTTCACGGGATGAAGTGCAACAATTTTTAAATCGGCTAGCACGACAATTGCCAAGGCAAATTGAGTGTTCGCAATTAACCGATTTAGAAACTGGTAATATAGTCGCTACGACTTGCGGCGAGCAACCAATAGGCGATCCAACATCACCCTTTCTTAGTGATGGGATTGAAGTCGAAGCAATATTACCTACCAATGCCGGAATAACTGGGGAAATATATACACGCAATCAATTGCGATTACGCTTATCTGCCCCTGTTTACGATGAGGATGGGAAACTGCATTACGTTTTGAGTTTTCGCTCAGCTCTCCTACATGAGAAGTTAGATAAAAAACCTGGAATACTTACAGGCTCTACAATGGTTATTGCTGAGGATGGGACTATTTTAGCTCACCCATTTCCCAATCGGATTGGAACTCATATTCAACAGCAGGCAGATGGTTCGCAACTGAAAAAAATTGTGAGAAATGCCCTTGCCGGACAACGAGATTATTTCTTTTTTGAAGAAAATGAGCGAAAATTACTAGCTGGTTATAATGCGATCAATGGTTTAACGACGAAAGGAAAGCCTCAGAAATGGGTAATTGTGGCTGTGACAAGTGTGGACAATGCTTTGTACAGTCTGAGAGACATGAAACTCGTTTTTATCCTTTTGACAGTTATCTTAATTGGAGCGAGTTTGTTGGCATCGTTATATGTAGCTCATTACTTAGCACGTCCTGTGGAAAAATTACGAGACTATGCTCTCAATCTTCACTTAAATCAAGCCGCAGAACCAGTTCCTGACAACTTTAATATCCGAGAATTTAATCAATTGGCACAAGCACTGAGTCAAATGTTAGAACGACTGAGGATTTGGGCAGAAGAACTGGAAATAGCTTGGAAGGAAGCAAAAAGCGCAAATCAGGTGAAAAGTCAATTTTTGGCAGCAACTTCGCATGAGTTGAGAAACCCTTTAAACATCATTATTAACTGTGTGCGCTTGGTTCGAGACGACATGTGTGATACTCGAGAAGAAGAAATGGAGTTTCTCAAGCTTGCTGATGAAACAGCGATTCACTTGCTAGGCATAATTAACGATTTACTAGATATTTCTAAAATTGAAGCAGGCAAGCTTTCAGTGTCATTAGAAACTATTGATCTACAAAAATTACTTAAAGAAATCATTAATTTACAATCAGTCAGTGTTCAACAAAAAGGTTTAAAATTAAATATTTCCCAGATGAACGAACAGATGTTCGTTCATGCTGATGCAATGAAACTAAAACAGGTGATCATTAACGTTGTTAGTAATGCAACGAAATTCACTGAATCCGGGAGTATAACGATTCACACAGAAGTTCAACAAAAAGATGATCAAGCTTGGGCGAGCATCACTGTTAAAGATACAGGTATCGGTATCGATCCTACCCAGCAGCAAAAACTATTTCGCCCTTATGTCATGGTAGAAGAAACAGCTAACAAGTTTGGTGGGACAGGATTGGGACTGGCAATTTCACGGAACTTGATAGAACTGATGAATGGCACCATTACTCTTGAGAGTGCGGGTGTTAATCAGGGTACAACAGTGACAATTACTTTGCCTTTAATCGATGCCTCTTTGTTACCCACTTCAGAAATGCGAGACTCCAAGGACATCGAAATGATCTCCGCAAATCGGGAAGTTATAGGCGTTAAGAGCAGCTTTCAGCCTCAGTTAAGACAGGAAGTCTTAGGTTGTGTGGGGAACGGAAGAACGGGAGCAGGGGATGGAAAATAACTGCATAAATAAATACTGGTGCTATAAATCACATAGTGAATTCTGATTTTTTAATTTCGCTCCTCTTTCCCCTCTACCCTACTCTCTTTTTTTCGTTCAAATTGTCAACTTTTAAGCAGCTTGATTTTTTAACTCCTTTTACTATCAATAAACAATGCGATTGAACTTTAGCAGAGTCAGTTATGAATAGAGTAAAAGGTAAGGTTGCAATTGTTACAGGTGCTGCTTTAGGTATTGGTCGAGCCACTAGCCAGATTTTGGCACGTGAAGGTGCAAAAGTCGCAGTGACTGATATTCTCTTGGACGAGGGTAAAACGTTAGTTGAAGAAATTCAAGCAGAGGGTGGAGAAGCAGAATACTGGCAGTTAGATGTTTCTAAAGAATGTGCAGTACAGCACGTCTTTGCTGAAGTTTGCCAAAGGTGGGGAAAAATTGATATTTTGGTGAATAATGCGGGAATTTCTGGCGTTAACAAACCTACTGACAAAATTACGTTAGAAGAATGGAACGCCGTCATGGCAGTTAACGTGAATGGAGTTTTTCTTTGCACTAAATATGCTGTGTCGTCCATGTTGAATACGGGTGGCGGCAGCATTATTAATATGTCTGCTGTTTACGGACTTGTTGGTTCGCCGACGGTGCCACCCTATCATGCGTCTAAGGGTGCTGTGCGTTTAATGAGCAAAACGGATGCTTTGCTGTATGCACAAAATAAGATCCGTGTCAATTCCGTGCATCCAGGATTTATTTGGACACCAATGGTGGAGGGATATTTCGGCAGCTTCGGTGGACGCTCGTATCTCAACAGTTTACACCCTCTGGGACATGTCGGTGAGCCAGATGATATCGCTTACGGAGTTTTATACCTTGCTTCTGATGAGTCCAAATTTGTCACGGGAACAGAATTAGTCATTGACGGTGGTTATACTGCCCGTTAGCCCGATCACTTGATAATACTTTCGTCCACACAGCAAGACACGCAACACAAAAATTACTGCATCATCTCATGTCCGTTTAATTAGTCATAATTTATGTAAATTCTGTACCATACCCCCAAAAAGCGAAAACGCAATCCTTTTGGGGGACTTTGGCTTCCGTCGTTCTTCAGGGTGGAGTTCAGTAATTATGGGTGATTCGACGGACATGATATGAGAGAGTCGGTTAATTATAATTGATTGAGTTTCTTCCCTTGAATATAGATCTGACGAAGGCAAAATATTCAATCTGAAAATAGAAATGCGATCTGCGCGATAGCGCAGCGAGTAGCGCTCGTTCCGACGCTCCTCCGTCGAAGATCGCTGCGCTATCGCGCAGTCACTACCTGGCATAATGATAGATGGATTTAAAGATTACTTATAGCTGCCGACTGCCATCACACATCGCTGAATCTATTCATAATTCTTAACACCAAGTTTGGATAACACGACCGACTAACTGTTGCCCCAACCAAGGGGTATTACTAGACAGTGTATATAAATTTTTACTATCGACTTTCCAGCTTTGCTGAGGATCGAATAGAGTTAATTCTGCTTTTTCACCAGGAACGATCGCTGTTGGTTTCTGATTTAAACACTTCATCGGGCTACTGCTGAGAGTTCTCCATAATTCCAAAGCTGTAAACTCTTTAGTTTCAACAAGATGCTGCCATAGTAAAGGTAAGGCGATTTCAAAACCAATTGCTCCTGATGGCGCTTCGGAGAAGGCAACTGTTTTTTCTTCGTAGGTGTAAGGTCTATGGTCAATAGCGATCGCATCCACGATACCTGTCTTGACTGCTTGTCGCAAAGCTACCAGATCACTACTCTTGCCTAGTGGCGGTTCCATACGCAGGCTAGTATTATAACTTTTAACCGCTTTCGTGTCAAGTAAAAGGTGCATCCAAGTAGTGCTGGCGGTGATGGGTAAACCACTGGCTTTTGCTGATGCAATCAATTTGACACTGCGGGCAGTAGAAACGCGCATAATATGTACTGGTGTACCTGTAGCGGCAACTAATTCCAGCAACGAGGAAATAGCAGAAGTTTCTGAGAAGTCGGGATTTCCCGGCAACCCGAAGCGGATAGAATCTGTAGATTCCCGCATCACACCGTTTGCCATCAGTTGGCGATCGCAACACCAAAATGCCACGGGTTTTCCCAAAGGCTGGAGATACTCCAACACCCGCCTTACCAATCCCAAATTTTCCCAAGGCTGACTATCGGTAAAGCCTACCACCCCAGATGCTGCCAAATCCGCCAATTCCGTCATTTGCTTTCCAGCAAGTGAGAGGGTGAGTGCACCCCAAATGTTGAGAAGGGGACTTGGAGAAGTAGGAACATGGAGACGTGGAGACGTGAGTAAATTTTTCGTCTCCCTTTCTCTCCCTCTCTGCAATGCCACTACACCAGGATTATCAATCGGTGGTGATGTATTGGGTAATAGACTAACTCTTGTAAAACCGCCTGCAGATGCAGCTTGCAAAAAGGACGAGAGAGTTTCCCGTTCTTCAAATCCCGGTTCTCCGGAACAACTATACAAATCTACTAACCCCGTTCCTAGAACTAATCCGCGACAATCTCTCAAATGAGTGTCATTTGGCAGATCTAAAATCTGACTGCTGACGAGATCGATGTTGCCTTCAGTGATCAACACATCAGCAATGCGATCTGTTTCTGAAACAGAGTCAATAACTCGTACTTGTTGTAGCAGTGTACTTGTCATGTTAGGCTATTAGCGTTTGTAGGGGGAGAGCATGTAAACGTAATTGGATCTAGCCGTTATTTGTGATCTGTCATAAAGCTCCTGCGGCTGTTTTATCCAATACGCTTCCACTTAAGTGAGCCGTGATATTCATCGCTTGTAATACTGGTATACTATTTAACCCTATTGGGTAGTCAATAACACTGACCGCACAATTGCCTTGACGAAAACTCCAAAAATTTGCTGATGATAAACCGAGAACATGACAAAGCAATGTCTTATTCGTCGCGTCGTGAGCAACAACCAATCCTGTTTTCAGTTGCTTTGCTAAGGCTGTTGTTACAATTGCCTGCCAAGCGGCAACGCTACGTTCCCACACTTGCTGCAAGTTTTCGCCTTCAGGCATTTGAACTTCCCCAGGAACTGTCCGCCAGCGATGCAACTCTCCGGGAAACTCTTGATCTATATCTTTCTCTAATTTTCCTTCCCAAAGTCCGTGACCAATTTCTCTTAAACCATCTTGGAATTCCAAGTTTACACTCTTATGGGGCTGCAATATAATTTCTGCTGTTTCTCTAGGACGCGACATTGGGCTACTGACAGCGAAATCAATCGCCACGTCTTTCAAAAACTCAGCACATAAGCGCGACTGTTGCTTGCCATTCTCATTGAGAGGAACATCAATTTGACCTTGAAACCTCGTTTGACGATTCCACTCGGTTTCCCCATGACGCACTAGTAGTAATCTTACTCCTTGGTGAGTTGGTCGCAGCGAGGGCAGACTTTCTCCCATCTGTTGCGTCTGATTCATCGACTCTAGTTGAACTGGATCTGACAATCCACCAGAAAAATTGAGTACGCTAATACCACAGTTAGATTGCTGAAGCGAATGGTAGCGTTCTCTTGGAATCGATAGGGCAGTGCCGAGCAAAGCACGATTAATACCATTATGCCCGACAATAAGTATGGTTTCGCCTTGATGACGATGCAGGATCTCTTGCCAGAAATGACGTGCCTGTTCGTACAAAGCGATTACGGGGAAAAGCTCTCGGGTTCCCTCACCCTCAGACAAAAGCATTCGTAGTTGTTGGGGACGTTCCTGCCAGGTGCTATAGTCTTCGGGAAACTTCTGCTTCACTTCACTAGACAGCATTCCCGCCCATAAGGGGAGATCAATTTCCAGCAACAGCTCAGAAGTTTGGGTAACTTTTCCTCCAGATGTAAGCGATTGGCAGATAATATCTGCTGTCTGTTTCGCTCGTTGTAAAGGACTGCTGTAAATGGCATTGAACGATAAGTTACTGATGGCTTTGCCGACTTTAACGGCATCGTTATAACCTCGTTCGGTTAATCTAGATGCGTCGGTACGTCCTTGGATGCGCTTCTCGGTATTATAAGTACTTTGACCATGGCGCACAATTATGGCACGAGTCACTTTTTACCCTCCTCTATCTAAAGGACTTATTCTACTGCAAAGTGTTTGCCATGGAATAATTAATACCTACAACAACTCTCGAGAGCCTACTGCCGAACGCACATGAAGGCTTATGCGTTCGGCAGCATAGAAGGAAACCCTTTCTGTTTTTTTGTAACCCTTAGCGCAATCCAGACTATACTTTTGATAAATAACCTGAAAACCATTGAGGATGTGGCTGATGAGTGTTGATACATCCGGGATGAAACCAAGGATGCAACTTAATATTTTTTTTAAGTCAGTTTTTTGTCAAACGGCTACTTGTTTCATTCTCGGTATTTTGGCTGTAACAAATACCTCCCGCCCTTTGTTGGCAGAAGATCACAATTTTGCTGTTACTAACATACAAACACAAAAAGTTGCACAGCAATTACCAGGTGCCAACGAAGCTCCAGAAGAGGAGAAACTTAACGAAGCAGCAAATCAATTAATAAACAAAGGTGATTTGCCTGGTGCAGAAGTTGGCTTACGCAAGTTAATTAAAAAATATCCTGAGAACATTTATGGACATTACCAGTTAGGAAATGTCCTGTTTAAACAAGGTAAAAAAGAAGATGCCATCAAAGAATTTCGACAAGTCATCCGGTTGGATTCTAAGTATGCCATTGCTTTTAATGCAGTGGGACAAGTTATGGCAAGTGAAGAACGCTGGGATGACGCAATTACTGAATATCAAAAAGCACTTAAAATAAATTCAGAATACGGTGAGGCTATAACTAATATGGCTTTATCATTTTTGGGTAAAGGTAACACGAGTGAAGCGATCGCCTCTTTAGAAAAAGCTCAGAAAGTTTTTAATGCACAAGGTAGACCTGAGAGAGCCAAACGAGTTGAACAAATCATGCAGGACATAAAAGCTGGTAAAACTCCCACACTTTCGTGAAAGTCTGTTGAGCTATTTTGAAAAGAACTCACTCTTAGACTACATAAAGAAATTTAGGGCATTTGGTCGGGAATTAAAACTTGCAGTGGCGAAGCTTTTACTTACTAACTAAAGCCCCTTGTTTTCTTCTACTACATACTCTGATTCAAGGGTTGTACTGCATTATCTACCACCAACCCATGTAAAGACGCTTCCATCAAAGCGCCTCTACACAGATTATCTCGCACTCTTGTCTCCATCTATTGTATAAACTGCTTGCAATCCGTCATTTGCGTCAAAGGATTGATCTGCTCGGGGAAATACCACAGTGTTTGCGTTAGCTAGTGGGACACTAGTGACAGCAGAGAGCGGCTGTGTTATGGTCCGGCGTAACTCTACTTGATTACCAACCTGCCAAGAGGAACCACCGTAATTAGCGTAATTAGTACCGTCCTCACTCACTGTACCTATAGGTGTCCTCGCGGGAGTTGTTTGGGGAAAGAATTTAGAAAAGTCATTTTGAGACGTTCTATAATTAACTCCTTGCAAAGAATTACCATTTAATGTGTAATTACGCATACTCAAGTCTGAGTTTACTGATGTTTGAGCACTAACAGAACTTCCCAAACCAGCGATCGCAGCAATGATGGCTAAAGCAGCAGTAATAGTTGTTTTCATCTGTTTTTTCTTTTTTGATTAAGTGACTTCCGACTTTCACCTTGAGGAATCTTACTATCTATTAGTATGTAAATATACTAGAGTACTGAACTGGGAAATTCTATCAGAAGGAGTAAAAATTACGAACTCTTCTGTCAGAAAAGTATTTTTCTCACTTACATAAGTTTCATTACATAATTACATTAGTAAATATTCATAAATTTTTCATCTTGTTTTAGAAGTAAGACTTAAGACATATATTTACTTTTGCTCTAGCCCAAGTAAAGAAAGCAAACTTCAATACAGAATATTCGATGCCTTTGACAACCCAACAACTACCGCGTCTAAATGCCAAATCATTACGGAATAACGGTAAACAATACTATATGGACGTTACGGGAAATAACTTTCCCAGTGTGACGACAATCCTGAATGCCACTAAACCACAAGCAGAACGCGATCGCCTCAACAATTGGAAATCGCGTGTTGGTATGGAAGAAGCCACCCGTATTTCCACAAGCGCCAGTCGTCGGGGAACTCAAACTCACAAGCACATCGAACGCTATCTACTAGGCGAAAACCCAATTTGTTCCGAAGCCAGTCTTCCTTATTGGGAAAGCATAAAACCTGTTTTAGAAGACATCGATCAAGTTAGACTTGTGGAAGGCTCTGTTTTTCATTACAACATGAGCTATTCCGGTAAAGTTGACTGTGTAGCGAGTTATCAAGGCGTTCCCTGCGTGTGTGAATGGAAAACTGCCGACAAACCTAAAGGTTCAATTGAGAGATTATACGAATATCCACTGCAATTAACGGCGTATCTAGGAGCAGTTAATGACTACTACCAAGATTACGATATTCAAATCAATCATGCTTTAGTCGTTGTCGCAATTCCAGAAACAGAAGCTGAAGTATTTTGGTTTGAACGAACAGCAGTGCAAGATTACTGGCACCAGTGGGAAAAACGAGTCGCTGAGTATTGGCACAAAAATAAGTAAGAGCCTTTTTTAAGTAAAAATACTGTAATTAAATCATTTCAGTAGATTTCCATGTGTATAACAGCTAATTACAGAGTATAATAAATTAAGCAAATATAATGTATGGTTATTTGACCTTCAGCTACGGTTAAGCACATAAATAAAATTCTTTCTCGTTAGTGGAAATAAGTATCACTATGTTGTGACTCGTAAACATGTTTGAAAGCATTGTAAGTAAAAGCTCCTCGCCAGAAAGGGGAAAATCTTTATGTAGCAGTAGCTTCCATTGACATCTCGTACAAATAACGACTCCAACAAAATATGTTAATTTATCCTGACCTACTTAAGCGTAACTGTAAAGTATTTTTGTTAACTTGTATCTGTGTTGTCTTAGTTCTATACAATTACGGACTTTAACATTTTTTATAATAATCTACTTAAGCCTAAAAATGTAGCATTAATAAATTAATAAGTTGATGATTAATTCTAGTAAAACAATGCTAATTCGCAAATTCACCAAGCTGCGCTTATTGCCATATATAGCAGTTGGCGGTTTGATTTTCTATTTCAACTCAACTACAGATTTTAACTATTTACTTAGGGGTTACTTTGTTTTGCTAGAGGCTCAAGCAGGAATACTTTTGCTTCTTTTTATGACAGGCAAACTTAAGAAAATATAACGACATTCATTGTGAAATTATATCCGCATGTGAGCCTTAAATATCAATGCATCTAGCTATTTAATTAAGATCCTAGAGAGGAGAAGATATGAAAAATAAATCAATGGCAATTGTTCTGTGCTTTTTTCTTGGTGGATTCGGAATTCATAAATTTTATCTTGGGGAAAATCTGGCTGGTGTCTTGTATCTGTTGTTTTCCTTGACACTCATTCCGTCAATTATATCCTTTTTTGAATTTTTTATACTAATTTTCACCTCAGATGCAGATTTTAATATCAAATACAATAAAGGTATAGTAGGAGGTGGTTATTCAGGAGGAGCCATATCTGCTCAAGATGCTACCAAAGCTTTAGGAGATTTGAAAAAGCTTTATGACGCGGGTGTAATTACTGCAGAAGAATACGAAGAAAAACGACAAAAACTTTTGCAATCTATATAATTAAAATATATTTGGTCAATCAATGTCGCAATCAGCTTCTTGGTTTAAACAAACACCATCTTGGGTTTGGTTATCATTCTTTCCAATATTTGGAGGATTAGCTATAACCTATGCAGGTTATAAATCTAAAACTAAAGTTTGGATGGCATTAGGTGCTAGTATCACCGGATTGAGTTTTATTTTATCTTCAACTAGTGTTTTACCAGTGATTTGGCTGGTACAAGTGGGATTATCTTTTTACCTGAAGAATAAATTCTTAGCGAAAACATATCCCAAAAATTTACCCATTCCAGAAGAGCTACAGTTAGCCAAGCTAGTTATTAGCAATCACAACAAAGTAGATATTAACCACTGTTCTAAAAATGACCTAGTGAACAGATTAGGCATACCAATAGTATATGCGAATAACATCGAATCAGTGCTTAACGAAGGGTATATTTTCACTCATATAGAAGAGTTAGTAGAAATAGCTGGGATTCCAGAAAACTATATAAATCGCCTTGCACCCTTAATTACCTTTAGCTATAACTACAAGAAAGAAGCTGACTTTTCTTGGAGAAGATTGAACGCATATTCAATCGATGAGTTGATTGCTTGTGGACTTGATGGTGCGATCGCCGAAAAAGTCGTTGCAGAAAGGCAACGACGAGGTGAGTACAAATCATTAATTGATGTTAAGCAGCGAACTGGATTGCCATTAACGACTTACCGTCATCTCGCTTGAGATTGAACGTTTATTGATCGTTGACCAGAGAACTCGTGCCATAATGCTGGGGTGAAAAAGCACTGTTGGCGGTTTCACCATATGTACGACTTGTGCGAATGCACAAGATATACTGGGGTGATTCAACATGAGCTGTTGTACAGTATCAATATAGCGCTGCATTAGTTGATTAATGCGCTTCGGTTTCCCTCCTACAGTAGTAGACCAGCGAAAATCCTCTCCTGTTGCCATCATCCAGGGGGTAGTGTTTAGCTTTGCCAGTCGCTGCTGAAATCGTCGCGTTAAACCTGTAAGATTATCATGCTGCCGTTGAAATTGCTGTTGTAAGCACTTATCTAAAGTCAATGCTCCCATTGCTGCTATAGTTATGCCTTGCCCGTAAACTGGATTGAACGCACAGACGGCATCTCCTACGACTACGAAACCTTCAGGTAATTTGTCTAGCTGTTCGTAATGGCATAAACGATTTTCTGTACGGCGGTATGTTGTGACGCCTGACAAAGGTTTAGCATCTTTGATCGCTTCATAAATAATTGGGCTGCGTAGACTACGCGCGAATTCGAGAAAGCCAGCTTCATCGTTAGGCGGATAATCCTGAGCAACACCACCCAGAGTTACTACCCAACGATTCCCCTCCACCGGATAAAGCACTGCTCCACGACTAAGGCTCGGCGGTTGAGACATTACTGTTATCCCCTGCCAATCAGCATCAAATTCTTTAGGACACTCATACCAGCGACTGGCGTAACCTAAGAAAGAGTTAACGACAGTTATCTGTGGCGCTTGGTAACCTAAAGACATTAACCATTTTGGCATACGGGAATTCCGTCCTGATGCATCCACAACTAAATCTGCTGCTAATTCCGGCGATTGAGCTTGGCTAGTAGTGTCCTTTTCAGTACTGTAGCGTAGTTTTACACCCGTTATACTAGAGCAATCTGCGTTAGTTAACAGTCCAGTGACTTGAGTTGACTCTATAAATTGTAAACGTTCGCTTTGAGAAAGCCGACGTCGCAGTACCAACTCTAAAAAGTTACGACTTGTGGTATATCCAGTAAAGCCAGAGCGAAAGCGTGGTAGCCAACCCCAAATTCCGAATATTTTCCAATCAGCTAACCAGTCTACAGTTGGCGCACCTGCTGCTGTTAGCTCTTGTGTCAAACCTGGAAATAGCTGTTCTAAAATTCGCTGTCCTTGAGTTAGTATGACGTGAACTTGACTGCCTTGAGGAACTCCCGGACGTGTTACGGGTTCGTCAGGAAAGCGATCGCGCTCTACGATTGTGACACGCTCAAAGTGATTGAGTAGAACTCGTGCTGCTAGTAAGCCAGCAATGCTACCACCAATAACTAAAGCATGCGAAGGACGATCAGTTTCTAACTGTGGTTCTTTGAATGTAAACATGTGGTATATTTTCGTCTTTCTACAAGCGAATCAAAAACTGAAATTAAAACTCTAAGCCTACTATCATAATAGTTGAATTAGTTTGCTTGCTGTAACAATACTTTATATAAGGAGTCCGGTACAAAACCTGCGATTCGTTGACTAACAACTATATATCAATACGGTTCAGTTAAGATACATGACTTACCCTCAATCAATGTAGAGAAGCGCTGTTTGAAGCGTCTCGGAACAGCCAACATACGATTAACCCTAACTGAACCGTATTGAACTATATATTTATGATCAAAGAACCTCACCCCAGTAAAGCGTAGCTTTACATCCCCTCTCCGCCTGCGGAGAGGGGTTAAGATGGACAGAATGATTATTAATTAACCGGACATGAGCGAATTTTTATTCAAGAATTGCTAAAACTGCCTTCGGCAACAATTTATCTTTAAACCAAACAATTCTTGCTGGCACATCATTCATCTTAACGCCAGCGTTCTCCAAATTCAGGCGTTCGGAAATAGCCAGAATCAAATTATCGCATTCTGCACGTCGTACCTGAGAAAACTTTTTCTGTAGATATTCAGGTCGCCAATAACCGACAATTTCTAATAAGAATGTGCGACCATCAGGATGAACTAGTCTAAAATCAGGAATCATTACACTGCCGGGGATGGGAATCAAATCAACTTCTCGTTCTAACACCCACTCAGTTTTCATTGAATCCCACTTATCAGCAAACGATGCTTCTAACATACTATCGTAGGGCTTACCGGGTGGATAGTGAGTTTCTAAAGCGCATTCAGAATTTAGGGTAAAGCGTCCGGTTTTCCAAGTATTTGTGTAGGTATCGCGACTTTGCAACGTAGCCGCAAGACTCCATCGAGTGACATGAAGTAAAGCCGGGATTAGTTTAGCGATCGCCAAACCATAACGCGTACTTGGATTAAATAAACTTGTGGGGCCATCAATTGTAATTGTAAACCCGTGGTCGGCATCTCCCTCAATATATGCCATTAATTGAAACAGCTTGAGATAGCGGAATAAAAGCTTATATTGCCCTGGAACGTTGCGGTGAGCATTTATAACTAGTTGACTTGCCTTATAAAACACACCTTGCACCTGAGATAAATTGTATCGATGCAATAAATCCTCAGGCTTGGGCTCATCAAAAGCCGTCAAAATTTTATTTTCTGCGAGATCGGCATATAACCCATCTTGAACTTGCTTTATCAGAACTTCTCTTTCTAGTTCGCGACTCAATTCCTCCGCTACTTTATTTAAAGTTACTATTGCTAATTCTCTACTAGCAACAGATTTTGCTGCTAGAGAAAACACTCTTTCTCGTAACATTTGTGGTTCCAATGGACTCACCACCTCGAACGTAGAAAAACTGTTTTTGAGAATATAAGCCAAACCCCGCTTCATCTTGTAATCTGGAGTATCACCTTCCAACTCCAGCAACTGGCGTTCAAGGGCACCTTGAGTATCACCTACTGCTTCTTTAATACAAGTCATTAACTCAACAGTCACCGCTAAATTCTTCTCATCAATCTTGAGTCTTTTAGGGATAATTTCCTCCCCATTTTGTCTATGATTAAGCAATTCTGTTGGTAACATGTTGTAAAGAGGTAAGATATCTAAATAACGTGGGCGTGAATAAACATAACTTTATATTAAGAGTGTTCTATAATGTCCTAAAGTTTGTAGTTGCGCTACTCTGCGAGAAGCCGCTGACGCTCCTGACGCTTCGCTAATGCGTCTATAGGGCTCTTAATAATATGAGTGCGCTGAAGCGCAACTACGAACCTTTTAATTTTTTTTCTCTTCCTCTTCTGTCTCTTTTTTGACAGAATAATTTATTTCCATCTGTTCAGCAGCTTTGTATCTTTTTTCCTTTCCGCTGCCATAAATAACCTGCAAATTTGCTTTCGGCTCATCTTCTCTGCGTTCTCCTCTTCTCCTTGCCGATGTTCTCTCCTCACTCGTATCTTCCGCTACAACTTCGTATAAAATTGCCTGCTTATTTTCCGTATTTCCTTTGCGTAAAACTCGACCTAAACGTTGGATATACTCCCTTGCAGAACCAGTACCAGATAAAATAATCGCAATAGAAGCGGCGGGTACATCGACACCTTCATTCAACACATGCGACGCTACTAGAGATTTATACTCTCCAGAGCGAAATTTTGTGAGGATGTCGTGACGTTCTTTAACTGGAGTTTGATGCGTGATTGCGGGAATGAGAAACTCTTGAGAAATACAGTAAACCGTAGCATTGTCAGCTGTAAAAATTAAAATCCGTTCTGGATAATGTTCTGCAAGTAGATTGGCAAGAATTCGCAACTTGCCATCAGTCCCTAAAGCAATTTCTTTTGCTTGGCGATGTGCTAGCATGGCTCTACGTCCAGTTTGCGATCGCGCACTCATTTGCACAAACCTTTGCCAACCTTGAAGACTCCCCAAAGAAATCTTTGATTCCCGTAAAAAATCATTGCGAAGTTGAATGAGTTGATTGTACTTTTCCCGTTCAAGTTGGGAGAGTTTCACCTTAATTTGGACAATTTGATGTTCAGCTAAAGCCTTTCCCGCGAGATCTTCAGCCCTTTTGCGGTAGACTTCTTTGCCAATCAAAATATTTAGCTCAGTATGTTTCCCATCGGTGCGTTCGGGTGTAGCGGAAAGTCCCAGACGATAAGGTGCGATCGCGAACTCAGCAATAACTCGATTGAAATCTGTTGGTAAATGATGACATTCATCAAAAATCAACAACGCATACTGACTGCCCAGCGTTTCTATATGAATTGCGGCACTATCATAAGTTGCAACGAGGATAGGCGTTTTATCTCGGGAGCCACCACCCAGCAACCCCACTTCAGTATCAGGAAACGCTGCCTTCAAGTGTGCATACCACTGATGCATCAAATCAAGTGTCGGCACAACAATGAGTGTCGTTCGTGGCGTTGCTTGCATTGCCATTTGCGCTAGATAAGTTTTTCCGGCTGCTGTCGGTAGCACCACAACACCTTGCCTTCCCGCCAGTTTCCAAGCTGCTAACGCTTCACTTTGATGGAGGTAAGGTTCCATTTCCAAACTGGGAAGCAATTCTAATGAGTAAAAAGCTTTTGCCTCGTCGCTGAAGGAAGTCTCTTCTGCTTGCAATGCTTCTACCAAAGCACGGTACTGAATCGCTGGAATGCGGAATTTCTCCACTCTATCATCCCATGTCGCGAAATCCATCCAAGCTCTGCCGCGTGGTGGTGGATGCAGAATTAACGTGCCGCGATCATAAGTCAATATCGGTGTGCGAGCCATCTAGACTAAGGGTGTAAAAGTGTAATGGGTAAAAATTGCTCTTGCGTTTACACTTATACTCATCTTACAGAAATGTAAGCTTCATACCGCAGTTAACCCCGCCCTTTTAACATAATAGTGATTTTACTAAGATTAGTATTTTTCTAAAAGTGTGAAAAAACCCTCACAACGGTTGCTGCAAGAGCTTTTTAAGCAATTTATGAGTTTTGGCTATACGGATGGCAGCCGTTGCCAAGGGCATCGCACTGTCTAATCAAGTGAGAAGTTACCCCCGTTGTCAGTCCCATCAAGAAAACCCCACAACATCAGCCTTGAGGTAGTTTCGCTGATTCTGTGGGTTATTTGAATCCGGTTGAAATTCAAGGTTAACCGCAACATAACTCATCATAGAGGTTTACTTAAGCGCTGCCAAATTTTGAATTTAGATTTGCTGTGCTGCACTAAATGCCACTATCCTGCTCGCTAAATTAAGATTTTAAGCTGTGTGTACCTTATAAGAATTAATATTTTGTTTTCATATATTCAACTCCTGGTGTTAAGACGTCATTCCAAGCCTTTTTTAGTATCATTCTACGTACTTCATTGTCAGTTTCCTGGTTTTCCTTACACCAAGGATCAAAATCAATTATTGTCTCGACTAGGGCATCAACAAATGCTTTATACATACTTATTGGAATATTTTTATGATGGCGATCATGAATTTCTGCAATTCGAGTGAGAATATTTGGTTCTTCTTGACTATAATAATCTGACGGATTCAATTGATCCTTCTCTTCAAAGTAAGCAAATAATACAAGAACAGCTTGTTTGAGTAGTTGATGTTGACGGTTCCAATATTCCTTCTTTTTTTCTTCTTCCTTTTCCTCAAATGTAGAAAACTTTTTCGCTGCTTCAGGACATTTAGCGATAAACTTTTCATAGAAGATATCGAAGAATGTATTATCAAAATTTTGCTCAAATGCACATCTTTTGTAACTTTCCTTTACTGTATTGAAATCAAAATCTATATGACGTTGAATTAATTCTATGGCATCGTGGATGTTTTCATAGCGTTCTTCAGGCTCTGGTGATACCATCTTGAGAATAATTCTTTCAATAATTCGAGGGCAATTAGGACATTTTTGTACAAATGATGTTAATTTTGGAAACTCCTGCTTTATTAAGTCTTTATGATCTTGAAAAGTGGTTGGAATTTCGTAAGTGAAGAGTTCGTAAGCTAAAAGACCAAGACTGTATTGAGCAGATTGTTGAAATCTAGGGCTTTTGACTTTTGTTGAAATAAATTTTACTTGCTCTGGTATTAGGTATGCTAATGCTTCTCGATATTTTTCATCCTGCTGCTCTTTTAATTTATTTAAAT
>JAQYWO010000079.1 GCA_029379215.1 Rhizonema sp. PD37
ATATTAGTTAATTCTTCAAAAAATTGACCAATCTCTATCTGAACTTCAAATATATTTTGAAGATTGCGGATAGCTTCTAGAAGAATTATCGAATCTGTACCCATTTCTAAAAAGGATGTAAAAATAGTGATTTCACTTGGAGCTATTTGTAACCAGCTAGCGAACAAAGAATGTAATCTTGAGCGAATATTATCTCTTTGTATAATTGGTGATTTGATGTCAATATGCAGATTAGGTGTATTGATATCTAGTTTTTTCACATCCATAACTTTTTTACTTGGCTCATTGTTATAATATTTGTTTTCAAAGTAATTATTTAAATCATTTCGAGCAGAAGTTGCTGATAGTGCCTGACGATCTACTTTACCATTCGGAGTCAGTGGTAGGATATCCAAGGTTATGAACACTGCTGGGATCATATAATCAGGTAGCTTCTGCTTGAGAAAACCACGTAACTCACTATTGGTTATTGATTGTGACAGAACAATATAAGCCTCCAAAGACATATGTCCGGGAATTTTTTCTCGCGCTATAACGACAGATTCTTGAATTGCTGGATGCAGGGAAATTACGGCTTCAATTTCGCCTAGTTCAATGCGAAAGCCGCGAATCTTAATCTGATTATCAATACGACCGAGGTACTCGATATTACCATCAGATAGGTAGCGAGCTAAGTCTCCTGTTTTGTATAGACGAGAATTTGGTTGATTGCTAAAAGGATTTGAAATAAATTTCTCCAGTGTTAAATCGGGACGGTTAAGGTATCCCCGTGCTAGTCCATCTCCACCTATATACAACTCTCCTGGAACACCAATGGGTACAGCTTGCAATTTTTCGTCTAACAAATATACTTGTGTATTTGCAATGGGACGACCAATCGTTATAATACTGTCTTCTTCTTTGATCAGGGAAAATGTAGAATAAGTTGTATCTTCAGTGGGACCGTAAAGATTGAAGACTCGTTGGACATTGGTTTGCTGATAGATCTGTTGCACCACCTGTTTTGACAGAGGTTCACCTGCAATGTTAATTGTACGTACAGAAGTAGGTATGCTTTGAGAGCGCAATAAGGCGGCGATCGCTGATGGAACTGTATTGATCAAAGTAACTTCATTAGCTTCAGGTAAGGTGGTTATTTGAAGAGCATTTTCAGCCAAAATCACTTTTCCACCCGAGACTAAGGGAGCAAACAACTCGAATACCGACAGATCAAAACAGATAGAAGTTGAGGCTAGAACTCCAGCTAGATCCTCAGTCGTGAAAATTTCTTTTGCCCAAGCTAACAGACTAACTGTGCTACGGTGCTTAATCGCAACCCCCTTAGGTTTACCAGTAGAACCAGACGTGTAGATAACATAGGCAAGGTTATCAAGCATAACAGAGCTTTTGGAGTTGACATTGTCCCCAATCACATCTTTTCCTATGTCTGTGTCTATGAAGACAACTTGTATTTGGTGTGGAGGAAGACACTCTACCAAGTTTGTCTGAGTTATGAGAACTTGAATATTTGCATCTTCTAGCATATAGCCCAAGCGCTCAGATGGATACGTTGGGTCAAGGGGGATATAAGCACCACCAGCTTTGAGGATTCCCAAGAGTCCTATTATTGCGTCAAGCGATCGCTTGACACAAATTCCCACCAACACCTCTGGTTCGACACCCAAAGTTCTCAAGTGGTTTGCTAGACAGTTCGCCCGTTGATTCAGTTCTCGATAAGTCAGGTGTTCCCCTGAACATACTACCGCAATGGCATCAGGCGATCTCTCCACTTGAGACTCAAATAGTTGGTGAATACACTTATCTTCTAGATAAGTTCTCTGAGTATTGTTCCATTCTACTAATAGCTGGGATCGCTCAGATTCAGTCAACAATGGCAAGGCGGAAATAGATTGTTCTGGATTATCGATAAAGCTTAACAGTAAGGTATGAAAGTGTCTCAAAATTTGCTTGATTGATCCTGACTTAAATAACTTGGCATCGTACTCACAAGTTATTATTAACTTTCCTTCTTTTTTAGAAAATAGAATAACTAAATCACACAAGATACCATGCTCTTGGACAGAAGACAGATTCTGTTCATTTATTGGTGTTTCTGAAAGAGGAAATGGTACATCGCACATCACCATCATCACTTGAAAAAGTGGTGCTTTATTTAAATCATGAGTTTCATTAAGTGATTTAACGATATTTTCAAACGGGTAATCTCGATTTTGTAAAGCTTTCTCTATTGTCTCAGCAACGCACCTTAAAATTTCTCTAGCAGTTAAATCTTGAGTTAAGTTCGTCCGCAATGCCACTGGATTAATAAATTCTTCAAGAATACCTTCCTCTTTTTCTCGAAGACTGTTAGCAGATAAGGAACCCACAATGATATCTTTCTGTCTTGTGTAACGAAATAACAGAACCTTCAATGCAGCAAGAAGGGTGGTAAAGGTGGTAAGTTTCTCATTTTGGCAAAACTCATCGAGTTTTAAGCAGAGATTTTCATCAAACTCAAGCGTTTCCTTGGCTTTAAAGAAATACTGTATCGGCAAGTGTGGATAATCTGATGGGAGTTCTAACACAGGTATATCACTACCAATTTGCTGTTGCCAATATATTCTTTGTTGATTTAAACTATTTTGCTTATGCATAAAGTATATAAACTGATACCTTCAATCGCATATCAAAACCCCCCAAGTATTCCCACTTTTTCTGTGGATAAATTCTCCGGTCAAGATGATTAGTCATCCAATCTGCAAGCCTCCTTCTGACGGAGGTTTATGGAATGCACTATATAATAAAGCTTGTTCTGTTTCTGATAGCAACGTTTGGTTTCGATATGGCGTTACGGATGTACGCCATTGCCAAAGGCATCGCTTGTAATTAACTGTACACCCTTAATTTTTTTAGTGACAATTATATCACTTCGATACTAGCAAATTTGATATAAGAAAAACACCAGTGCCTTGCACACAAATCTACTCTCAGGCAAAAAGATGAGTGTAGTCGTACGTTAATGTACTTTAAACTTGTATTTTAAGAGAAACAAGATGCATTTGTCTCAGTTTTGGAAATGTCAAAATTTAGTCCTATGCCTCATACCAATAAATATTCATTGGTATAAATCTTTTAAGACAGCAGCGAATAACTTTTTCCGATCCCAACCATTGTTGTAACGAATTCCATTAATGAATAATGCAGGAGAGTCTGTGACACCACTGCGTAACCCACTTTCAATATCTTCACTGACACGATTGGTATATATTCGTCCTGACACATCCCGGAGAAACTGGAAGATATCAAGTCCAATGTCATTAGCATATTGAACTATATGACTATCTTCTAATGCATGCTGATGCTCAAAGAGAGTGTCGTGCATCTGCCAAAACTGGCCCTGTGCAGCAGCAGCTTCCACTGCTTCCGCTGCCTTTTGAGCATAAGAGTTAGTCGGCCTTTGAAAAAAATGACGAAACACAAAGCACAATTGATTTGCTTTCACAGAAGTGACATCAGTATTGAGTTGATGCAAAATCTCTGTAATAATTTTATGTGCATCACTAGAGTATGGACATTGATAACAGCCATACTTAATCAATACCACCGGAGCGTTGACAATTCCTCGGATATGATCGCGTTCTGAAATTGGTAAAAGCGCCATATCGCTTTCGTTTACTTGACTTATAAAGTGCTTTTTACAAAATTATACCATTTTATTATAAAGCTACACATAATTAATTTATCCAGAGCCTTGATGGATAAGGATTGTTGCTATGCAGCTTCACAGAAAAGTGGTATTAGGGGGTCAAGTAATAAGAAAATTATTATAAAACCTCCTTCTAGTGAGAGCATTGTACGTAAGATAAATGGTTCAATCGCATCTCTAAAGCCTTTTTTCTAGACCCTATGCTTGATAATACAACAAGCTACTTAACTTTGTCGCCAAATCAAAGTCGAGTTTTTTAAATGATAGAAGACAACAATTAATTGACTCTGGTATGGGAACAAACTATACTTTTGGCTAGGTGAAATGTGACATGTTAACAGGCGAGCAATTGTGTCTTACCATTCAAAACTAGAAGAGTTTGGCAATCCCCCGTCTCAATGCAATAATGACTGCCTGTGTTCGATCGCTTGCACCTAGCTTGCTCAATATACGAGTGATATGAAACTTGACAGTACTTTCAGCAACACTCAAAGTCGTAGCAATTTCTTGGTTAGTTTTGCCCGTTGCTATCAAACGCACAATTTCCAATTCCCGCTCACTCAATTCCGGATTGCTCATTCGCTCGAATAATTTGGCTCCTACTTGAGGTGGAATATACTGTTGACCAGTTTGTACAATGCGAATAGCACTCAGCAGTTCATCTGGTTTAGTATTCTTGAGCAGATATCCCTGTGCCCCTGCCTGTAGTCCACGATAAATTTCTTCATCGCCATCATAGGTAGTGACAACAATGATTCGAGCATTCTTATATTCAGCACAAATTGTCGTAATTGCTTCCACACCTCCTACCTGAGGCATCCGCAAGTCCATCAGTGTTACGTCTGGTTGCTGTTGACGGAAAAATTCTATCGCTTCACTTCCATCCTCAAGTTGAGCCAATACAGTCATATCTGGCTCCATATCAATTATTGCTGCTAACCCTTGCCGAACGATGGGATGATCATCAACGATTAAAATACGAGTCATAGTTGATTGGTTCATAATCATTTATTATCGGTTCACTGTCACGACAATTTCTGTTCCCTGACCTAACTGACTTTGAATCATCAGTCTTGCTCCAATGCGCTCAGATCGCTCTGTCATTCCAAGCAACCCAAAACCACCTTTTAAAGCCAAATTGTCAACTTTAAACCCTTGACCATTATCTGTAATCTGTAACAGACAGTGTGTGTCTTTGTACACTAACTCAATGCAGATTTCACTAGCGAAAGCATGTTTAACTGCATTTGTCAATGCTTCTTGACCAATTCTCAATAAATGGTTTTCAACGTCTGATGGTAGCGGATATACTGTACCAACAATTTCATAGGTGAGGTCCGTTTGATGAGTTGAAGTTTTCATCTGTGTCACGAGGTGATTGATGGCGCTTGACAGATTGCCATCCTCCAACAATTGTGGACGGAGTGCTGCAACTGAACGACGAGCCTCAGCAAGCCCACTTTGAGCTAAATCTTCCACTGTTTCGAGGTGTGTTCTGACTGCTTCTAAATCTTTTGTCAGTACTCGCGTTGCAGCTCCTACATGCAAAATGATGCCAGTGAAAGCTTGAGCTAGGGTATCGTGAATTTCTCGAGCCATACGGTTGCGTTCTTCTAAAACAGATGCTTCTTCTGTCTGTTTGCGCTCAGTGATGTCTTGCCCAATCCCAATATTCATGTCACTACTGAGTCGAATATTTGCCCAAGCAGTATCCATATTGTGCCCAAAACGAGTTCTAAGTTTGATATCTTGCCATTTTCCAGTAATAGCTACCATATGTTCTAGAATTGAGGCGCGACACTCTAGATCTGGACACCATTCTGCTAACAAGTCAACGTTCTCTAGTTCTGCTTGAGACCAGCCTAAAAGCCTTTCTGTTTCTCGGTTGACAAATTGAATTCGACCGTTGGAATCGAAAAGAATCACCATAACTGGAATGTGGTCAAAAATCGATTGTAAGAGTTCTTTTTGCTGTATAATTACTTCCTCAGCATGTTTGCGCTCGCTAATATCAGTGATCATGGAATAATAGCCGTCGATCTGACCATCTTTCTCAACATTAGGTACAAGAGTTTCTGTGATGTAACGCGTCTTACCAATTGCATAAGGCATTTCTGCTTCATATCTTACATAACGACCAGCCAGGACTTGCTCAATATTTGCCTGAACAATTCTATAAGCATTTATACCAATAATATCTTGAATATGTGTGCCGCAAATTTCTTTTCTGCTGATTCCAAACCAGGTTTCATAACTTTTGTTGACGAAGCGGTAGTGTTGATTCGTGTCTACATAGGCTACGCAAGAAGGTAATGCGTCTGCAAGTAGTAGCAGTTGATGTTTTTTATCTTGCAGTACTTTCTCCACTCGCTTGCGTTCTTCAATTTCAAGAGAAAGCTGGGCATTTTTCTCGACAAGTTGCTTAGAGATGTGACTGAGACGCAATTGATTCTGGACACGAGCCAACACCTCTGGAACGTTGAAAGGTCTGGTAATATAATCGACTCCACCCACTGAAAAGGCTTTAACCATATTGGGCACTTCGTGCAAGCTGCTGATAAAAATAACCGGAATGTCCTGAGTTCGTTCAGATATTTTTAATTGAGAACACATTTCGTAGCCATCCATCTCTGGCATCATGATGTCCAGTAAAATTAAGTCAGGTAGGGTTGATTGGAGAAAACTGAGAGCTAATTTGCCACTTGGTGCCAAGTTTACTTGATATCCAGCATCAGATAATATCTCATCTAAAAGCTTCAAATTCTCAGGGAGATCGTCAATAATCAAAATATTTCCTGTGCACTCAGGAGGAGTAGTATTCATCTTTCACCGGATTAATTCTAACAACTGCTTGTACTGAAACCTTTTGACCAGTACACTTCAATAGAGATAGCCGTTTCTTGAGGATAACAAAAGCGCGAAATTTCACTTGCTCTTGAGGAAATGCTTCAGTCTCGAGATTATTTTATACATACAATTTTTGTTTACGGATTCAGAAGAATGTTACTTAGCTTAATATCTTTATAAATCACATTTGCAGCATGAATTTTGCCTAAAATTTTTGTGATTTGGATGGCGAAGGTCAGAAATTCGTTGAAGGGCATTGGGTAAAATACCGTTGCTGATCACTTGCTCAATTTCTCTAACGATTCCCTGCGGAAATTCTCTGAAGGGATCATTATACAACCCTCTTGACTACGCTCAGTGTAAAACAAATTCGGAGCTTGCAACTCAATTGCTATCAATGTTTACATGAATTCAAGATATGTAATTTACTCTGCTTTGTCATCCGCTGAAAGTATATACTTTTGCACAACAGAATGCTCATATCTTGCGCCTGTAAATATTGATGTTAAAACCGCGATCAGCGTACAAGACAAACTAACCGTTTGATATCAGGTGAGTTGAAGGTTTAGCAGCATGGGAATATTTTAATTGTTGGTCGGCGATGCTGAACGAACAGTGGTCTTTCAACGATAGAAATAGCCGTTCGCCTATCGATGCTTTCTATAACTCGATCTCACCAAGTGGACTTTAAAATCAATGCTTTCCGGCAACGGGATTGCAAAAATCGCAGGGAACGCGATCGCAACGGCGATCGTCATCGGGACTTCGGTGTCGCGAATGTTCAATAGTTGATCGGCTAATAGTTTCAATAATAAAGCGTTTAACAGCAGCTCAAACGCAGAACATTGGTTGGTGATACAAATGTGGCGTGGTAAGTTGCGCTCAGCCTGTTATACTTGCAGTTGGCGATCACTATCGCCCTCATACATACAAATCAATCAACTTGCATTAAGTATCCAATTCCGCCCTACCACCTCGGCGGCTTCAGGTGTATAGTATATTTTCCGCTTATCTAGATATCACTCCACCAGATCCGATGACTCGAAACTGGCAGCAATAAGCAGGTGTGTAAAAAACGCGAAGCTCTGGGGAGAGAAGATTCTCTCCCCAAGACTTCGCGCGAAGCTCGCCGGATGGAGTACTCCATCCGGCAGACTTCGCCGCCATTGTAAATTGGCTAATACTAATAACTGAGTGAACTTGAGTTTCGGTCATGGTGAAGATGCTGTGCTTACATACAATTGTAGAAGCAATTCATTTGTCAATTTTTCTGACTTGAAACTTAGGAACCGCTCATATGAACAAAAAATTAAGCAAAATAGTTCTCGCTAATGATGCTTCAACTTTAAGTAACCTCGGATTTGAAAAATCTCCTGACACGGCAATTTTTGCCAAAAATATTGCTAATTGGTTCACGGGCGATCGTCCTAGCAAGTTTCATTCTTATTCTGACCCGAAAGCCGAATCTGAATCTACTTTAGCACAGACAATGACTAAAGCTGGTCATACATGGACTGTTGGATACGATATCCCAGAAGATGTGGATGCGATTTTTTTACATGACGCTTCTTTTTGGGATAAACTCACAGATTTGTTGGCAGCTGGAGTAAACATTTACTTAGCTGCCGAGACGGAAGATGAGGACTATGCTTCAGGATATGATTTTAACTGGTTTCTTTGGGAAGTTGGTTTCCAGTTTAAAGAAGGCTATAACGGGATTTCCGGAAATCAACCAATTAATAGCGATCATCCGATTTTTGCTGGAGTTAAATCTCTCTATCAACGCAATGGCAGTTCGATTGTAGATTTCCAATCTGACGAGCAGGCTAATCAAATTCTCGTCAAAAGTTCTGAAGGAGAAGGGCTGTATGCAATACTCGATCTCTCAAATGCGACAACCCATGTCAGGATTTCGAGGATAGTTTCGGACGGAAGTGTGAAATCCACAGAGGCGGACGAATATATCGCGATTGTCAATGAGGGGCTGGTTGATTTAGATATATCAGGCTGGAAAATTCACAGCAAAAATCGCGATAAAGAATTCTCTTTTCCGACTGGGACAGTATTGAAAAAAGGAGCTGAGTGTCAAGTTTACACTAACGAGGTGCATCCAGACTCAGGTGGCTTCTGCTTCGGTAGCAAAAGCTCTATTTGGAATAACAAAGTAGATGAAGGACGGCTGTATGATACTCAGGGAAATTTGATGTCTAGTTATGCTTACACCGAGCAAAGTCAAAAGCTATCCGATCTGACAAAATCTCTTGGCTTAGATAATCTGATCCTAGAAGCAGAGCCAGTAGCGATTAAGGCACAGAAAGCTTTAGGAGGTGAGGTAACTTTTGAGGAAGCATTAGACCAAGCATACTATAGCTTTGTCGGCTTTGCAGGTGAAGAAAAAGAAGGCTCGCTTACAGAGGTGATTGCTGCTAATGCTGCTGCTGTGAGTGTGCCATACGAAGCCTATTTTAATGGCGATCATGAACCCTCTTCTTACCACTATATGCAAAAACCCACGACTAAAATTACCCTGTGTACGCAACAGACACCGATGCTCCCAACAGAAGGGGAAAGCATAGAAGCTAACTGGATATTTATGTTACAAATTCCTGAACTCAATACAGTACATTGGGCGATTATCGACCGCTCGGGCGAAGAAGAAGTGTACAACTACGGTCGTAAATTGTCCTGATCAAGAGGCATTCGCTCTGACATGGTGCTAACCAGGCAAAAAATCGTGGACAAGAGTTGGAGGAAAACGTTGTCCTTCAACTTCAAACTATCGAATCAGTTCTAGATGGTGTTGGTCGTTTTTCTACCCAATCTTCTCGTACCTACCAGTCGTTTACTGAATTTGCCAACTGAGATTTTGAAGGCACTACGCTTTTGTCAGATTGAATACACTAAAGCCAGGGCGATCGCTTTGTGTTACTTTTTTTGCAGCTAGCCATACGTGCCGATAGAGATGATCAACTATAAGAAAGAGGATTTGCTCGACTCAAAGGTTTTCCTCTGTCTTTGACACCTATTTATTTACAGTACGATCGCTCTGGTGAGCGTGTTAAATTTTGCATCTTTTCATTGCTCTAACTGAGGGTTTCAGTTTCATCAACGACAAGCATACCTGCTTGACGAATAGCTGAGGGTTTGTGAATTTGTAGGAACCTTAACACTCCGATCCCCAGCAATAGCCAAATCAAGACGACAATTGGAGCGAAATTAAGCGGGTAAGGTGGAAGGGGATAAAGGGTGCCAACTAGAATAACGCTGATGGCGATGATCGAGAGCCAAGGTAGTAAAACATAACGCAACCATCTCAAGCGATTCATGGAGTTTTGCTCCAATTGAGTACGGCGTTTTGTCCAGAAATATCGAAAACATGCTAAACTAATCGATCCATATATTGCTATGGAAGCCAGGGTTAAGACTGTTCCCATAAAAGCATAAGCCTGAATCGGTGTCAACAGAATTCCCAACCCCAGCCCGACAAACACAGAACAACCACTCAATACGAAAATGGCATTTGCTGGTGTATGGTAGGTGGGATGAATGTGCGCCAACCAACGGGGAAATAGTTCTTCTCGACTTATAGTATGGACAATCCGAGCAGCACCATTGAGACAAGCAACGGCACAAGTGTATCCAGCAATAATTCCGGCAAAATCAATCAATAAGGCGAACCCATCGCCCCAAATGTGACGTGCGATCGTATCGAAGGGGGCGGCATCTTGGGCAAAGGCTGCCATGTTATGAATGCCATATCCCAGCGTTGCCACATATGACATTAGCACATAAAATACGCCAACAAGAACTACAGTGATCGCCATCGCTTTAGGAATTGACTGTCGGGGCTTTTCAACTTCTTCACCCAAGGTGGTTGCTCCTTCAAACCCGATGAAACTGAGAATAGACAAAATGACACCGCCGAACAGGTTACTGTTCTGTGGTAGTCTCCTTAGAGTGAAGGGTATCAGCGTCAGTTGTCCGGTTTTACCAGCTTGTATGAACACCATGAATGCGAGGAAAAAACAAACGCCGAGTTCAAATGTAAATAGTGTCAGATCCAATTGCAGCGAGAAGCGAATACCGCGATAACACACTGCCCCCACGATTAAAGAGACCAAGCAATACCATAATATCCAGTGTAAATGTACACCAAACCAGTGCAGCAGCAATTCTTGAAAATTCGCACTTAATATTACAATGAAAGAGGGAATAGCCACGATGCCAAACGAAATTAAACTCAACCAGCCAGCGAGAAAGCCCCAGCGCACTCCTAATCCTTGAGTCACAAATGTATAAAATGAACCACTTGTGGGAAACTCGGCTGCAAGTATGCAGAGCTGATTGACAACCAACAGAACTACCCCAAAACCAATGATGTAGCACAACGGCATCGCTGCACCGACGAGTCCTACTTGTGGAGTGCTATTAAAAAATATGGCACCTACCGGAGACATCGCAGCGACTGCCATAACGATTGCATGGCGCAACTGCAGCGTATTGCGTTGCAGTTTTGGAGGTTCGTTTGAAGAATTCGTCACAGGTGTCATAGCTTTGTGGTTATTGTTACAAACAAGTTAATATAGAATAATATTGATTAATCTTATTGCCTAGAGCGTCAATCAAGTACAAATAGTTGACGTAAAGTGCAGCATATGCAGTTATGTAAATCGAGATTGAGTTTTAGTGCGATTACACAATTTCTACAAGTCACCTGCCGTACCTCTAGAGCGATCGCCCCAATACAATAAGAACGCAATTCCTTTAGTTTCAACCTGTAATATCATGTCCGGTTAATTAACCAGAATTATTCGTAATCGCATAAACCCCCTCCCCCAATCCTCTCAGATGTAGGTTTTTTACTTTCGGGTGTTGACAAGACTTGGAAGACAACAGAGGTATTGTGGACTATTGTGGGAAAACCGAACTACTTATGGGACGGTACTTACTGACGGGAATTGGCTCAAATAGACTTTTTCCGTTCAAGAATCTGACATGTCTGCCTGTCTTCTCATCCTCGGCATCACTTCTAAAAACACTAGTGTTTTCTCACTTGTATCAATCCCTCAAAAAGGTACAGCAAACACCGTAGAACTGTGCCATAATACAGCGTCTGCGTTGGATACTCTTGTATCTAAATTGGGTCTTAAGCGTGCCACTCCACAATAGCTTGTGAGAGCTGCTGTAACATCCCAAAGACGTAGAGCTACTGGGTCATACCATTTTCCCTTTTTTGGCAAGAAGGCTGTTACGCCGGCTCAATCGGTAACATAATTCACTATACATTTAGGCAATACATGCGCTCTCTACCCCGCATCGATTCGAGATACTGGTTTTGCCTTTGTGCCGCTAGCGTTTTCGGTACCAACACTGGCGACTTCGTTGGGGACGAACTACACCTCGGGCACTTCGGCGGACTACCCTGGCTGGCTGGGCTATTCACGATAATCCTCCTACTCGACCGAATAGTTCGTCGGCCTATATCACTTTGGTTCTGGTTTGCTATCATCACGGTTCGCACGGCAGCTACCAACGTCGGGGATATCTTCCATGAGGATTGGCACATCGACTTCTCGGTCTCTATACCGATTGTTCTCGCGCTCTTTGTTTGTGCTGTCTGGGTATACAGTCGGTTTTCTTCTGTAGGGACTATCTTGGGCGATACTGTCCACGTAACACCGAGCTACTGGGTCTGTATGATACTGGCTGGTGTCCTTGGTACCCTCGCGGGCGACTTCGCGTCCTTTCGGCTGCATCTCACGCCGCCAGGAACCGCAGTGGTTGTAGGGGTGCTGGTGGCGATGACGCTCATAGTCGGCCGACGGGGACGAATTCTTGCGCCAGCTCTCTACTGGACCACCGTGGCACTCATTCGCACGGCTGGCACTGGCGGCGGCGATGCCTTGGCTGAAGCGTTGAGCCTGCCATGGAGCACCTTGCTCACCGGTCTAGTTTTCCTAATTCCCGTCATCGCGTTCTACGGAATCGGCCGACCGACGGTTAAACACGCCGATTCAAAGTAAGCAACAAGAGGTCAGCCCACCGCCCGATGACAGGATCGACATTTTAAACTTCTTACTCCCCTTGCTGAGTGTAAGATTACCTATCTCCTTAATCTTCTTTCTTGGCTTCCTTGGCGCGGCAGATGCTTCAACGGGGGGAACCCAACGCCAGATGCCTGCGACGGGAAACCCGTCTTCAGCACTGGCTCCGCAGCGCACTGCCTTGTCTTGGCGGTTTTTTTAACGGTATTCTTCTGGCGGGAAGGGAGTAGTTCAGGATCTAAAAGTCCCACTTTATACGTTTCATATCATGTTCGTTTGAACACTTATAATAAAGCTTGTAGTTGCGCTTTAGTACTCTTAACAATTTGAGAGCGTTAAAGCACAACTACGAACCTGTATGATCGCTCGTCAACTTGATAAATTATTACCAGGAGTCACCCTCAAAGAAATCAGTGGACACATTAAACGTTAAGAAAGGTTATAAACCCAAACTCAACTCAAAGATGCGGACGAGCCAGTTTTGGTTGTGGGAATATCTTCGGTGGATGGTGGCGTTGACTTTAAATTCCCCCGAAAAGTCACTGGGAAGTTAACAAAACCCTCAACCTCCGCTTTCTTTTCGGCTTATATCGAGTCACTGATGCTTTCGAGGAAACCTATGCCTGTGCTTTTAACCAAGATGCCTTACTGTTAGCCGCTTTGAATGGAAGGTTGAAAAAGTTTTACTGTAACCGATTTAAATCATCAATTTTTTAGAGAAAGCCTCATGCCAACGTACTATAAAATCTGCTGATTGAAACTTTACCAGCAGATACAGAACCGATTCTACGTTCTTATGTCGAAACTATACTACCAGAGTTGGAACGAGAATTTGCTTTAGCGACTGCCTTAGGAGGTTCAGAAGCAATACATTATCACATTTTATGTCAAATTGGCGATAAATATGCTATATAAAAATCTCGGTAATGGTCACAAAAACCTGACCAAACTTTAATGGTACATGTATTTAATGCTTTATTAACATCTTGGAACTAAATTCCAGACTTAAAGGCGGATTTATTTTTATGATATGTTGAAAAACGACTGCTCTGTTTGGCAATCACCTTACATGATTAAGACAAACATTGTCGCGCTCAAGCTAAAAACCTCCTCATACAAATGATTTTACGGCAATTCTGGAAGTTTGTCAAGAATTAGGTGAAAAACTGAATTTTGACTTATTTTGGTTAGAGTGGCGGGAATATCTTTCTGATATTGCTTTTTTAGCGCAAAATACCCATGAGCGATCGCCACACTTAAAAATAAAGAAGCGACATAAGGGCGATGGCTAACATATTGTTCGGTGATTTGTACCACGTCCACGCACCAACTTCACTCTCATCAAGATCCAATAATATTTTTCGGTAGTCTGTAAGACATGTTATGGAGAGGAATGTGCATATGGTGCTCAAGTAACTTTTAAGGAAGCATTGGACGGAGCATACTATAGCTTTGTAGGCTTTGCAGGTAACGACACAAAAGAAGGCCCAGTTACAGAAGTTATTGCTGCTAATGCTGCTGCTGTGGGTGTGCCATACGCCTATTTTAATGGCGATCGTGAACCCTCTTCTTACCACTATATGCAAAAACCCACCATTAAAATTACCCTGTGTACGCAACAGACACCGATGCTCCGCTCCAGTAGGGGAAAGCATCGAAGCTAACTGGATATTTATGTGACAAATTCCTTCACTCAACACAGTACATTAGGCGATTATCGACCGCTCCGGCGAAGAAGTGTACAACTACGGTCGTAAATTGTCCTGATAAAGAGGCATTTGCTCTTGCATCGGCTCATCAAACGAGAAATTTTGATTTTTAAAGGAAACAAAAACATCATGTCGTCAGCACCAGTTAAGCCATTAGATCGTGAATCAGCCATTCCAAGTGTGCAGCATCAAGTTGTAGTCGTCGGGGGAGGATCTGCAGGCATCACAGTCGCCGCCCAGCTGCTGAAAAAAAATAAACACCTTGATGTTGCCATTATTGAACCAAGAGACAAGCACTACTATCAACCAGCTTGGACTCTAGTTGGCGGTGGTGTTTACAAAGCTCTTGATACTATGAGGGATGAAAAAGACTATATTCCTGATGGTGCTACTTGGCTCAAAGATTATGTAGCTAAGTTAGATCCAGACAACAATACAGTTATTACTCAGGAGGGAAAGCATATTTGTTATGAATATCTGGTATTAGCTCCAGGTATTCAAATTGATTGGCATTTGATTAAAGGGTTAAAAGAAACAATAGGGCAAAATGGCGTTTGTAGTAATTATGCTTATGAATACGCTCCTTACACTTGGGAACTCATCAAAAACTTCAAAGATGGTAATGCTGTATTTACTTACCCTAATACTCCGATCAAATGTGGAGGGGCTCCACTGAAAATTATGTATTTGGCTGATGATGCCTTCAGGAAACAAGGGATACGCTCTCAATCAAAAATCACGTATTGCACAGCTATGAAAGTAATTTTCGGCGTTAAAGAATTTGCGGAAAAACTGCTTTCTGTAGTAGAGCGTAAACAGATAGACGTAAGATACAAACACAATCTCAAAGAAATTAAAGCAGATACCAAAATAGCAATTTTTGATGTTTTCACAGATTCGAGTGTTGAAGAAGTAGCTATCCAATACGACTTGCTTCATGTCACACCACCTATGAGCGCACCTGACTTTATAAAACAGAGTAAATTAGCTGTACCAGATGGAATAAGTCAAGGCTGGGTTAATGTAAATAAACACTCGCTACAGCACAATATTTACCCCAACGTTTTTAGCTTAGGTGATGCGGCGAGTCTCCCAACATCAAAAACATCGGCTGCAGTGAGAAAACAAGCACCAGTTGTTGTTCATAACTTACTTGCTTTAATCAACTTAAAAAACCTCACTCAAAAATACAACGGCTATAGTTGCTGTCCAATAACTACAGGATATGGCAAGGTAGTACTTGCTGAATTTGGTTATGACAACAAGCTTTCCCCCACATTCCCAATTGATCCAACTAAAGAACGGTACAGTATGTGGCTGCTAAAAAAATATGGCTTCCCCTATCTCTACTGGAATATAATGTTGAAAGGTAACCCATTATAAGAGAGACTATTAGTGGTGCCTTGAAGAAAAAAGCCAAGTAGATTATACAGCAATCCTAAATAGTTCATGAAAATTTTTTTGTGAATTAACCGCCTTGGCTGACGCCACGTCTCTTGACGAACAAAGCAGCGTCTCGTTCATGTTCGCGTTCGCGTTCGCGTTCGCGAAGAGAAGCGTCTCGAAGAGAAGCATCTCGAAAAGAGGCGTCTCGTTGGCGCAGCCTCTCCGACAGGAGAAGAGAAAACGTTAAGAAAGCCAATAAAAGAAATACCAAAGAATTTCACGTTCTCTTCCACGGATTGTTCTAGAGAAAAACACAGTTTATCAATTCTCAGAAATCAATGATTCCCGCCAACGGGATTGAAACATATCGAGATTGTCTCAGCGGTGGGCAAGATAGAGCTTTCAAATCAATGATTCCCGGCAACGGGATTGAAACGGACTTAATAGCAATTCAAAAACTTAATTTTCTACGTTTATTTAAACGGATTCACAATCTCTAATTTAAGTTGAGCCGAGATTAATTGGTCAGCTACTAGTAACCCATCTTGCATATCTTCAGAATAGAGAATACTTGCACCAGCTTCCAGCGCACAAGCAACAATTAAACTATCCCAAAAAGAAAAATTATATCGACTGCGTATATTCGATGCAGATTCAAAAATACTCAGGTTGAACTCTAACACAGTGCAGCGACGATAAAGTGACTGAATCACAGCTTTGATTTGCTCTTCGTTAAAAGCTGCTTTTTTCAGTAAATTAGCAGAAACCTCATTCACAACCTGCGTACTGATAATTATTCCTTGATTTGACGTAATTGAAATAGCGATATTCCGCTTTCTTTCTCTTTGTGCCATCTCCATCTTTTTATCATCAAATAAACGATATAGCCAAACATTAGTATCAATAAAAGATACACTATTCATCATAACTACCGACTGTAAATTTCCACACGACTGAGTAGACCACTCACTTGAACTGGATTCTCAGTTAATTCATCAATTATGTCTTTTTTTTGAGATAATTTTTTATTTATCAGAACAATTACTTTAATATCATCTTCTTCACCGAGTTCTTCTTTGTACTCATCGGGAATCTCAATTAAACCATTCTGGATCTTTGCTTGAAACTCTACTGCATTTAGCATCTTCATTCTCTCTTATATACCGATACAATTCAATCTTAGCCCTATCCCTCATCATATCTCCAAGAAGATCCAGCTTCAACCCATCGGCACGGAAGCCGAAGTAAATAACCATCAGCGACATCGACTGCCTCATCAGTATAAGTCGGATATCCTGCTGAAAAAATCGATACTTCGAGTCAATGAGCTTCATGTAAGTATTGACATAGTCACCGTTTGAGACGACGAGATCGGCATTGAATTGAGTACCGTCTGTCAAGGTAACCCCACTCACTTTCTTGTCATTCTGGCTGCTAATGTCAATCCGTGCCGCCTCACTGTTGTAGCGTATAACTCCACCCAATTCCTCAAATTTACGTACTAACCCTTGGACAAGCGCACCCGTTCCTCCCATGGCAAAATGGATTCCCCAAGTCTTCTCCACAAAGTGGAGCATTGCATATATAGCAGGTACTTTCAGTGGATTACCACCAATGAGTAAGGGTTCAAAGCTGAATACTTGTTGAAGTTTGTGACTTTTGAAGTACTTCTTGACAAAAGAAAAGAGTGGAATAATGGCATTAAGCCTCACGAGATCGGGAGCGATCCCCAGCATTGAACTTATGTTGCCAAAGTATTTATAACCAACATCAATGAAACCACGTTCAAAGATTGCTTTTGCATCCTGATGAAACTGCTCGTAGCCAGCGAGATCTTCTGGTGCGATCGCACTGATTTGTTGACGAGTATGTTCGCGATCGCCATCGTAATCAAAGTAAGTTCCATCATCAAAATAGATGCGGTAAAACGGTAGTATGGGGATGATTTTCACGTACTTGGATGTAACCGCTCCGCCACTGATGCCTGAGGTGATGCGGCTTCCTTCACCAAGGACAGATGCTGGATAATCAGGCTCCCCCAGAGCAGCTGCATCGCGCTCAAGTGCAAAGAGTTCTTCAATAAAGTGGGGTACTGTGATGACTGTTGGTCCCATATCGAACGTGAAGCCGTTAACACGTCGAACATAAGCCCGTCCACCAGGAGCATCAAGTTTCTCAAAGATGATAGTGTTGAAACCAAGGCTTTGTAACCGTATTCCCAGCGCCAAACCTCCAATACCAGAGCCGATGATGATGGCTTTTTTGCGTTCCATAACCTGTTTCAACGGTGATTTGCTTTTTGACTTTGACGAACATAAGGTAATAATTATAATTGGACTTCTCCCATCTGGATAGTTTCATTTTTCAAGTTATTGAAAATTTGTTCCTCCCATACTGGCTTTAAATCTATAGGATCACTCCAACGGCTTCTGTGCTCCCATGCTGGGTATTGATTTTCATATATGACCTGAACAGAATATTTGCCTGGATTGAAATCACTAAATATCCAGGAAGAACCGCTTTTTTCACGAAATATAAACTTCAGTTTATGGCTCTCCCAGTGAAAATACCCTGACAACGAAAGGGTCACGCTTTCTCCAGGCACTACTAATTGAAAGTCAGATAATTGAGGATTGTAACTTCCATTTACATTAGGACCAAAACGTAGTATCTTCTGTTTACTTGCTTGGAGAAATTCTGGGCGTGCAAAGAAGAGTAGGAAACGGTGAGAATCTGCTGTATTATTAGTAATCCGAAGACCAAAATGAACCCGAGTTTTCACCCCTGGCTGTTTCGGGGGAGTTTGCAGTACATGTTCAGGCACTAAAGTTTCAAAGTGAATACCATTCATTTCAATGGTATTGCAGTCATTTGATTCACGCATAGGTCATGTTGGCTACCCTCTCAAGAAGTACTTCTTCATGCACCGTCAATCATGACGGCACATGACTTAATGCCATTGTCCCGAAAAAGACTAAAACTACAGCTAAAAATGTCGTTAGGAAGTTACGCACAAGATATTTCCTCACGTTTCTGGCTGTATAACCCTATCCAAATTTACGCCACGGTGTACTAGCAACTAAAGTATTTGTAGTTCAGTCGCATGATGACGAATGTGATCCTCAATAAAAGTCGAAATAAAATAATAACTGTGGTCGTAGCCTTCTTGATAACGTAAAATCAGAGGTTGATCAACTGCGGTGCAAGCTTTTTCAAAAACATCTGGCAGGAGTTGCTGTTGGGCGAGAAATTGATCGGCAGTACCTTGGTCGATGAGAATAGGACTGTGATAACCAACTTGCTTCACTAATTCACTCGCATCGTAAGCACGCCAGCTTTCGCGATCGCTACCTAAATAACCACTAAATGCCTTTTGCCCCCAAGGACAATGTATCGGTGCGGCAATGGGTGCAAACGCTGATACCGATTTGTATTGTTCGGGGTTTCTCAAAGCACAAACCAACGCACCATGTCCACCCATTGAGTGACCAAAAATACCTTGTCTATCCGATTGTACGGGGAAATTATTAGCAATCAAAGCAGGTAATTCTTGAACAACATAGCTATACATTCGATAATGAGATGCCCAAAGTTCCTCAGTTGCATCGACATAAAAGCCAGCACCCGAGCCAAAGTCCCAGTCATCATCCTCACTAAAAATACCAGTATTGCGAGGACTAGTATCTGGCGTTACGAGTATTAAACCGTATTTGGCAGCATATTGCTGTGCCCCCGCTTTAACCATAAAGTTTTCTTCCGTACACGCTAACCCGGAAAGAAAATAGAGAACTGGCACTGGTTTCTGAGTTGCTTGCGGTGGTTGGTAGACAGCAAAACGCATTTCACCGTTACAATTGGAGGAAAAATGACTATAGAAGCCGAGTTTGCCCCCGAAGCATTTGTATTCTGAGTTGAGTTTAACCATATAAGAAAGGGGTGGGAATACTATATTTGGACTAAAATTAGGCGAGCGCAAATCTTCGCTTTTACACCCTCACGCATTGCGATCGCTTCTCAATCTTCTTAAGGAAGATTGACAAACATTATTATAAGTGTTTGAGCAAACATGATATAACCTATGTCCTGCTAAAGTATGAGAGAAAACAACCTGCTTAGCTTTTATTGTCAACAAGATATAGATATTGAGAATTAACCAATATTTCTGAAAAAAATTGATTGATTATCAATCAGCCAAAGATTTTCCGATATTTCAAATGGGCTTTTCCCCAATTTCCAATCATCTTTTCCCCTTGCACCACATAGTTTAACGCATCAGGTCTTACTTGCTGTGATAAAAACAAAGCGGTCCGAGAATTTAAGAATAGATTGCTGACTGTATTTCTGTTCCATTTCGGCTAAACCAAGAGCAAGTTGTTCATCATCAAAAGTTGAAAGCAAAGACATATAACGATTTTTTACCATTTGTAAATATTTATACTTAGTGATTGCCAAAGGATATTCTACAAAATCTACCGATACACGAAAGCCAATTTTTGAACGTTTGCTAGTAAGATTATGATAGTTAGGTTGGACTTCTTCTGGTCTCTATTTTCTCTCTTGAGTTTCGCACCGCGAACTAGTCTAAACTCTAGTCACAAACTTTGGAAACGAATATAAAAATAAACACTACTTATTTTCTAATGCCATCACAAAGCTGATGATCACTCTCGCTAACAGTGTGATTATTTTTTAGGTAATTGCTTACCCAATCGCAAGCACTCACCAGTAATGTATCTAAATTTGAATATCGTAAATTTATTAATTTTTTAACATCTAAAAACCATAAAATTGCTGTTTGATCTCTACTGGCAGTGGCAAGAGTTTTACCATCGGGGCTGAAAATGGCGCTATAAACTGTATATTCATGTCCAGTTAGGGTTTGAAGTTCTTTACCATCACGACTCCAAAGTTTGACGGTTTTATCAGAACTCGCAGTGGCAATTATGTTACTGTCAGGGCTAAAACTGACGCTCCAAACTTGATCATCATGACCGATGAGGGTATGGAGTAATTTGCCATCATGACTCCAAAGTTTAGCGGTTTTATCCTCACTGGCAGTAGCTATTGTTTTGCCATCGGGGCTGATAATGACGCTAGAGACTCGAGCACTATGACCGATGAGGGTATGGAGTAATTTGCCATCACGACTCCAAAGTTTAGCAGTTTTATCCCTACTGGCAGTAGCAATCGTATTACCATCGCGACTAAAACTAACGCTCCAAACTTCATCATTATGACCGATGAGGGTATGGAGTAGTTTACCATCACGACTCCAAAGTTTGACAGTTTTGTCCAAACTAGCAGAGGCAATTATGTTGCTGTCAGGACTAAAACTGACCTTATACACCGGAGCAGTATGCCCCGTGAGGGTGTGTAGTAGTTTACCATCACGACTCCAAAGTTTGACAGTTTTGTCCAAACTGGCAGTGGCAATAATCTGACCGTCAAAGCTGAAACTGACGCTCCGGACCACATCCTCATGTCCAATGAGGGTGTGAAGTTCTGTACTGTCATAACTCCAGAGTTTGACAGTTTTGTCGGCACTGGCAGTGGCAATAATCTGACCGTCAGGGCTAAAACTGACATCAAACAGTCCTTCACGATGCCCCGCGAGAGTTTGGATTTTTTTGCCATCACGAGTCCATAGTTTCACAATTTTATTTCTAGAGGTAGTAGCAATCGTATTACCATCAGGACTAAAATTAGCGCTCCAAACTTCATCATCATGCCCAATTAAGCTATAAAGTTCTTGTCCTTCACGGCTCCAAATTTTTACAGTTTTATCAAGACTGGCAGAAGCAATTATTTTGCCGTCAGGGCTGAAACTGACACTATCGACACCACGCTTGTGTGTAGTGAGGGTTTTGATCAAAGTGCCATTACGAGTCCAAAGTTTCACGGTTTTATCTCTGCTAGCAGAAGCAATTATGTTCCCATCAGGGCTGAAGCTAACGCTCCGAACCGCATCATTATGCCCCGTAAGGGTTTTGATCAAAGTGCCATTACGATTCCAAAGTTTGACGGTTGCATCTTCACTAGCAGAGGCAATTATTTCACCGTCAGGACTGAAACTGACACTGTCGATATCACCTTTATGCCCCATAAGAGTTTTGATCAAAGTGCCATTACGATTCCAAAGTTTGATAGTTTTGTCTCTACCCGCAGAGGCAATTATTTGACCGTCAGGGTTGAAACTAACGCTAGAGATTGGAGCATTATACCCAGTGAGGGTTTTGATGAGAGTTCCATCACGATTCCAAAGTTTAATAGTTTTGTCAAAACTGGCAGTGGCAATTGTGTTGCCGTCAGGACTGAAACTGACGCTCTTGACTGCAGCTTTATGCCCTTCCAATCGATTGCGCTCAGACACTCCATAAAGTGCTTGTTTTAAAACTCTCTCAATTTGATTGCGTGTTTGAGGTTTTACTGTTTGTTTTTTTAGTTGCTTTGCTGCCCTAATTGCTTCAATCAGAGCATTAAAATACTGATTTGTAATAATTAGGGAATTTGAATATCCACCTAGAGCCCTGATTTGACCTTCTTGAACTGTTTCTGCTCGTTCCCACTGATGAAAGGCAAAAATTGAGGTTATTGTTGTCAAGGCTGCTAAAGTAAGACCAACACCAGCGACAATTCTGACTCTTCTCAGTTGCTGATCCCGTAACCCCACACTAGCATCAATAAACAGAGAAGCCGTCTCACTAAATCCACCCAAAACTTGATTGAAATTTAGGTCTTTTTTCAGTTCTAAAACCTGCTCTAACTTTGATCCCGTCCACAATTCATCCTCAATTTTATTCTTTTGCCAGCGTGCTACATCCTCATTGAGGCGGTTACGCAGAGCTATAGCCTGACGATTTTTCTTAATCCAGGTATTTAGGGTCGTCCAACAGGTGAGTAGAATTTCATGGGCTATTTCTATGGTAGATTCTTGAGACTGTAGCTGATGGTCACTAACCAATAGATTTTCATTTATCAACGTAACCAATACTGTGCGCTCAAGTTCCGAGTTAAACTCAGACCTTAACGCTCTTCTGCGTACTGGCTTCAATTCAGTATCAAATTCTAAATTCTCACCAACCCCAACCAGCTTGAGAAAAATTCTTTGTGTAGCCAGCTTTTCTGGAGGCGATAACGTCCCATAAATGCTATCTACACGTTGTTGCAGTGTACCCCTAACACCACCTAACTGACGGTAAGTACTGATATTTAATGTGCGGTTTTTAATACTTTCATTTTTGACCTCTGTCTCCCACAGCATATTTAGAGTATACTGCAATAGAGGCAAATAGCCTGCTTGCCCTTGGATATCTTTAATGATTTCCTCTACCAAGCCAGTCTCAAATAATACTCCATGTTGAGCAGCAGGTTGTTCGATTGCCAACCGCAATTCATCCGGTTGCATTTCTGCTATCATTTTAAGATGTTTATCTGTGGCTTTTACCAGCAATGAATAGGGACTTAACCTGTCAAGAAAATCAGCCCGTATCGTCGCTATAATTTTGACAGAAGGCAGGTTGGTTTTACTCAATCGCACCAAACTTTTAATAAATAGTTCGCGTTTTTCTGGGAAACTGGTAGTAAATAACTCCTCAAACTGGTCAATAAAAATAAACCAAAAAGACTCAGGTTGCGTCTTTAATGTATTTACTACCTGAGTTAATGTCTCTGCTTTTGCCTCACGGGCTATTTTTGCTAATTTTTGAGGGAATTTACTGAGTAAAGTAGCATAAAAAGATTCAAATGGATCTTGGTCGGGAGTAAACATCAAGTTAACTAACCGTGTCCCGTACGTTTGTGCAAGCCAGGGGATCAATCCCGCACGTACAACTGAGGATTTACCACTCCCACTAGCTCCTAAAAGTAAAATTAAGTTCGTTTCTTCTAGTTCATTGACCAAAGTAATGATAAATTGGTCACGTCCAAAAAATAAGTCTTTGTCTTCTAGTTCAAATTTCTTTAACCCTTTGTACGGCGAACTTTGTATAAATTTCCGGGTTTTAATCTCCTCAACAGAGATTTGCAGAATCTCTGTCTTATTAAAAGTAATAACGTTACTGTCACCTTGAATTTGGATATTATCATCACCAATTGCAGCCTGCATTCCGCCACCTACGATGGAATTATCAGCACGTTGCTGTATACCAAGCTGAGAGTAGGAAGGTGAATTCTCATCAGACCGCAGGTGCTTGTTCATGGATTTGTATTATTAAAAAGCAAATAAATTGTTAGCAATACATAGCCAAATTAGTAGCCACATCAGCAAGCATTAATTGTATATTATCCATTAACTATTAGTAATTAACGCATTAAAACTAAGTTATTCAGTTTCCAGCCAATTTTCTATAGATGCTATCATAATATTAACTAGGGGATGGTTAATTAGTTCTTTAAAAGCTTCAGTTCCACCAGTTTTCAAAGCTTCTATCATGCGGGCTTTCAAAGGTGGGTTATTTTCAATTTCATCCACAGCTTTCGCAACAACCATCATTTTTTCAGCACTACTTTTAGTAGGATAAGTCTGCTCCAGTTGTTGCAAAAGTTGTTGAATTTCGTAGGCGGCTTGTACCACATTATACTTTTGTTCAGGTGTTGTATAGTTGGTCATATTTTGTCGGTTATTATTCCCCTGTGCAGCAAACATCCCACCGTACATTCGACCACCACTAACACTTTGAGAAATTCCGCTTAAGGGAGGTTGTGATTTTCGTTCTTCCATAAAATAGTTTTTCTCTAATTTGGTTTTGTTCTCTGTTCTCTCAACCGCAGAAAAAGAATGCAAACGCTGCCTTGCTTTGAGTATCGGTGTTTTTGACTCTGGAATTCCCTGTAGGTCGATAGAAGCACAACCAACTTTAAAACAATCCTCATACAGTCTGCCAGCACCCAGCGCGTCGTAGAATCCAACGGCAAACTCAATAGCAGCCACATCCCCAATCGCCTGATTCATGCCCACAACATAATCTATATGTTGGTGAATTGCCTCTGCTTGGGCTTGTGAATAGCAGGCATTGAGTAATACACACTCTATTCTGTCCTGAAACAACCCAAATAATCTTGCTAATGATTCTGTACTGACAAGTTGCACCTGCCCAGAATTATTTTCTAAGGCTAAGCCAGTACTACCTGAGCCGTGCCCAGAAAAGTGAATGATCGTCGGTTGGTGTTCCAACAGTTCACGGCGCAGGTCTTCAACTCGTATCGCCCAGGCTGTGACAATTTCAAATTGCTCTCGATTTTTAGCAAGTTTGAGTGCTGCTTGGATTTCTCGCACCTCTTCGTCTAGACGAAGCCTGTCTGTATTTATAGGATTGGCTGAGAGAATCAAAATCTTTTTCACTAGAATTTTGCTCACTGAATGAAGAAACTTCGTTAGCTTTTAACCACGCAAGGGTTAGATCAGACACAACTTGACTCCTAATCAACTCACGAATAGTACAGGCTTCGCGTTTTTTCGTGTCGTCTACAATACTGATGGGAATCAATCATCATCAAGGTTGTCCACTGTGGTTTTTTTTAACTTGTTCGCGTACCAGCTCATGCAACCTGGTCATGATATTCTCCAGTACACCCTCCAAAGCACCAATTCGGATAATGCCAGAACACGGTGGAGTAGGGTGGTAGATCTCGGGGTAAGTCAGCCCAATTGCAACCATTTTTGAGTTGATAAAATACACCATTGAGTATTTGCCGCTTTGTCCAGAGCGAAGGTCTGGTTTTCTTCTTAATCGGCAGTAATGGCTCGATAATTTCCCACTCTCTATCTTATCAGTCACATCGCTTAAATACCCCATCTTCAGTTCTTACCTGTTTGAATTTACCTCTTCGTGCTGATTCTACTTATTCGCATAAAAGATCTCAAATGGGTTCTATAACGCCTCCTAACGAGACTTAAACATTTTTGATGATAAAACAAGCCTCAAAAACATACAAGGCAGGGGAAATACACCCTCTGCCTAAAAATGCCTGAAACCTATACATATCAAGCAATTAGGAAAAATGATGTCAATGTCTCTCTGTATATACATTTGAAATTAAATTCAAGCTATTTTTTGTTGAAGTCCCATTAGTAAGAAACTGAACAAAATCCTCTGAATAAAACCATAAATCTTCAAAAATATCTGCGATTTTTTGATAATGATTATGAATAAGTTCGCTCATATAATCTTAGAAAAAGTATTTGAAAGACACTACAGTCTGGTTTCACTTCGTATCGATGGGTGTGAGTGGGTTCCAGGGAAGCGAAACCTCACGGCAAGTCGCTCTGCGTCTACGCTTACCTCTGTGACGAACATACTTTAAAATTAATACAGTTGCAAGACAGAAGAAAGTAAGAAGAATTGGGCAGCATCAGATGGCTGCACTCTTCTTCCACTTTTGCAAGGAAGAAATGTAGCGATCGCTTCTCTTGGGTTAATGTAGCCTGCCACAGGCATTCGTACTCTCCCCCACTCAAAAGCCCTCTTTCAATCAAACGTTACCACACACCGAATCGACTCACCCTTGTGCATTAAATCAAAAGCATCATTAATGCGTTCTATCGGCATCACATGGGTAATCAAATCGTCAATATTGATTTTACCCTCCATATACCAATCGACAATTTTCGGGACATCGGTGCGTCCTCTAGCGCCACCAAATGCTGAACCTTTCCAAACACGCCCAGTCACAAGTTGGAAGGGACGAGTGGAAATTTCCTCCCCAGCACCAGCAACACCAATAATTACACTTACGCCCCAACCTTTATGACAGCATTCTAACGCTTGACGCATGATTTTCACATTCCCAATGCATTCAAAGCTGTAATCAGCACCGCCTTTGGTTAAATCAACTATATAAGGAACCAAATCGCCTTCAACTTCTTTGGGGTTGACGAAGTGAGTCATGCCAAACTTTTCTGCTAAATCTTTCTTTGCCGGATTGGTATCTACCCCGACAATCATATTGGCTCCTACCATCCGGGAAGCTTGGATTACATTCAAGCCAATCCCACCCAACCCAAAAACAACCACATTAGCTCCAGGTTCTACCTTAGCTGTGTTAATAACTGCACCAACACCCGTGGTTACACCACAGCCAATGTAACAAACTTTATCAAAAGGCGCATCCTCCCGGATTTTTGCCACAGCAATCTCCGGCAACACCGTATAGTTAGAAAAGGTCGATGTCCCCATATAATGATGAATCATCTGCCCATCCATAGAAAAGCGACTGGTACCATCAGGCATGACACCTCTCCCCTGAGTCACGCGGATGGCCTGACAGAGATTAGTTTTCAAGCTGAGGCAATATTCACACTGACGGCATTCTGGGGTGTATAAAGGAATGACGCGATCGCCCGGTTTAACACTGGTAACTCCCTCCCCAACTTCCACAACAACCCCAGCACCTTCGTGTCCTAAAATGGTAGGAAATAAACCTTCAGGATCAGCACCAGAAAGGGTGAAGGCATCAGTGTGGCAAACCCCACTCGCTTTAATCTCCACCATCACTTCCCCTTTTTTCGGGCCTGAAAGTTCTACTGTTTCAATCGTTAACGGCTGGCCAGAACTATAAGCTACTGCGGCTTTAACTTCCATTTGTTCCTTCTCCTAAGATTGTTCCTCAATCTTAGATCGTCAGCATTCAGCGGCAACAAGTATATTGCTTTATTTGTAAGGGGTGCAACAAGGTAGTGGTCTTTGCTACCCATCACAGTCTCTCTACGGAGTGCCGTCCACCGAAGCAGAAAGTAAAGAAAGCTTCAACTAAGTGATTAAATCTCTCAAACGCTTTCAATGAATTGATGGTGGGCATTTTAACAGGAGCATATGCTCATCTTGCTATACCATTTCACGCTCATTCTCGATACAAATAACAAGTTTCTAATTCTTTCCCCCTGCTCCCCTGCATACCTATTTGTATTAACCTTAAAGTGAAACGGTATTAGCGGCAGCATTACCCGATCTTCTTCACCAGATCCAACCTAACTGTCAATAGCATTTGAGATGCGCTAACCCTGCTTAAGAATCCCCCGCTTTCCATGCGTGGGGAGTTTCAAAATAAATCTAAAACTTTGAAAAGAATTTGCAGAATATGAATTTACCCGAATCAAGCATAAGTACTGAAGTCCCTGTATCCGATGTTATGCTCCAGATGATTTCTGGCTTCTGGGTCTCACGGGCAATCCACGCTGCTGCTAAACTTGGTCTTGCTGACTGCCTGAAGGAACCAAAAACAATAGAGGAACTAGCTGCAATCACTAATACTCACATACCATCTTTGTACAGATTACTGCGTGCACTGGCAAGTGTGGGTATATTTGCTGAAGACGACCATCATCGATTTGGCTTAACGCCCTTGGCTACTACGTTACAAACGGATATTCCTGGTTCAATGCGTTTTTTTGCCATTTCTGAACTGGGACAGGCGCACTACTTAGGCTGGGAAAATCTGCTACATAGCATCAAAACTGGTGAGATTGCGTTTGACCACATCGCTGGAATGAGTGTTTGGGATCATTATCTTAAAAACTCCGAAGCTGGCAAGTTGTTTAATTGTGCAATGACAAGTCTAACAGCTTTTGTTTTGGAAGCAATTATTTGCAGTTATGACTTCTCAGCATTCAACACTGTTGTTGATGTGGGAGGAGGTCAGGGTAGTTTGGTGACTAGCATCCTTAAAGCTTATCCAAATGTTAAAGGCATTGTCTTTGATATACCAACAGTGATAGAAGAAGCAACATCTCGCCTGCAAGCACAAGGTTTTGCAGACCGCTGTACGGTAGTGTCGGGGAACTTCTTTGAGTCAGTAACAGCAGGTGGTGACGCTTACCTTCTCAAACACATCATTCATGACTGGGATGACGAAAAAGCGATCGCTATTCTCAAAAACTGTCATCAGGCAATGTCACAGCATGGTACACTTCTGCTGTTTGAGACAATAATTCCGACTGGGAATGCATCTTCTTTTAGCAAGTTATTTGACCTCAATATGCTAGTTATGACTGGTGGACGCGAACGCACAGAGGAGGAATATCAAGTGCTACTGCAAAAGGCAGGCTTCCAACTTACCCAAGTTATTCCAACCCCCTCACCAATTAGCATTATTGAGGCACTAAAAATTTAGAGTCCAATGGTTTACGTTGGCTTCGTCACCAGAGGCGATACCAAGTGCAGTCGGAGACGCTGCGCGAGCGGTGGGCTTTCCTTCTCCTGACGGAGACGCTGCGCGAACGGAACGCTGCGCATTAGCCCTTGGCGTGCGCTTGCGCTTAGGCCAACGCCGTTACTCACTTGTCGCAAAATTTTTCCCCCACCAGTCCAGCATGACTTGTCACCTCTGATATCATGCTTGAATGATTATACTGTAAATCTTGTACCTTGCCCCAAATCTTTTACGAGCAGGCTTTTCAAGACTTAACGGGAAAAGTCAGCGAGTTTGCCAGAGCGTTATCACTATCCTTAGGTAAGATGAACGGACAATTCCTTCTGTAGTGCAAGGATACTTATGAAGCAGCAACCAACTCTTCAAACTCAACGACTTGTCTTACGACCGTTTAATTCAACAGATGTAAAACAGTTGCAACAATTGGCTAGTGCATATGAGATTGCAGCAACGACACTCAGTATTCCACATCCTTATCCGGACAATATAGCCCAACAGTGGATTGAAACTGGAGTTTAGACTAAGCAGTGCAAAACGACCCAGCAGTGCTGAGTTAATAAAA
>JAQYWO010000507.1 GCA_029379215.1 Rhizonema sp. PD37
CTATAGTAATTATTTTGCTCTTCAATTTCGTTTACTTTTTTATATCCATCAGTATTACTTAAGCTTATAATCTCTGAATCTTTGCAGATTTTATCTTGAGTTTGTGGGTTAAAAAAATCTCTATTCCTCTCTATTTCAAATTGTATGGGTAAAATAATAGCTTGTAGTTTTAAATTTCCAGGATTTGAGCTACTTGCTGCACAAACTAAGTCTTCAACCCATTTATGAGCTTCTGCTATTTTTATTAAATTAAATATAATCTCTTGTAAATTACTACCTCCAGCTATTTCGTCTAAATTTCTATTTAATTCAAATGATAACATCTGCTCCAGTAATGTTTTAGTAGGAAAAGCGTCAATCAAAGCGTCTTGTAGTTGTTTACGTTGTTGACCAGATATCATATTTTTTTAATCCAAACTGAATCAGCCTTTCACTATATAGCTACTTTGTCAAAAGCAACACTGTTATATTCAGCCTCAGGTAAATAACCCTTGTTTGCTTTTAACCATTGCTCAATCATTCCTACCACCACTTGGCTCATCAAGAGCCCACGAGTAGCACAGGCTACGCGAAATAGATTTATTATGTCGTCTGTGATACTGATATACATAAATTTTACGGATATAGACCGCTTTGAAACAGTATTCATGAACATTGCTACAAATGAACAAGAGATGATTCCAGATTAATATTATCAATTCAAGCAGATTTTTGATAGCTTGGTGAGATGAGAGGAATCTCACCCCCTTTATACCGTTTTACTTTAAAGTTGACATATTTAGGTTTGCAGAGGATGTAGGGGGAGTAGAGGGAGCAAATTGTATTAAGATTTTCGTGAAATGGTATCAACCCAACAATTTCACTCAAGAATTTTGCCATCTTCATCTCTTGTTATCTCAACCACCTTGACATCAAAGCTCTCCCATTGTTGAACAGTGAATCCGTCTTTCACTTCCTCAGGAAACCTGGTTGCCATTTTCTGCCACGCTTCTTCCTCAGTATCAGCATCTATGTAGTAGCCCTGACGCACTGTTATGTCGTCATGACCGAGACAGTCGTGAGTGTAAAGTGCATTACGGGTACATCGATACTCTTTTGTCATGTTTCTTTACTGATGTGAGATAAGCCTACGGCATGGCTTCGCTTACCGCCAATGATTATTTTAAAGCAGACAGCGATCGCGATCGCGCATTCCAACTATCGGTGCGGTGGTATCAAATTCTGGCAATGTGTAGACGCTCTTAGCGGTGAAGCAGCTCGCATGAGGCGTTTTCCCTCGCCCAGGCGACTGTGTTAGCGTTAGCGAGTCCTCGAGCGTCAGGGCTTGTCGCGCTTACATCGCTCCGCCTAAGCTACTTGATTCTTTTTCTTACCTACTTGCTTAAACAGCGACTGATTAAAAGTATTATTGACTACAAAACTTGTAAGCGCAGCCCGCCACAGGCATCGCCTAAGAGAAAAAAGTTTGCGCTCTACTGAGTGTGAATGAAAAAATATTATGGGTACGTAGCTTCTATTTGGAGCAACGACGGCTTGGGGGTTTGCCCTTGACCAAAATTGAAAAACCCCTCAGCTAAAGGCTACTGGCGGGCTTTGGTTTCTGCCTCCCGGTCGGTGGGGAATGTAAAAAAGCTCGATTATGAAGTAGATACTCGCACGTTTCCTCCTTACCGATTTAACTCCCCCCAATCCGTGGGGAGCAATGCAAATGCTTAGTCAAAACTCCTGAAAATAAAAGGAAAGATTTATCATATATCCTACAGTACATTACGATAAAGTAATACCCAGGTATTAGATGTTAAACCTACACCTGTAAAAGTTTTATAAGCTGTAGAAGGATTATTAATTGAATTTTTATTGATTCGATTAATCTCATCAATCAGACTTTGTGGAATGCCTTGAGTTCTATAAGCACCGCTTCCACCATAAATAACTATAAAACTTCCATCAGTGTTAAATGCAATATCAGTGACAGCATGATTTTGTGTCTTTATAGCTTCGAGGTCAGCCACTATTTCAGGTGAAATATTCTTACTCACAGAATAACCATTGCGACTATATACAAATACAAAACTTCCATTTGGACTAAATGCCATAGCATTGATAAATCCATCTTTTGTCTTTATATCTGAAAGGGCTGTAACTGCTTCAAGTGGTAAATTTTGACTTGTAGCAATATTGTTACCGTAGTAGCCGTAGGCGATTACCCACTCTCCGGTGGATGTGAATGCAATAGAATCAATATTTAATTGTTGTCTATTCAAATCTAAAAGTTTGTTAAGGAAATCTTGTCGAACTTTATATTGAATAAATTGATAATTGTTATAAATAATTACCCACCCTCCGTTCGGAGCGAATGCAATCTTAGTAGGATTAATACCTTTATTATATAAATCTTGAAGCGCATTATTTAGATCAGCCGAAGCTCCTATAAAACTATAATCAGCTAAAGCTTTTGAAGAATTTAGCAGGGGTAGAGATAAAATACTTATCGCTATTGATGCACTTGCAACAAGACTACTGCCAGTTTTCAAAAAGTTTCGTACCCAAAACATTTTAGACATATGACTCTCCAAGTAGATGCAATAATGTAGTGTTGTTTTCTACTTCGATATTCTCTCACTCAAGAGCATTGTTTTGTCAATGTACAAAAGTGCAATTATATCCTTATTAACAGGTAAACGTTAGGTTAAAATTTTGTGTAGTACAGTCCTAACCTTTACTGTTCTCTTGTTTAACCCCAATGTCGTCATAGCCCAATTCCCCAACATTTACTAAGGATCTGGTTTTTTAGGTTCTAGCTTCTTCGCTAACCAACCTTCTTCAGGGCATTTCACGCTCATACCCTTCAAGGTTGATGACTTTACCTTCCTTCGTTTTTTGACCAACGTAAGCGATCGCTCGGAGCCAAGGAAATTTGAACGACTATTTTTACCCTAAAATAGGGCTTGTATAGGAGAAAAGCATATGACCACAAACCAACCTGAATCTCTGGAATCACGGCTAAACCGATTAGAAACGATTTTTGCGAATATGGGGGAAGTGGTGGTAGCTCAAAGTCAAGCAATTACCAATAATACTAATTCAATCAACCGGATGGAGCAAGCTATTAATAATTTGACCATCAACGTGAACCGCCTTACAGAACAAAGCTATACCTTTGCCGAACAAACCAACCAAAATATCAATTTACTAGCTCAACAAGCTGAACGAGACAGGCAGGTGTTTCTTTCCTGAGATACAGAGAATATGGGAGTATCTTTTACAGCAGCGCGGAAATGGTAGGCAGGCTTGAACAATCCCCGAACTGAAGTTACGTTGGAGATACCTTCATTGAGTACTAAGCTGTTCCACACCTAGTTTGCATATAATGGAAATAGGATAAAGTCGTAAAGC
>JAQYWO010000080.1 GCA_029379215.1 Rhizonema sp. PD37
AAGATGGTTGGTAGTACAAAGCCATGATAGAAGAGAGTCAGACCTACGTAAGCTCTCAGAGAAAATTGCCAAAGCAGAATCAAAAGCTGTTCAGGAATTGAAAAAGTTATCACAGGATAACTTTGCTTGTGAAGCTGATGCTATCAAGGCATTATCAAAACTATCAAAACAATTTAAATATCATCAAATTGAGGAGAGAAAAGTTACTGAAATTAAATCTAAAAAAAAAGATGCTCAAGGAGAAATATCTTATCAAATATCAGCCACAGTCTCCAAGAATGAAAGTAAAGTTAGCACAGAAGTTCTGAGTGCAGGACGTTTCATTATTGCCACCAATGTTTTAGATAAAAGTGAACTCAGTGAGGACTTAATGCTGAGTGAATATAAAGCCCAGCAGTCATGTGAACGAGGATTTGCTTTTCTCAAAGACCCATTATTTTTCGCAGATAGTATTTTTCTCAAAAGCCCCTCAAGAATAGAATCGCTAGGAATGATTATGGGTTTATGTCTGCTGGTTTATACATTGGCTCAACGTCAAATCAGAACTGCACTCAGAGAATCTAAATCAACGATTAAAAATCAATTGGGTAAAGCAACTAACCGCCCGACTTTACGTTGGATATTTCAACGCTTTCAGTGTATTCATTTAGTAGAATTTAACAACGAAAAACACATCTCTAATTGGAATCAAGATAGGGATTTCATCTTGAGTCTTTTACCAGATGATTGTCTCCGTTATTATCAATTAATCACCTAATTCTTATTTCTCTTAATTTATCATAGGCAGGATAAAAAGCTATTAGCTTTGATGAATAGCTATAATTTATTATGTCAAAAATCTAGTTCTCTACTGCTATTTATTAATCTAATTTATGATTTCATCATTTAAGCTACTCATTTATTTATCTAAGACTAATCTACCTTTCCTGAATTCTTATTGCTTCTTATTGACAATAGGTTTTAATGCTATTTTTGGTGATTCATGGTTACTCAAATCTCTTTTTTGACTTCAGATGTCTGTTTTTATGCCTGGTTGACTTTTTTATCTCAGTAATCTCCCTGTGTGATAGTTAGGGGTGCGGAAGGTGGGTTTAATCTCTCAATTGAGATCATTGTGATTAGGTGCCGACAGTTGAATCATCTCAGAAAAACGTGAATACTTGACCGCATCGGTAGGAGGATCATCCGCCGACACTGCAAGTAACCCAATTTTTAGATCCTCGAAATAAATCACACCTCCAATACGTCCTTTAACTTGTATTGGTCCATGAAATAACTGATACTCTGCAATGTAGATCAAAAAAAAGCCCGTAATCTCTATTGCCCTGTTGAACAAATGCTGACAAGTTTTGTGGATCACAGCATCTAGGTATTCATTATCGGCAGGCTCACCCAGTTCAGTAAATTCTGGATCATCCGCAAAATGATCCATATAAAATGACCATATATGAGACAAGTCTGCTTCAAAAGTCAGTTTTTGCTTAAGTTCCTGCAATCGGTCGATTTTCATGAGTTTGATATTGAGTCCGGTCGGGCGAGCAGACTCGCACTGTTAAAAATATACCACAGCCTTATAGTTCTTGCTTCGCCGCAGTAGGCTCAGACTGTGCTTTTAAACTTGAATTAGCCAACGCTCTCTATTTTAGCTTTCAAATCAACATAGGCGATAGCGAAGCGCAGATCGCTTCTGCAAATTCTGCTGAATACGGTGCCCACAGCTTTTCCGCTTTAGCTGGGACTAAATAAATATCAGCATTTTTCAATATCTGCATGATTTCAGTGGGGAATGTTGCATCTGTACTAGAAAGTAAAGTTTTGGGGACTTACACCTCTACGGAAAACAAGTTTTCTCGGTTTCGGCTTATGTAGCCTTCCCTATTTACCGAGTGTTCCAGGCGTGAGGAGAATTTCCGGATTTTTATTCCTTGGTATCTCCAACGACCCGCACCCCATAGCCGTTATCAAACCCAGCACAAAAAACTTTTTGATTCCGGTGAATGTTCGGCATCTTCCAATTCCTGCATTTAGGCGTTACACTATAAAATATGAATCACAAATGATTAACCCATAGGGGTCATATGGGGTACACAAACTTTCTAGATATAATGTACCCCAATTAGGTCCTAAATATACCCATTATAGGTGTCAATCTTTAAGAAAGAATTACGGGTGTCATATAGCCCCCACATATACCCCAAAAATACTGCGATTATTAGTAATTAGTGAAAATCAATAAACTTCCCACTTTCAAGGCTTTTAAGCACCATTGTTAACATTGCGATCTGTTCAGAAACTTCTGAGGCAGATAGTCTGCAAGATATGACTAAACAGCACTAGATACTCTGCCAGATAGCACCAGATAGCACCAGATACTTTGCTAGATATCACCAGATACTCTGCCAGATAGCACCAGATACTTTGCTAGATATCACCAGATACTTTGCCAGATATCACCAGATACTCTGCCAGACAGCACCAGATACTTTGCCAGACACTCTGCTAGATATCACCAGATAGCACCAAATACTCTGCCAGACAGCACCAGATACTTTGCCAGATAACACCAGATACTGTGCCACATATCACCAGATACTTTGCCACATATCACCAGATACTTTACCAGATATCACCAGATAGCAGCATCAAAGTAGAAGACACTACACTAGTCATGTACTATAGTCTTTTCAGTGAGTATCTGAGTCCGCTCCCAATACGGTTCGGAATCACGGCTTTATCCGTTGAGGCAGGCAGAGGAGCAGTTCGGGAGAGAACTAATTATTTCCAAAAAAACCGAGATTGTTCTGAGGACTGAGTATAGCTGGTCGCCTGACAATTTAGATATCGACTCTTTTTTAGGAGAACGTATGGCAGGTATCGACCAGATAGGTGACCAGATAGAACCAACAAGTCACCAGATAGGCGACCAGGTAGGCGACCAGATAGGCGACCAGGTAGGCGACCAGGTAGGCGACCAGATAGACGACCAGGTAGGCGACCAGACAGGCGACCGAGGTATCAACTTTGTCTTACAGACAACCTCTGAACCTGGATATTGGAACTCAAAGGAATTGATGAAGCGATACGAGGTTCAGAAAGATGCCTTAAACGTATAGTATATTTAGGATAAGAACCAATCAAGAGGGGTCACAAAGGGCGATCGCTTCTGTTGCTTTGGTAAAATAACTACTCGACTCTCATCGTATACAAGGTGAAATTGAGGGGAGAATTAAGAGAAGCTTTATCTTTGTATACGAGGCTAAGGAAATTAAAGATTCTTGGAGTATAAAATTGACTTTGGCTGATGGACGTAAGTACGGTTTATGTGCGGTTTTAGCTTCACAACGAGATGCAGAAATATCTGATGAGGCGATTGCTAATAGTTCAACCAAGGTGGTGCTGCCATCTGTATCAGCAAAAGCTAGAAAAAAACAGCACCATCAACATAAAACAGCAGCCAGAAAGTTCAGATCTGCCTTTCTTTGTAAAAATCCTCAACGACAGAACGCAGATATGGAGATGAAACACGAATATTTATCTTCTTTTACTGAAGAAGTGTGAAATTGCAATACAACCAGCAAGTTTAATATAATCACAGGAATCAACAGGCTATAACTCCAGGGTAAAAGATGACTGATACTTCCAACTTATCAACATGGGCACCCCTAAGACGCTCGCTCTTTCGCGATCGCTGGATTGCTTCAATCCTTTCCAATGTTGGGAGTTGGATGCAAGATACTGCCGGAGTTTGGCTGATGACTTCGCTAACTACGTCTCCGTTTTTAATTGCAGTAATGCAAACGGCAGCAACTCTGCCTGTGCTTTTCCTAGGAATCCTGGCAGGAGCAACGGCAGATGTCTTTGATCGCCGACAGTTACTGATATTCTGGCAAGCTTGGATGCTGGTATTAGCTTTAATATTAAGTGGATTAACTTTGGCAGGAGCGATTGGTCCGTTACAGTTGCTGACACTCACCTTTTTGTTAAGCTTGGGAAATGCAATGGGTGCTCCTGCATGGCAAGCGATCGTTCCTGAATTAGTGCCCCGTTCTGAGCTACCAACCGCCATTGCCTTGAATAGTGCTGGATTTAATCTCGCACGAGCAATTGGCCCTGCTTTAGGAGGTTTGGTTGTCGCTGCCACTGGAGCAGGTGTTGTGTTTTTAATTAACGCAATTTCCTTCATTGCCGTCATTACTATGCTCAAACGCTGGCATCGCCAACCACTTTATACTAGTGCGTTACCTGCCGAACGGATGTTGGGTGCAGTGCGCTCCGGGCTTCGCTATATCCGTTATGCTCCGGCAATGCAAGCGATTTTGATTCGAGCTTTCCTTCCAACTATTTGTGTCAGCGCCTTGTGGGCACTTCTACCTTTAGTGGCGCAACAAGATTTGAATCAAGGTGCGTTGGGGTACGGTATCTTAAACGGTTGCTTGGGATTTGGTGCAGTCTTAGGTGCGGCTTTACTCCCAAAACTAAGACAACGCTTCTCTTCAGATAGCTTAGTTGTTATTGCCACACTCGTGTTTGCTGTTACTCTTTTAATCCTGGCATATATCCACGCGATCGCTCCGGTGGTGATCGCACTGATTTTGAGCGGCATCGCTTGGATTAGCATGACATCCAGCTTCAATATCGCTGTGCAACTTTCGGTTCCGGCTTGGGTACAAGCGCGTGCCCTGGGGATATATCAGATGGTTTTTCAAGGCAGCTTGGCAGTTGGCAGTGCTTTGTGGGGCTTCCTCGCACAGTCACTAGGAGCATCAACTACTTTTGTGTGTGCTGGGATTGCACTCTTGATAGGAATACCAGTCACTCTACGTTACCGCTTAATGGGGGGAGCAAAATCCGATCTGACTCCTGCTCTTAATCGAACCGAACCCCAAGTAGTGATTGAATTCCAACCAGAAGAAGGTCCAGTTTTGGTGACAGTTGAGTATAATATTGATCCGGTAGAAGCAGAAGCCTTCGTAGAAAAAATTCATCACCTCCGATCCGTGCGACTCCGAGATGGTGCAATTCGGTGGGGAATTTATCATGACACTGCTTATCCAACTCGCTATCTCGAAACCTTTGTTGTCGAATCGTGGTTAGAACATTTACGCCAGCACGAACGAGTCACTGTCGAAGATCGAGCTATTAGAGAGCAGGTGTTTTCATTTCATCAGGGAAGTGAACCGCCTATTGTCTCTCACATGATTTATGCCCATAAACTGTAGATAAAAATCAAAAAATGGTCACGCGCCCTAGGAGTGCGAAGTCATTTGACTCTTTATGCAGATAATGTAGAGGATTTTATGGGAATCTCAATCACAAATTTTGTACCTTGCCCCAGTTTGGAGTCACACCAAAGATTACCGCCATGCTTGTCAGTCACAATTTGATAGCTCATAAACAAACCCAAGCCAGTACCTTTGCCAACGGGCTTGGTGGTGAAGAAAGGATCAAATAGTTTAGAGCTAATTTCTTCTGGAATGCCTGTTCCATTGTCAGAAATCATAATCATCACTTGGTTTGTATCGATTCTACGAGTCTGAATCCAGATGGTATTAGGGTTGGCGAAAATGTCTTGGAACAAACGCCCCTCATTAGATTCAAGTAATGCATCAATAGCATTGCTCAAAAGATTCATAAACACTTGATTAAGGGAGCCAGCATCACATTCAATCAGTGGTAACTGCTCATACTCTTTAATAACCTGGATCTCAGGATGAGCAGCTGTCGCTTGCAATCGATGGTGCAAAATTACTAAGGTGTTATCAATCCCTTGATGAATGTCTACCGCTTTCAATTCTGCTTCATCCAAGCGCGAGAAGTTCCGCAGCGATAAGACAATAGTACAGATGCGCTCGGTACCGATTGTCATGGACTCAAGAATCTTGGTCAGATCTTCCTGTAAAAAGTCCAATTCAAGTTTATCCAATTCTGCGTGCAGGGCTTGAGGTGGATTTGGATAGTGCTGTTGGTAAGCTTGCAATGCTCTCAGCAGATCTTGGATATACTCAGAAACATAAGTTAAGTTGCCATCAATGAAATTAATTGGGTTATTGATTTCATGGGCAACCCCTGCTACCATCTGTCCCAATGCAGACATTTTTTCACTGTGAAGCATCTGTAATTGAGTTTGTTTAAGCGTTTGTAGGGTTTGCTTCAGAGTCGTATTTTTTTCATTCAATTCTTCAGTTCTCTGCTGAACCCGAACTTCTAAAGTTTCATTGGTTCTAGCTAATTCGGCAAAAGCTAAACGCAGCTTGGTTTCTGCTTGCGTTCGTTCGGCGATCGTCGCTGTCAGCACAAGAATAGTGAGTGTGATCACGCCAATAAACGATTGCAGTTGGATCAAAGATTGGTTGAGATTTTGACTCACGAAACCACCTTTGCCATTGACGGTTGCGATCACAGCGATCGCAGCCACAATAAAAGTTAACAGCGTTGCACCCGATTGCCCCAATCGAAAGGCAGACCAAATCAACATGGGAATCAACATATACTCCAAGTGATATCCCTTACCAAAAGCAACTTTACCGATGACAATAACCAACCCTGTGAGGAGCACTGGCTCTACTACGACTAACCACAATCTTAAACGGCTTGAATTTACTGGGAAGTATCGAATATGAGAGAGATTTTCACAATCCTTTGACATTGAACTGAGGGACAAGCATTGCCAGATTGGATATTGTTTTTTTTGAATGAATTGCCCCCAACTAAGCAGAATTGGGGTGACGATAAAAATTCCCGAAACATTAGAAATCCACCAAGTTAACCAAACTTTCTCACACACTGTCCAAGAAACTTGACCACTCAACATCAAGCAAGCCACTCCAACAGTTGCATTGATGCTCGGCCCCACCATGCCTGTTAAGATCAAAAATTTGAACACGTCGGTGACACGTTCTAAGGGATAGCGATAGTTGGTAGTTTTCCGCAGCAGGAAAGCACCCATTAGAGTCCCCAGGGTTGTACCGATCGCAATTCCCACAACTGGCAACGTTGAAATCACTATAGATAAGAAACTTGTTGGATTTCTGAACGCCCAGAAGTTGGCGAGAAATGAGCCCAGAAAAACACCGTACCCGATCCAGTTACCAAACAACAGAACAGCCCCTGCCGCAATTCCATCCGGGGGCCAAACTGGAGTCACAGCATCAGGTGTGGAGGCAAGATGACGTGAAATTTCAGCCATTTCATAGTAGCTGATCGCCAAAACAACGGTGGCTCCGATTTGTTTTAGGGCATGAGGGAATATCGGGGATTTTTGTTGAATCATCGGTTTAGCGGCTGCTTGATATCTAAACATAGAATGCCCTTTTCCCTTAAAATCGCAACATAAAGGCATTGAGCCGAAATCCCTGTATTTTCCGGCAAGATGGTCTGAAAACCCTTATCTAGTATGAATTTGACATTTCACTACAGTATAGTCAAAAAAGCCGTGTTTCAGTAGCAATAAATCAAGTTTTTTGAAGGTAACTTGCTAGGGACTACAAATATATCGAGCTATTATCCCTTGTCCAACTTCATGCTCCAGAACGTTTTGGGGGACGCATTAAGGGACTTGCGGAGAAATAAAGTACCAGTCATTCTAGAAGATAGGAAGCGCAGGCAGATCAGCACCTGCTCTAAATCTCTAATATTGGAATGGCGCGATTTTGGATTCGGTTGACACTGCTGTGAAGTCATCTCATGTCCGGTAGCATAACCTAAATACCGAAGAACCCCTCCCCGCTTGCGTCGGGGTTGGGGAGCTCTTCGGGCATGAGGCGTTCTCCCGCCGTAGGCGACTGGCGTGGTGGGGTTCAGTATTTACGAAAACTATGGTTAATTAACCGGACATGATATGAGCTTCCAATATGACGTGGAAGGAGATTTCACCCATTGTACATTGGGTTGAAGCAACCAAAGAAAAAGGAATCAAGGTTCTCTGACAAGAGTTAGAACAGTACCAGAATCAATGGCACTATTCTGAAACACTACCCAAATGGGATAAGCTGTTCCTAAGCTATAAAAAACGAGTAAACCTTCGTAACAAGTGGGGGATTGTTACGGACAACCCTTGTGGAATAATGCGATCGCTCGAAAGGAAGATTCCCCGGCAGACTTCAAGCTTGTCTCTCATTCGTAGAGTACTCTCTAAAGAAGAAAGCTTCGTGACTACGACTCTCGTTCTAGTTTGACGAAGTCGCGATTTATTTTTATAGATCTCTCTCCACTGAAGGTTGAGCGTGAGAAGATAGGTAGCAAAGACATATTGGAGTGAGCAAATGAGTTATGTAGAGATTACCGCAAAACTTAAAGACGCTGCTAATGGCTTATATATGCCGAGTGAATCGGAACATCCTTTTGAACCTTTTGTGTGGTCAGATGTTAAGGAAACTTTAACTCCAGAAAAAATGTTAGAGTTAACAGGTCATCCCCAAAACTCACCTGTAGAAACAGTTAATTTACCGGATTTGTTTAAAAACCTTGCTTATGAGCAAGAATGGCATGATGACAAACAAAAAGAAAATGTAGGCAAGTATAAAAACTTATTAGAGACAATTGAAAATAATCTCAGAAATGTCCAAGTTTATCGTATTGGCAAAAGAGCTATTGATGTATACATCGTTGGTAAAACAGAGGAAGGCAGTTTAGCAGGAGTTGCAACCAAAGTAGTAGAAACCTAATACCGCTATGCGGAATCTAAGTCACACTCCGTAAGAGCTATCATCTTGAATCAGAATATTTACCCATCTAATATTAAGATGGATAAATATTTTGAACACTATAAAGTGTTACTGATTATCAACTCTAGCCTCAATTACGTTTTCAGTTGAGTCAGGAACATTGGAGAACAAGTCGTAACCTGTTCTCGCTTCAACCGTGTCTACACTAACTCTATATGATTGCCAGGCATTGTTGCGAATCCCTTGGTCATTGGGCATGTCAACAGTAATTACCCGTGTACTAGTAGTAACACCACTCACTCCGAGACCTGGTCTATCCAAAACTATAATAGACTTCCAAACCCTGTCTGGTACTGTAACTCTACCATTTGCAATTGTGGTGGCTCCACCATTAGAGCCAGTACCGCCAGAGCCGTAATTGCCGGATATAATGTATAGCTCTCTCCCCTGTCCTACGAGTTCTCTAGCATAATCTTCCAAGTCTGCCCAAGGTCCCTGATTGTTATCAGGTGCCTGAGGGAGTATGTTCGTCATCAAAAATGTTGCAGAATTGTTCTCAACAGTGTTTGTTCTATCTCCAGAGGGTGTCATGTGTCCTCTGTCAAATCCACTACCAGTGTAATCAGAACTACTTACTTGATAACAGCCTGCAGGTGATGTGGTATCAGCACGGAAATTGTCTTGACGGGGTGCGCTGCCAAGCCAAGACGAATTCAATTGCCAACTCACCCAGTTCGGAATACCTCTACTACAATGGTGTGAAGTTGCGTATTGCGACTTCACTAATAGGTAGTTACTCAGACTGGAAGTGCTTGCATTACTGGGATTACCCATCGTGAGATGCACGGAGGTTTGAGCAGGTACAGGAGTAGAGAAAAATGCAATTAAGACAGCAGTCAAACATGCCGCAGCAAAAGGTATTAGGAAAGTTAAAAACTTCGTTTTTTTCATGAGTATGGAGTTGAAGTTGTACTCATATGTTAAAATTTTATCACAATACCTTGAGTTAATGGAGTACTAAGAATTAGTTAAGGTATAATAGATAGTTTTAAATCTATTATAGAGCGGTGAATATCTCTAGAAAGAACTGTTAGTGCTGACTTAATTTCAAATTGATCGCGTTGTCTTGCCCTTCCCAAACCTTGTTCAATTTCACGCAACTCCTCCTCTAAACGCAACTGACTAGTACCAATAGGATTTGCTGCTAAAATTAAAACTCTCTACTATTAACTTTCATTGGTAGGGACTCAACTACAATTTGGACGAGGTTGGTTGTTCACCAAGTCTGCAAACTGCTCATACCAAGGAGGTAAATTAATGTGGGTTGCACCTGTTGCCTGTTGAGCCGACGAGTAGTACCAGAAACCGCCATTATTCTGGAAGATTGTCCTACGGTTAAAAGCGTCTGCAGCCGATGACGCCGCCTGGTTGGCTGGATCTCCTTGAACTGCCAGCCAACGTGAAGACTTGATGCCAGGATAAGATGGAAGCTGCTGATTATATTGATTTTCCACACTAACTATATCAGCATAATCAAACACCGAAACGGGCGGGGATGCAATACCAGGATTAAAAATCACAAGGTTTTTTGCGCCGAATTGTCGCACCAATGAAGCGCGAGCAGCATTCCAGCTTGCTTTTGTTACGTCAGTTTCGTCAAAGAAGACGCCATCATAACCAGCCTGCATTGCTGTAGTAATTTTGGCATCAACATCATTGCTTGCGGCATTGCCGTAATTCAAAGGAATATATTGGATAGCATTACCATTGTTCTGATTGACATACTCAGGTATATCCTCCCGATTTTGAAGTCCATTGCCAAAAATGACAAAATCTGGCTGTTTGCTCATAATAGTCTTGAGAGTTGGATCTTGTGACGCGGGCGTATTAATATACCCGTAGTAAAGCACAAACAACCCATTGCCATCTGGACAAGTTTCGGTAGATAAGGCATATTTAGGTTGCCACATCATGAGAATCGCAAGGGTAAAGGCAGTAGCAATAGCAACTAATTGGAGCAGTTTGCGTTTTTTCATCTTTTTCGATTTGATACTTACTGTATAGCAGTCCGTGCATCAGTTGTGAAAATCTCTCTCTTTCCTCTCTTGGCGTTCTTGGCTTCTTGGCGGTTCATTCAAACAATAATTTTCACGACTCCTCAACGGATCGCTATATTAACAGTAAACCAAAAAGTTTTTTAGATAAATGGAGCGGTGGTTGGTTATTTTGTATGACAATTAGTAAGAGTATTCACTGAAGTAGGGTCAGACACAGAAGAGATAAGCGTTACTTCACCTTTATCGTTGACTACCCAGCCAGTAGCAGGTATAATTGTTATCAGTTGGGGTTTGGATTTAGCCGCGTGTGTCTTGGGTTGATGTTGTGCAGTGGTTACTGGTAGGCGAGTGTCTGTCCATACTACATCACCTGTTAGGGATTCATCGGGGCTAGGAGGTAAGCCACCTCGTCCGGTAATAGTAAATTGACTACCACTTGCTGTTTCATTAAAGTTAGCACAGTTAGAGGAAACTAGCTTTGGGGCTTGCTCTATCAATGTGGGTAGGACAACCAAACCACGACTAGGGTCAATATCTGGAGTTATGATGATGGGGTTAGTTTGAGAAAATGCAGCGATATCATTCGTTGGTAGCCTTTGAGGGTTTGGATCTGAAGTTCCTAGCAACCTTTCCAAGTCTTGTTGAGTGCGTACTACGAAGCCAAAAACCCCTTCGGATGCTGTAATGTCAATGTTACCTCCTCTACCATTGAACGCATTAGTAAAGATGTCACTATTTTCTCCTGGCGGTGCTACTAGAAATTTGGTATTGAGCGTAAAATTGCCTTCATTTCCACTAGCCTGTGTCGTACCAGAAGTGTTTGAAATTAGACTATTGCGGCGTGTCAATAAAAGATTGTTCACATTTAAAGTAATATTACCACCCTGACCTGATGTAGAATCGGCTGTTAGCATTCCTCTATCAAGGGTAATAAAATTAGCGTTTAGTTGCAGATTGCCTGCATTACGATTAGCACTTCCCAGATTACTGACAGTTCCCACTGCTCTATCAAAAATATTCAAGCGTTGAGCATTGACTATTAAATTGCCGCCATTTCCGACTGCTCCTGTTTCTACAGCACTAGATATACTGCTTGGAAAGCGATCGCCAGCAGACCCATCAATTAAAACTGTATCGCCAGCGTTAATATTAATACTACCTGCATCGCCCTGTCCTCGACTATTAGTATTGGCAGACACTTGAGCGCCATTAGTCACAGAAAGAGAACCTGTTCTGATATTGACATTGCCTCCCGAACCTACGCCACTAGAAGCTACAGCGCTAAATGCTCCACTAGGTGTATTCCCACTTACTCCGTTAAATGAGATTTCATTGCCAACAATGCTGATATTACCAGCATTTCCATTTCCAAAAGTGCTGGCTACTAATTGAGCACCCTTTTCAACTGTCAGTTTATCTGTAGTAGTAATATCGATAGCTCCACCATTTCCCGATGCCCTAAGTTGCACTGCACTAAAAGCACCGCTGGGAGAGCCATTGGTATCAGCGTATTTTGTCCTCAACAAGCATGACAATGTGGTCATTTCTTTCATCCAGTCGTACTAAATCTATTGAGTATCGTAGATTGCTTGCTCTGACGGACAGTAAACCAAAAAGTTTTTTAGATAAATGCAGCGGTGGTTGGTTACTCAAGCCCATGTCTGAAGCCAGGGGGTGTTAATTTTTAATTCCCTGAAGGGGCGTCCAAAATAGGGATACTAACTTAAGTGAACTTGGTGCAACAATGTTGACAGTGTTGCCGGAAATTATGTGGTAAAGGACTTGGTTGATAGTGCGATCGCGTCCGGTAAATCTGTTGAATTTGCGTACAAATTCCTTCACCATCCTTTTCTCCATCTGACGCGATCGCTCTTCCTTATCGAATGTTTAAATTGATATCTTTTACAGCACGGAAATTACCAAAAACTTTGTTGAGTTTTTCTGCCCCAATTGCTGTTCCTGAAGATTTCTCCAAGCGGAAAATTCGCGGGTAGTTACCAGCAGAGTTATCACCTTTGAGTTCTCGCAACCGCGCCACAAAGGTGTTTTCTAGAGTTGGGGTGTCGGTGGTAAAATGTTCGATTTCTAACTGTTGCTGTTTTAAGATACTCTGAATTCTCTGGGTGGTTTCCTTCGGCTGGTTCGTCAACACATCCAAGCGATCGCCAAAGCGTTGCACATCAGAAACTATATCCTGCAATGCGCCATCAATAATCTGCTGTCGCCGACCTTCAAATCCTTGCTCGTCGCGTGGAGGCATAATATTACTTAATTAATCGGTCAATCAACACAGTAAAATAAGATTCCCAACTTCTTTAAGAAATCGGGCATGTTAACACGCGCCTATTTTTCTGTAAAATAGAATTTAGACTTATTTCTAAAGATAGATGTTTTAGATGAATGAATTATCATATAGTTACAAGGCGTAGCTATAAGTATAGTGAGAAAAAATCAAAATGTATGGTATAGTCGCGTACCCCTAATGTACCAAAAATCTTGCAAGAGGTGCGTTACAACTCGCTTAATCCATAAATTTTACGTTTTTTCTAGTCTATCTTTTAATTATAGCCGTGGTCAATGTAAATTCGGAGGAGCTGCTTAAAGGGTAAAGTTAACTGAACTCATGTTGTTTATAGCAACTTAGGTTAATTTGAACTTCAGCAACGGAGGTATAAACTCGGAGAAAAAGTATCTCAACCCTTTGAACAGGACCAATTTACCGATAGAACCAAAACAAAGAAATGAAAATAGCTCAAGTAGCCCCTCTGTGGGAACGAGTTCCGCCTCCTACATATGGAGGAATTGAACTTGTGGTGAGCCTCTTGACCGATGAATTAGTACGTAGAGGTCATGATGTCACCTTGTTCGCCTCAGGAGATTCACAAACTCTGGCTCACTTAGAAGCAGTTTCGTCTCGTGCATTACGCTTGGACCCAGAGATTAAAGAGCATATGATGTACGAGCTGCTGGAAACGAGCCTGGTTTACCAAAGAGCAGCGGAATTCGATATTATTCACTCCCACATAGGAGTTTGGTCTTTACCCTTTGCTAATCTGGTGTCAACACCTACAGTACATACGCTGCATGGTAGGTTTACCAGAGACAATAGCAAAGTGTTTAGCCAGCATCAAACGCAACCATACGTCAGTATCAGTAACGCACAGCGTCAACTAGAACTCAATTACCTGAGTACTGTTTACAACGGCATTCAACTGGAAACTTACCCCTTCATCTCACAGCCAACGGAACCACCTTATTTGGCATTCTTAGGACGCTTTTCAGAAGAAAAAGGACCACAACATGCGATCGCCATAGCCAAGCAAACTGGTTGGCGCTTGAAGATGGCAGGAAAGGTTGATGTTGTAGATACTAAGTTCTTTGAACAAGACATTGCCCCTCATATTGATGGGAAACAAATTGAATTCCTGGGTGAAGTGAACCACAAAGAAAAATCTGAACTACTAGGTCATGCAGCCATCACTTTATTCCCCATCACTTGGTCAGAACCATTTGGTTTGGTTATGATTGAATCAATGGCGACTGGTACACCAGTGATTGGGATGAATTTAGGTTCCGTACCAGAGGTGATTGCTCACGGTAAGGCAGGTATAGTTTGCCAAAGCTATGAGGAAATGGCAGCAGCGATTCCACTCGCCTTGGAACTGAATCGTCAAACCTGCCGAGAACACGTGGAGAACAACTTTACCGTTACCCAGATGGTTGATGGGTATGAGGCAGTGTATGCAAAAATTATTCAAGACCGTTCCTCTAAACTCTTATCGTTACCTCGATGGTTTAAAAGCCCCAAGTGGTCGATAAAAAAATCGTCCTAAACCGTCGCGTTTCAACATAATTAGACATTTCCAGAAATCACGTAAGGGCGTTCGCCGCGACTGCGTTCGGTACGGCAGGAGCGCCCTTACCAATGGCGTGGTTCATGAGTACTTCGTGGTTGCCCAAGGCGTTGGGAGCGCACATCCTTTGCCTAAAGCATTGCACATTCAAAATTAAGCGTTTTTTCTGTTGGGTGCCATAACCATCAACTCTCTGCGTAAGCCGGATACAGGTACATCATTATTTACAGTCTTTAAGCGTATGATGAGCAACTTCAGTGATGCCGACGGTTCTCACCGTGGTAGTGGGCGTTGGTATTGAAAATACGAAGCTGGTTTTGACTCCATATAATACAGCACGTTGGGTCAACCAGCTAAAATCTCAAATTAAAAAGTAAAAAGAGAATCTCCATAAATGGATGCGCTCTTGATTTCAATCATGACGTTTTGAATATAAGCGATACGCATTTCAAAACAAATATAGGTTTTATTTTCCACAGGCGGAGTTAGGGACTGTTCTTAGAGGCATAGGGATATCCGCTATCTGTATCGCTATTGGGGCAAGAACACCCGCCCAAAAGGTTTTTTGCGATAACGCCGATAAACATCAAAGTCGCTATTGCAGCAATATCTAGGCGTTCGGAAATGACGATTAGAGATAAGTCGGCAAAATCTCCTGGTAAGTCAAAGTAAGTGGCATTCAGTTCAGCTAATCTAGAATTAAAATTATTTGGAGAAATGTCGTCATTTTTCGCTACGAGTTTCTCTTTGATATAGCACCAACATATTCATGACATTCGTGTTTGGATGCGAACGTAGTGGTTCTGACAAAATATTAGTATCAAGCAAGAACTGGATAGCAGTCAAAAAGTCACCTCTCAAAAGAGCGAATTATCGCGAATATTTAGAAAAATCTCGCGACTGATTGATATCAGCTTCTACAACGTTGTATTCTTGGCGGAATTGTTCTAACGCCTCTCCAAAACCCAACTTCTCATGCAGTAAGCGATCGTATTCAGCCGCAGAGAGAATTACCGCTACCCGCTCTCCCTGACGGATAATCTGTGCAGAACCTTTTCATGCACTGGCTGGACATGATACAAGCGATCGCGCGAGCAAGTAAAATTGCTCTAAAAGCTGAGCAAAAGGAATAAAAGATGGTGTGGATGGAATTGAGCCTTAATACAACAGCCGAAGCGGTTGATTGGGTATGTTCTCTACTCAATGAAATTAATTACACGGGTGATGTTCACATCGCGAAATATACTGGTTCTGATTCAAGCACATCAATAGCTCAAGATTTAGAACAACCGCAATGGGCGTTCACTATGTGTTTGTATCTAGCCCAGGATGTTTACACAAATGCACACATAGATAAAATTGCGAATTTGCTCTCGCCTTTACAACGTACAGGATTATGCGATGCTCCTGTAATGGCTGTAGTTGATGAGACTACACAAGTGGGAGGAAAAAACTCTTTAGTTCATCGAATTGGTAAACGGTTTGTGGTGCTGACAAACGAGCTACCCTATGAATCTGAGGCAGATGATGATGTCGTTATCAGACTCGAGACAACTCTTGCCTTTGGCAGTGGTTTGCATCCAGCAACAATTCTTTGCCTCAAATTGCTCGAACGCTATGTTGTTCCCGCAATGAACGTTCTCGATCTCGGATCGGGTTCGGGGATTCTGAGTATTGCAATGGCGAAGCTTGGGGCATCTGTTTTAGCGGTGGATAACGACAGCGTTGCCGTAGTTTCAACACAGGATGCCGTACATCGTAATGGGGTAACTGAACAGGTAACGGTGATGAAAGGAAGCCTGGGGCATGGCAGTAACTTGGGACATTGGATGAATATGGACATCGACAATGTACCCAGCATAGACGCGACAAAGAGATTTGACCTCATTGTTTGCAATATCCTAGCACGAGTACATATCGCCCTTGCCTCTGACTTTCGCCAAGTTCTATGTCATGATGATACATCGGGTGGACTCCTGATTTTAGGAGGTTTTACCGCTGATTATGAGGATGCAGTAGACACAGCCCTCAGAGCAGTCGGATTTGAGGCTGTCGATTGTGAGCGAGCGCACGAATGGCTGGCACTTGCTTATCAATTGAGGAGACAGCAGACGGTGTAAGGGAGTTATATATAGATATCCTATTTTATTTTTGAAAAAAAATACGAGTAAATACGGATGTGCAATAAGTGTAATAAATTATTATACTTGGTCAGTATTAAAAAATAGTATTATTGCCGTAAAGGCTGTAGAGAAGCGATTTTACGTTCACCATTTGTGTAGCATTTATGACAAAAGAAAATATTTTCTAAAGGTTAGAACGTAAAGAAAAGCACTTTAACAAGTAGAGTAACTCCTGTACGGGCAGGTTTTGCCGATTAACTTATTGGCTTTAAAATCAATCTGTAAAACCTCTGTACGGGCAGGTTTTGCCGATTAACTTATTGGCTTTAAAATCAATCTGTAAAACCTGCCCCTACTCCTGCCTAAAAAATTTAGCAGTTCGATTGAACCGTTTTACAAGTCGGGCAGTCTTAATTGTAGAAACGGTTAATTTGTGGGGAGCGGCGATGGCGCATGCGTTAAGTTGATCTCCTAACAATGAGCCGGAAGACAGGGTGTTTCAAAGTTCAGTTAGTCCATTGATACTATTTTTTCTCTCTCTGGACAAATAAATTGCGAATTCCCTAACACATGCTTTGTATAACTAATTATTACTGATTATTTTGAGGTTAAAGAAATGAAAATGAAGAGAGCCGTTGAAATTATTCCTGTCACTATAAGCTTCATAGTGGCTACTATATTGACTTTGTCTATTCTCCCTCAAGTGAAAGGCAGTGTCGTTCCAAACTCACCACATGCATACTTGCAACATTCTAATGATATTTAGAAGAGTTTCTAAAATATGAATTTTGCGTTTGCGAAACTGCAAATTAAGAACTTACTAGTGAACTAGACGCGGAAATAAAGCTACTATACTCTGCTCTGATAGTACTTAAGGGGAGTAAGACTAAACTCCTAAATACCCACTTATTCACCTAAACGTGAATAAGTGTGATAAGTAGGTTGGCGGGAAAATTTGTCATTAGGAAAAAGCAAGCTGGCAATCTGGCGAATTATCGCGAATATTTAGAAAAATCTCGCGACTGATTGATATCAGCTTCTACAACGCTGCATTCTTGGCGGAATTTTTCTAGCGCCTCTCCAAAACCCAATTTCTCATAATAAATATATTCATTGCGCCTTTGCGACGAGCGCGTGACACAAAAAAGACGTGGTTCATTAACCCTACTTGCTATCATCGCTTGCTGGGCGATCGCTCTAGCATGGATCACAATCTAAAAATTTTCTTTCATTCTTCTATTTGGAACACCAGTTCATGGAAAGAAGCTCTCCTCCCAAAAAATTTTTCAATCGAAAGTCTGTTCGGATTAAGATAGCTGCTAAGCGCCATTTCTTTGTTGGAGGACTATCTTGGATATTCCACTGTTTGCCCGAGCAAGAGAATTTGGAGATAAAACGGCTATCATTGCGACTGAAGGTATTTTTACTTATCAGTATTTACTTCATGCTTCTAATCAGGTTGCCACTTACATACTGGACGATGTCAACGATTTACAACAGCAGCGTGTTGCCTTTCTTATACCTCCAGGATTTGAGTATGTCGCAACCCAATGGGGTGTTTGGCGTGCTGGTGGCATAGCAGTTCCTCTGTGTGTCTCACATCCACTTAGAGAGTTGGAATATGTGATTGCAGATTCAGGAGCAACGATCATCATCGCTCAGGAGAACTTTGAGACAATACTACGTCCGGTAGCTCAAAGTAAGGATATAAGATTTATCCTAACTACAGAAATGTTCGATGCAAGAGTTGATAATCTACCTGTGGTTAGCACTGATCGACCTGCAATGATCCTTTACACAAGTGGTACAACGAGCAAACCTAAAGGTGTAGTGACAACCCATCAAAATATTCAAGCTCAAATAAAGAGTTTAGTTTCAGCCTGGGAATGGACATCAGAAGATCAGATTCTGCATGTTCTGCCGCTCCATCATATTCATGGGATTATTAATGTACTCAGTTGTGCTCTATGGGCTGGTGCTAGATGTGAGATGCTTGACTTATTCGATGCACAAGTAGTTTGGACACGCATCATCGAAAGTGAGTTGAGTTTGTTTATGGCGGTACCAACAATCTATACTAAGCTAATTACAACCTGGGAGGCGGCTGAAAGTGATTTGCAACATGTCATGTCCAATGCTTGTGCCAAATTACGTCTGATGGTTTCAGGTTCGGCAGCTTTACCCATCCAGGTTCTTGAAAAGTGGAAGAGCATCAGTAGTCAAATGCTTTTAGAACGGTATGGAATGACCGAAATTGGGATGGCTTTATCCAACCCACTCCATGAGCAAAGATTGCCGGGATACGTAGGCAAACCCCTACCTGGTGCTAAGGTTAGGCTTGTAGATGAACAGTTCAATTTAGTTGAACCAGGAACACCAGGGGAAATTCAAGTCAGTGGATCTAGCGTTTTTCTAATGTATTGGGGAAAACCAGAAGCGACTCAAAAAGCTTTCCGTGATAGCTGGTTCTGCACTGGTGATATTGCAGTTGTAGAAAATGGAAGTTACCGCATTCTCGGTCGAAGCTCTGTAGACATTATTAAGACTGGTGGCTATAAGGTATCAGCTTTAGAAATTGAGTCCGTGCTGCTTATACATGTGGATATTCAGGAATGTGCAGTTGTTGGTGTTGCAGATCCTGAGTGGGGCCAACGTGTTTGTGCTGCATTGGTACTCATTGAAGGAGCTAGTTTGACGTTGTTAGCACTGAGAAGTTGGGCCAAGGATATATTAGCTGTGTATAAGATCCCAACTAGGATTCTCATACTTGATCAGTTACCACGTAACGCAATGGGTAAAGTTACCAAGCCGGAAGTAGCTCAACTATTTACTTGTGAGTAAGTATACATTCTCTGCGGTCAATGACAATCATTAATCTCTGAAGATTCTTCGTTTCGTTTCCACCAGATTTGGTGACCGAAGAAAAGCAGAGGCTTGATAGCAGCCAGAAAGAATTTATTTTTTCTCTGCCAAAAAGGGTTTCAAGCTCCTAAATTTATTTATGGGGATTCCCTTCTTGTAACTCATTACTCATCACTTTTTGACCAGCACTCACCCATAGGCATGGCAGCTATTCGTTAAAGATGGGTAGATGAGTGCGGATTTCAAAGTCTGTGTTCTCAACTTAACTGACCCAAACGGTTGTATTAATCCAGATTCAAGTGTATGGTGGGCAGTGCCTCACAGAATTTAGTCAGTTTTAAAGGGCACTCTTCACTATCGTCAGTGATGAAAAAACGTATAACATATTTAATAAATTTTGTCAAGATTTAAATTTTTCTTAAGTTCGGATAAATTTAAATTTTTAATTGCTTATGCGTCCTCGCCGAGAAATTACGGAGATGTTTTCAACATTCGTTCAATTAGAAAGAGACAGATTCAGTAAATGGTTAGTTGATATCAAACTGCGTCGAAGTATCCAAAATTGCTTGGAGCGTTCACCAGAAGTTGCTAACGCAGAAAACTTTTGGGCACTATATTGGTATAAGCAGGAGCGATCGCAATCCAGTAATCTTGCCAAAAGGCATCTTTTGGCTTATTTACAAGAAGCATGTTATTGGAGCGCACAAAAAACAGTTACCAAATTTGCGAACAGTCAATATGGTATGGCTGATTATTTCCAAATGGCGAATGCAGAAGTCGAAACAATCCTCATTGACTTCGATGCGGGAAAATCTTCTAGCTTAAAAGCCTATGCCATTATGGCAATTTCCAGTCGGCTAAGAATTATTTTACGTCAACGTCAGGAAGCCGATATTTGCAGCAATTGGGCATTGTTACGCAAAGTGAGCAAAAAGCAGCTCTTAGAAGCTCTTAGTAACGCTGGATTATCACAAAGTGTGATCGCTCAATATCGTTTAGCTTGGACTTGTTTCAAAGAACTGTATGTTCAGAAGCAACCAGGAGGCACAAAGGCACTACCGGAACCAACTCCTCAACTGTGGTTAGCGATCGCCAACCTTTACAACCACTCAAGGCAAACTCAACTGACTCAATCTACTGAGCAATGCGAAGTACAGACAATTCAAAAGTGGTTAAATCAGATAGTTCTCTACCTACGGGGTTACCTGTTTCCATCTGTTAAATCTTTAAATGCTTTGCACTTAGACGGTGATACTAACCAAACCTTAGATTTACCAGACCCTGACTCCTCTTCACCATTAGCTGATATGATCGCCGAAGAAAACCTCCAAGAGCGACAAAACCAAAGATTTCAAATGTTCGCTGTATTGTTAAAATCATTACAAAGTCTGGATAGACAATCCCAAGAAGTACTCAAGTTTTACTACCAACAGGAACTGACTCAGCAGCAAATCATGCAGCAGTTGCAGATTAGTCAGCCGACAGTTTCTCGCAAACTGGTTAAAGGTAGAGAGTCAATGCTTGCAGCATTAGTCCAATGGAGCCGGGATTTGAATATTCCTGTAAATCCCAACCAAATTAAAGATATGAGTATTGCTTTAGAGGAATGGTTAAGAAATCAGTTTGGAGATTTCGACATGAATCCGTAATTGTCACTAGGTGGTAAAAATGACTTACGCGTTTGTAGATCCAAGAGAATGGGTGTTAGAAATCACACCAGAAATCCAGTCACGATTCTGGCAGCAAAGCCAGGTTTATGCAACTCATAGTAGTCGTTGGTGCGCATACATCAATCAAATTTGCCTCTACGCATTTTTGCATTGGGTAAAAACTGAATATGTTTCGGAGGCAAGTGTTTGGTATAGTTCCCCTGATATTCCTGCTTTTTGGGAATTTGTCAATGGCACTGCAATTTGTCTTGGTGATAGACGAGTTGTATTAATTCCTAGTGAGGCAATTGATGATAGTGAATTAGAAGTCCCTCAGGAATGGGTAGATATTCCTAGTTGGGCAGGAGATTATTACGTATCCGCGCAAGTTAAACCAGATGGGGAGTGGGTGCGGATTTGGGGTTACACAACCCATACCGAACTCAAATCGCTGGCACACTACGACTCAGTGGATAGGACTTATTGTCTGGATGCGCGGCATTTAACAAAAGATCTCAATGCTTTTTGGATAACTTACCAATTTTGTGTGGATGAGGAAGTTAAAGCTGTTGTATTTCCACTACCAGAATTACCGACGATTCAAGCCGAAAATCTACAGCAACGTTTAGCTCAGACAGTAACATTTCCCAGACTTGAAGTGCCATTTAAAACTTGGGGAGCGCTACTAGAGAACGAGCAGTGGCGGCAAGGATTGTATCAACAGCGGCAGCAGCGATCGCTTTCTTCTCAAGGGCAAGTAAATTTAAGTCATTGGCTTACTGGCATTTATGACGCTTCTTGGCAAGCGATCGAGACATTTTTTAACTCAACTTCCAGCAGTCTAGCTTTTAATTTTAGAAGTAGTGCTAGCTTAAGTACTTCTAGTATAAAACGAGCTAAAGTGATTGATTTAGGAGCGGAAATCGAGTCTCAAAAAGTTATGCTCCTCGTTGCATTGATCCCCTTGGCTAACGAACAGGTAAGTATTCGCGTACAACTACATCCTATTGGTGACGAATACCTACCCAAAGATATCAAGCTATTTTTGCTTTCATCTGAACAAGACTTAATTCAGGAAGTACAAGCAAGAGTTGAAGATAACTACGTGCAATTGAAGCTCTTTGAAGGTGAAGTGGGAGAATGTTTCAGCATCCAAGTCATTCTTGATGGTTATCAAATGATAGAAAATTTTGTGATTTAGTGATTATCTATTGTTATAAAAAATACCGATAGTAGTTACGTATAAGTAAGAGAGTGAAAATAAATATAATAGGCTTGACGACTCGTAAATACCTTTGAAATCGGTGAGCAATGAGAAAGGACAAATGACTGTCTCAACCAATTATATTTCTTGACGCCGACCTACTTACACATTTTCACGATATCTTCAACGGAGTGCTATATTAATAGTTGACAAATAGCTGTTGGACAAATGAGTAAGCTAGTCGTCTTCAGCTTGTTGGGAGGAGATTTAAATAAAGGATTCCCTGTTGTCATGGCTCAACTTTGGCATCATAATCAACTTTTTAAAATAACAGGAAGCCTACCAGCAGCACCACAACTAAGCGAACTCTACCAAAGGTGGCAGTTACTATACAAAGCTGTTCATCAACGTTTGGGTAACCATCAACGTATAAAAGTGCATTCACAAGATATTACTAATATTTCTGTGAATGATTTTGATGAAATCTGTCAACAACTACAAAGAAGTATCAATGTTTGGTTGAAATTTGAGTCATTTCAGAATATTGAGCGACAAGTGCGGACTCTACTCAATCAGGATGATGAAATTAGAGTTATTATTGAAACAAATATAGTTTCACTACATCGGTTGCCTTGGCATCTGTGGAATTTTTTTGAGGATTATCCTAAAGCTGAATTAGCTTTGAGCAATCATGAGTATGCATCTCCTCAGGTATTGCAAAAATCACATACAGGTAAAGTCAAGATTTTAGCAATTCTCGGTAATAGAGTTGGTATTGATATTGATAAAGACGGCTCTTTGTTGCGAGGTTTAACAGATGCTCAAACCACGCTTCTTGTAGAACCAACGCGTAAAGAACTTGACGAAACCTTGTGGAATCAGGATTGGGATATTCTATTTTTTGCAGGACATAGCGCTAGTCATACAGATGGGGAGAACGGAGAAATTTACATCAATCAGACAGAAAGTTTAACAATTACTCAGTTGAAAAATGCACTGAAGACAGCAATTACACGCGGTTTAAAACTGGCAATTTTCAACTCCTGCGATGGAATTGGTTTGGCGCGAAATTTCGCTGATTTGAATATTCCCCAGATGATTGTCATGCGGGAACCAGTACCAGATTTAGTAGCACAAGAGTTTTTGAAAAATTTTCTAGTTGCCTTTGCAGGTGGCAAACCACTTTACTTAGCTATGCGAGAAGCAAGAGAAAGACTTCAGGGGTTAGAGAACGACTTTCCTTGTGCCAGTTGGTTACCAGTCATCTGTCAAAATCCGACAACTGTTCCGACTACGTGGCAAGAACTGCGTGACAATTTTGATAATACTACATTTGTGATGGGTACAGTTTCGACAAGAAGTAAAAGTTCAACTTCAAAATCTAAACTTTGGACTGTACTATTTAGTACTTTTCTTGTAGCTATTTCGACATTAGGCTTGAGATACTTGGGAGTTTTTGAGAAGATAGAACTGCAAACTTTCGACCAAATGCTACGACTACGACCTCAGGAAGACCAAGATTCAAAAGTAATAGTGGTCGAAATTACCGAAAAAGATATTCAATCTCGACAGGAGACAACTGTGGGACTGAAATCCATTTCGGATAGTACGCTGGCTAAACTATTGAACAAATTACAAAAGTATCAACCGCGAGTCTTGGGATTGGATATTTATCGAGATTTTGTTGATCCCCCAAATAAATCAAAGCCGATACAACTTTCTTCTGAACTTAGTAAAGATAATGTTGTAGTCGTTTGTAAAAGCCGAGATAGTAAATATGACACCCAAGGTGTTAAACCTCCTAAAGAAGTAACTGTAGAACGTCAGGGTTTTACTGATGCAATTCAAGATCCAGATGGGATCGTCCGTCGCCAAATTTTGGCGATGCCACAAGAGCCATCTTCTTCATGTGAAACGCCTTTTTCGCTCTCGTTTCAATTAGCGGCTCGTTACTTATTTTCCGAAAATATTCAATCTCATCTTGATGAAGATTACGTAAAGTTTGGCTCTAAAGAATTTAAACGCTTAAAACCTGAGCGTAGTGGTGCCTACCAGGAAGGAGTAGATTTAGGAGGATTTCAAATACTTGTCAATTACCGTAATGCTTATTCTGATTATCAAAGAGTTTCCCTCGAAGATGTATTGAGCAATAAAGTTAATCCCGATTTACTTAAAGATCGAGTAGTTCTGATTGGAGTAACAGCCAGCACCGTCAGCGACATGTGGTCAACTCCCTACAGTGCTGCACAGCAAAATTACCAGGCAATACCAGGAGTATTTATACAAGCGCAAATGGTCAGCCAAATTCTGAGTGCAGTTTTGAACAATCGTCCAATTCTTTGGGTTTTGCCTTTCTGGGGCGATATTCTCTGCATATCCGGATGGTGTGTAGTTGGAAGCTTTTTTGTTTGGTGCGTTCGTTCGCTGTCAGAGAAGGGATGCGCTATATTTGCGACAGTTGTCATTTTATATGGAGTGTGCGCGATCGCACTTTTCACACAAGGGCTATGGATACCATTTATTCCGTCAGCCTTTGCAGTGGTTACAAGCGGCGTTGCTGTATTATTTATCCAAGATCGTCAGGATTCCATAACTCGACAATCTTTGGTTGAATAATGGAAAATATATTGTTTGTAGTATAAAAGTAATATTGTAATTACTTAACTATCGCTACTCCCAAACCGCATCTTTACTTTTCCAATTTGATTTTCTGCCAGTATTTTCAGTGATATGATGTCCGGTTAATGGTCATGAGACAGCAATCTGATTAATCTGCTCTGGAGTCAGGTTAGAATGTACTACTTGACCGTCGCGAAACCAAACGATGCGCTGAGTTTGGCGAGCAACATCTAGCTCATGGGTTACCATAACAACAGTGATTCCACTGACATTGAGTTCGCTAAAAATTTCTAACACTTCTTTAGTTGTGCGCGAATCTAACGCACCAGTAGGTTCATCAGCTATCAGCAAAACTGGACAGTTAACAATAGCACGAGCGAGCGCCACCCGCTGTTGCTGTCCACCAGAAAGTTGATTTGGTTTGTTATTGAGGCGTTTTTCTAGTCCTACTTTCTGAAGAGCTTTGACTGCACGCTCATATCTCTCTGCTGATTGTATATTAGCATACACCATCGGGAGCATAACATTTTCTACTGCTGATAATTGTGGTAACAAATGGAATTGTTGAAAAACAAACCCCAGCTTTTTGTTACGAATATATGCTAATTCAGCATCGTCCATGTGCGCCACATCGATATTATCTAAGTAATAATTTCCGGAAGTGGAACGATCCAGACAACCAATAATACTCATTGCTGTGGATTTCCCAGATCCAGAAGGTCCCATAATTGCACAATATTCCCCTTTTTTGATAATTAAATTAATACCATTTAGTGCTCGCACTTCAGTTTCACCACTGCCATAAACCTTAAAAATTTGTTCTAGGCGAATAATAACTGACTGGTTCGGCGGTAAGGAATTAGCAGTTAAAACTGAAGAGTTAAGAGTCATGACTTTTTCCATTTACTTATGTGCTTCTTAAAGCTACAATCGGGTCAAGTTGAGCAGCTCTACGAGCTGGAACAACGCCAAAAAGTAGACCAATTCCACCAGAGATACTGGCAGCCACAGCGATCGCCTGTACTGGCACGATGGGTTTTAAAGGGGTAAGAATTCCGATGATTGTGGTGCAACTAAGACCAACACCAATGCCAATGAGACCTCCACATACTGACAGAATGATTGCCTCAATCAAAAACTGAGTTAAAATGACTTCCTGAGTTGCTCCAATTGCCTTGCGTAAACCAATTTCCTGGGTACGCTCAGTCACTGAGACTAGCATGATATTCATAATGCCAATGCCGCCTACTAACAGCGAAATGCTGCCGATAGCTACCAGTGTTAAAGACAATGCTTGAGTGATTTGGTTGATCAAATCGTTAAAAGATATATCAGAGAAGACTGAGATGTCTTGCTTACCTCGCAGTTGCGTCAAAATATTGGTAATTTGAAATGCCGCAGCGCGGATACTCTGCTTATCTGTTGCAGATACTTGCATACTATCAATTGGAATACCGTAGGGCGATCGCTGTCCCATCAACTGGTTAGCCATTGTGGTGATTGGCACATAAGCAGCATCATCGGAATTTTGTCCAGCAAACGAACCTTTGGCTTTCATAACTCCAATCACCAAAAAGCTCACATTGCCGATTTGTACGTCCTTAGCAAGCGAATCTTCGCTGCCAAATAGTTTCTGGGCTAGGTTTGCTCCTAAAGTCACGACTTGCAGATTTTGTTGCTGTTCAGATTGATTAAAAAACCGTCCTTTGGCCACAGTCATGTTATGGACATAGAGGAACCCTGGAGTTGTCCCTGTAATACTGCTTTTTATATTGCGGTTAAGGTAAGAGATTAAGAGTGGTGAGCTGATTTGAGGAGCTACTGCCTTGACACTAGGTGCTTGAGTGGCGATCGCCTCCGCATCTGACAACACAAGTTGGCGCGTTTCACTTGTGGAGCCTTTGGTATCAACAGTAACATAAACGAATAAACTATTTGCCCCGAACGACTCTAGCTTTTCGGCAGTATAATTCTGACTTCCTTGTCCAATACCAATTAAAGCAATCACTGCTGCATTACCAATTGCGATCCCCAGCATTGTCAGACTGCTGCGGAGCTTATTAGATTTCAAAGTCGTAACTGCAATTTTGACGCTTTCAAATATATTCATGTTATAATTATGAAATACAAATTTTATTTCGTTGTGTCAACACCGGGAATAACTTGTTCTAGAGGTGGGCTGATCAATATATGTTCCCCCTTAGTCACTCCCTTAAGAATCTGAATTTGATTGTTACTAATCGAGCCAGTAGTGACTGGTCGGAGTTGAGGTTTGTTGTTTTCATCTAGCACCCACAACCCAGTCTGACCATCTTTTGAAGTGACAATTGCTGCTAGAGGAACAACTAAGGCATTGTGGATTTTGTCGCTGATAAAGTTCAAGTTCACATTCATGCCGGATTTGAGCAAGTCTTCACCTGTTTTTAGCGCCACTTTGACTCCAAAAAAGGTAACACCCCCACTTGATGAATTTGCGCTAGATCTCTCTTGTATAGCTCTAGGTGCCACAAGACGCACACTTCCTTGAAAGGTTTTATTGGGATAGGCATCTGAGTGAATTTGTACCTGTTGTCCTGTATGAATGCGGGCAATACTCGCTTCAGGAATTCGGGCTTCTATTTCCAACCCACTGGAAAGTTCAGCAATGGATGCAGATGTCGCACCATCACTGGAAGAAACAGAAGTCGTTGGAGTCACGAAATCACCTTCTTGGGCAAATTTGCGTGTAATTGTGCCAGCAAAAGGAGCACGAATCAAAGTATCCTCCAGTTGAGTTTGGTAGGAGAGCAACTGTGCTTGAGCTTGAGCAACGTTAGCTTTAGAGCCAACAATTTGCTCTTTGCGCGTACCGTTACGAACTTTTTGCAAAGTCTGTTGTTGTTGTTTTAGCTGGGCTAACTTTGCTTCTACGTTAGCCTTTGCCTGAGACTTTTTACTGGAAAGATCCCCTAAAGTCTGTCGGGAAACAACTCCTTCTTTTACTAGGAATTGGTTACGTTGAAGTTCTTCTCCCGCTTGAGTCAACTCTGCTTGAGCTTGAACTACGTTAGCTTGGGATATTGTAACTTGGGCTTTAGCTTCACCTATTTCTTCAGGGCGACTACCAGCACGCTTTTCGGCAAGATCAGCTTCAGCTTTGGCAAGCGCTGCTTTGTATTGATCTACCTGTTGCTGAAATTGCTGACTGTCCATACGGGCAATTAATTGTCCCTGTTTCACTTGAGAGCCTTCGTCCACATACAGTTTCTCAATTCGACCTTGCGCTTTGGGACTAAGATTAATTTTTCGTAACGACTGCACAGTACCGTTCGCTTTGATTTGCACTGCAATGTCTTTCAACTGCACTGCGACTGTTTGCTGAGTCAGATCCGATGACGGTACTTTACTTTGCACTATCAAATAAACAGTGGTAGCAGTTCCCAACAATCCTGCGGTCACTAATCCCATGAGCCAGTACTGTTGATGTTTGACTTTACTAAAGCTAGGAAATTGCATTAGTCCTCTTTTGTTACTCTAAGCAGAGTAAAAGTAAAAATCAGGGTTAGTTAGGAAAATAAAAATTGAGTTGGTGATGTCTGGATATTTACTCATAACATACTAAGTAGAATTCTCAAGTAGATAATCGGTATGTGTTGTCATCTGCCAATGTCTGTTTTTGATTAGATTTTGGCAGGTATTGTCAACTTTAATAGGTGCGATGGTAGAAATCGCTAACTCAGTGAAGCGATTTTCTCTGTATCTGGGGACATGGCTTAGTTTCTCTTACACGTTACTGATATTTAATGTTGGCTCTTTAATTAGTTAGTTGGTGACAAATTGACCGTAATCCAACTTAACAATCCGATCAGCTAAATCAAAATAGCGATCGTCGTGACTAATGACTAAAACAATTTTACCCATTGCTTTTAGTTCCATCAAAATTTGTTTGTAAAAAATCTCTCGAAAATAAGGATCTTGATCCGAAGCCCATTCGTCAAATAAATAAATTGGTCTATCTTCTAATAAAGCTATCAGCAAAGCTAACCGCTTGCGTTGTCCTTGAGATAAATCTGTGGTTGAAAATATACCTTCACGAACTTCTACTTTATGATCCAATTCTAACTTATACAGATACTTAGAAGCTTTCTCATCTAAATTTTTTGAATCAATACCTAAA
>JAQYWO010000508.1 GCA_029379215.1 Rhizonema sp. PD37
AAGTTATACTGTGATGAGTAGTAGTAATTGATGACTCATCTATTGAGGAAAGTTTTTTGTGTGGCAACTGCGGTATATGCCTGCTCAAAGTATTAAGGAAAAATAGTTATGCTTCTCAAATCCAAACCACTAACAAACCTGCTTAAGAGTGTAGTGAAAACTACCAGCTTTTGGCAGAATAACCGCTTAATCTTGCAAGAGTTTAAACACTTTAGAAGAATTGCCATTTTAGCTGTAATATTTTCATTTTTGGCAGCAACATTTGAGGGTGTTACTATTGGATTTCTCATGTCTTTTCTCCAAAGCTTAGCCAATCCTAACGCCGCTCCCATAAAAACTGGAGTAAGTTGGATTAATACTAACATTTTGGGAATTAATGCATCGCCGGTAAGTCGTTTAATCAGAATATCAGTTTTGATTTTATTAAGTACTTGGATGCGTGCTGGGTTCAATTATTTTGCACAGATTTATACTGAGTTTAGTCAACTGCATCTGAGCGATCGCCTACGGAAAAAGGTTTTTGAACAACTGCAATCTCTACCGCTAAGTTACTACAATAAAAGTCGCTCAGGCGAACTCATTAATACGATTACGACAGAAATTGAAAGGCTAAAACAAGGCTTTAGCGGCTCAGCTTTTATCTTTACAAGAGGGCTGACAATTATTGTCTATTTAATTTCAATGGTGGTGATATCGTGGCAACTTACAATTATCACAATATTACTATTTTCCCTCATAGCAGTAGGATTTAAAACGCTTAATGGAAGAGTTAGAGAAGCAAGTTTTAGTACATCAATCGCTAACGGAAATTTTACTTCGACAGCAATAGAATTTATTAGTGGAATTCGGACAGTCCAGACATTTGGAACTCAAGAGTTTGAACGTAAACGGTACTATGCAGCTAGCGATCAGATAGTAAGCACGTCCGAAAAAGTGACATTGATATGGACACTCGTAAAGCCAATTGCTGAAGGAATCTCTACTACCGTTATTATTGGGATGATTATTTTGTCTTTTACTAACGTTATTAGTAGTAAGACACCAGAAATTGGTCCTTTACTAACGTTCTTCTTTGTTCTATTTCGTCTTGTACCAATTGCACAAGATGTTAACGGTACATTAACGTATTTAAACACCCTACTAGGTTCAGCAGAGAACATCAAAGAAATTATCAGAACAGATAATAAAACATACTTCCAAAACGGCACAATTGACTTTAAAGGATTAAAGCAGTCTATAGACTTAGTCTCAATCGATTTTGGCTACGACCCCAGTTATCTGGTGATAAATAATGTTACGCTTAGCATCGAACGGGGAAAGATGACAGCATTAGTTGGCGCTTCTGGTGCTGGGAAAACAACACTCGCTGATTTAATTCCCCGATTTTACGATCCAACAGAAGGGAAGGTTTTCTTTGATGGAATTGATGCAAGGCAATTTGAAATCAACTCCCTGCGTCACAAAATTGCTGTAGTCAGCCAGGATACATTTATTTTCAATACTTCTGTCTTAAATAATATTGCTTACGGTACGCCAGAGGCAACGGAAGCAGAAATTCGAGAAGCGGCTAAGCTGGCGAATGCGTTAGAGTTTATTTTGGACATGCCCGAAGGTATGGAAACGCGGTTGGGAGATCGAGGAGTTCGCTTGTCTGGAGGACAACGTCAGCGGATTGCGATCGCACGCGCCTTACTACGTAACCCAGACATTCTCATTTTGGACGAAGCCACAAGCGCATTAGATTCTGTCACGGAGCGATTGATTCAGGAATCCTTAGAAAAGCTTTCTGTAGGTAGAACAGTCATTGCTATTGCTCACAGACTCTCTACAATTGCACAAGCAGATAAGGTTGTTGTTTTGGAACAGGGCTCTATAGTAGAGCAGGGTATGTATCAAGAATTACTTGAGCGACGCGGTAAGCTTTGGGAATATCACAAGACGCAATACGAAGTCGATCAAGTCAGATAAACCCAAAAGAACTATTTACTGCGCGTAACTTTGCCATTTTTTACTCCAGTAAAAAAATAGTTCTGTTATCCTTTAACTCTTTTATACCCGAACGACCGCATTGCATCTACTACCGTCTTTTTGGTCATTGAGTGAGCAATTGAAAAGGATTTTACTTGAAAAGTTTATAGAAATATAAGAGCGAGTTTTTTCATGATTCACTCTTATATTTTGTAAGAGAAAGAGTGAAATACACAATTCCTGAAATAAGAAATAGTTTTATTAGGCTCAGCCATACATAATCTTAACTAAACTGTCTTACTTTATGTATAATTTAACAGATAATACTAATCATAACAGTGATATATTGACTAGCTCAATGTATGAAAAAAAAATGATTTATCACTGTTCCACTTTTCAGGTAGGTACAGGTGGGGGAGTAGAAGCATATTTAGCTTATTTATTTGACAATCGCTTACCAGGGGTCAATGATCGCGTGATAAAATCACTGACGAATGTCGATCAGAGCCAGTTTAAATTGCTTCATGTTCATAGTGTAGATTTGCTACTACAGATTTCTGGTGAATGTCCGGCTGTTTTCACCGTTCACAATCACTCACTCTATTGTCCTAGTGGGACAAAATATCTAGCTGGACAAAGTGCTGTTTGCAATCGGAATTTCTCTTATTTGGGATGCGCCTGGGGCAAAGCTGTAGACAAATGTGGTAGCCGCAAACCTCTAAGAGCAGTTAAAGAATTGCAATATGTTCATCAGCTTCTCACTCACTTAAAAAAACTAAAAGTTATTCTCCTTGCCAATAGTGACTATGTACGGGGACAGCTAATTAAAAACGGCGTACCACCTCAACTTACTGCAACATTATATTGTGGGATCTCTGTACCGCAAACAGCAGCTGCACCTTTAAGTTTAGAAACACATAAAAATCACAGAATTTTATTTGTAGGTAGAATTGTTCCTGATAAAGGACTGGAATGGCTGCTCAGAACACTAGTACATACAGACGAGCGAATTCAACTTGACATTGCAGGTGAAGGTTGGGACAGATCCCGGCTGGAAACGTTAGCTAATCAGCTAGGATTGAGCAACCGGATTATTTGGCACGGTTGGTGCGATCGAGAAAAAATAAATACTCTTTATCAAGAGTGTTTTACTTTAATTTTCCCTAGTGTGTGGCCTGAACCGGCTGGCCTTGTGACTCTTGAAGCCTATGCTCGTTATCGACCTGTTATTGCCAGTGCAGTTGGAGGCATTCCAGAACACTTGCAAGATGGAGAAACAGGTATTCTTGTGCCAGGGAATAATATTAGAAAATTAGCTGAAGCAATTACAGAATTGTCTACAAATTATCACAAACGCCGCCGCATGGGTCAACAAGGACA
>JAQYWO010000081.1 GCA_029379215.1 Rhizonema sp. PD37
GATCCTTATGGCAGGCCTCGCGATCGCCCGAGTGGGAAAACTTTTTGGTTTACTGATTATGCTAGGGAAATTTTATTGAAAAATCTAGACAACCCACCCTCTCTCATACAGTTAGCACGGCAAGTTGGACTGAATGATCGCAAACTCAAACTTGGCTTTCGCTACTGTTTTGGAACTACGGTGTTTGGCTACCTGCACGATTACCGTATGGAATTAGCACACAAGCTATTAATCGAGAAAAACATGAATGTAACGCAAGTAGCTCGGAAAGTAGGCTACGCAAGCCTTAGCTCGTTTCATCATGCATTTCGGAAGAAATTTGCGGTTAATCCCAAGTCTTTTCACAGTTAAAAAGTCCGTTTTGAACAAAAAAAAGTCCGGATCGAACAAAACATGAACGCTCAAAAATTATATCTTCTTGGGATAATAGGGCAGTTATAACTATGTTTCTACCAATTTAATTAGTAAAAAGATTTACAACGACAAGCCCCACTATGGGTTTGTTTTAAGTTGCTTGCAAGCGTTGATGTGAATTTCATGCACATACTGTAGACAATTTTCTCGTTTTTTGTAAGGGGGAGTGGAGAGTTAATATCATGAAAAAAATAATTTTGGCATTTTGTTTAATACCAATAGCTTCAGTCTTCTTAGACGTAGTGCAATAGCTTCTCTTGTGAAGACGAAGTTTATCAATCGATTAAACCGATTTCCCTCTACGCTAGCGCTAGCTCGCTCCTGAATTCCCCAAGCTGGACTAACCGCAACTGAGCAGTCATTTCAACCACAACGAGGAACTCAATACAAAGTCGGTGCTAAAGCAGATTTACTCGGTGATAAACTTTCGGTAAATTTGGCTCTATTCGACCTCACCCAATCTAATATCCTCACAGCCGATCCCAGTAATTCTGAATTTTCTATCGCTGTAGGTGAGTCAAACAGCAAAGGCGTTGAGTTGTTTGTTACGGGTGAAACGCCATATAGATGTGAGAGTATGAAAAATAATGAATACAAGAATTTTTGAGACCATATTTTTTGGACTCGTTACAGGCTTCGTTGCTTTAATCTCAACGCCCGCTAAGAGTCAATCTCCACTGAGAGAATTTCATAATTTGAATCAGAGGGAGCATTTTACAAAGAGTGCTCTAGATTTGCTAGTACAATCGCCTGTACCGAGTACACCGCCACAAACACAAGTTGTGCCCGTGACTCAGATAAAGCTTGTACCAACAAAAACTGGGATACAAGTAATTTTAACGACACCAATTCAGGCACGAGAAGAATTCTTTTCCGTACCCCCAATTGGCAATGAATCTCTCATCTGGCTCAAAAATACACGGCTGCAATTACCCTCAGGGAAAGAGTTTCACATCCAAAATCCTTTACCTGGAATAACAGATGTTTATGTAACCCAACAAGATGATGTTACTGTCCAAGTACGCTTAGTGGGACAGACAGTTGCACCTACAGCGTCAGTAGTGCAACAAAACGGGCTTTTATTTGTAGAAGTACGTCCGGCAACATCAACAGCACAACAGAGATCGCAACAGCAGCCTACGCCACAGCAAAAACCATCGTCACGTTTAAGCCCTGAGCCGATAGAAATAGTCGTCACAGGGAAGCCAGACACAGCCTATAAAGTTAATAATACAACGACAGCAACAAAGACACCGGCAAACCTGCTCGAGATTCCGGCGACGGTTCAAGTGTTCCCTCGCCAAGTGCTCGATGATTTGGATGCACAAAACCAAGGAGAGGTACTGCGAACAGCAGGCATTATCACAACTGGATTTCCATCGACGCTGTTTGATTCTTTTAGTGTCCGAGGCTTTGGTAGTACTTTATTTCGTAACGGATTAAAAGATTTATCAGGAATAAACACCGTTGACACTGCCAACACAGAGCGAATTGAACTTCTACGCGGCCCGGCTTCGGTACTATACGGACAACTATCCCCAGGTGGTGTCATCAACCGTGTCACCAAACAGCCGTTATCACAACCATATTACTTTGGTCAGGTACGCGTTGGTTCTGAGAAAACTGTTGAACCCTCAATTGACTTTTCCGGTCCCTTAAATCAAGATCGGACTTTGTTGTATCGCCTGAATGCCGACTATCTAAGTGCAGACAGCTTTGTCGATTTCGTCAACAGACAGCGTTATTTTGTCGCACCAGCTTTGACTTGGCTGATTGGTAAAAACACCAGCTTAACAGTAGAAGGGGAGTATCAAGATGTTGAGTACCCAAATGGCGATCCGGAGGCGGGGTTGATAGCAGCAGGTACTGTTTTACCAAATCCCAACGGCAAGATTCCACGCAGTCGTAATTTAGCCGAACCTTCAGATAGTAACAGTTTTCAAGAGAGTCGCATTGCCTACCACCTTGAGCATCGCTTCAGTGATAATTGGGTTTTACGTATTGGCTTCCAGTATGGAAACAAAGACACTAACCCGGCGCGGGGTCTGGCAACATTCTTAGACAGTCTAGAAGCTGATAATCGCACGCTAGACCGCATCGCTTCCGATTACAGTGAAATGGACAACGAATACTTCACAGATACCAATTTGACGGGTCAATTTAAAACTGGTAGTATTGAGCATAAACTATTAGTTGGTTTTGATTTGTTCTGGTTAGATATTAGATCTAAGGAAAATATTTATCCACGTAGTCCAATTGATCTGTTCAATCCGGTGTATGGTACTCCCGCAGGTCCGATTACGGGTAGTAGTGATAACTCCAGTACCAATAATGCTCAAGGGGTTTATCTTCAAGACCAAATCTCACTAACTGACAACCTAAAGTTTCTTTTAGGAGGGCGCTTCGACTGGCTCAATAGAAGCTCTCTCAACAACTTGAATGGACGCAGAACTAGTCAAGATAATAATGCCTTCAGTCCACGCTTAGGTATAGTTTATCAGCCGATTAAACCAATTTCCCTCTACGCCAGCTATAGCCAATCTTTTCAGCAGGTCATCGGTACTGATGCGCAAGGGAATTCTTTTGAACCTAGCCGTGGTACTCAGTATGAAGTCGGAGTGAAAACAGACTTACTCAATAATAAATTATCTACCACTCTAGCTTTCTATGACTTGACGCAGACTAACCTCACAACAGTTGATCCTAATAATTCTCGCTTTAGAATCCAAACTGGTGAGGAGAGAAGTCGGGGGATTGAACTATATAGTACAGGAGAAATTGCACCGGGTTGGAACATCATTTTCTCCTACAACTACATTGATCCCCGCATTACTAAAGACAACAGCATCAGAGTGGGGAATTTTCTTAACGTTCCTCAAAACACCGCGTCTTTATGGACGACATACATTATTCCCACCGGATCGTGGAAAGGATTTGGCGGTGGATTAGGTCTTTTTTATGTGGGCGATCGCTATGGAGATTTGGCAAACACCTTTACATTACCCTCTTACTTCCGCACTGACGCTGCTCTTTACTACCGCCGCAACAACTTGCGGGTACAACTTAATCTCCAGAATTTATTTAACACTCTTTACTATGTAGGGGCTAATGGTCAAACGCAAGTTTTTCCCGGTGCGCCCTTTGAGGCATACTTGAGCGTGGGCTGGCAATTTTAAGCTGTGATTTTACTAATGCAACTGCTGTTAGTTGGATTGTTAATGTTAGGAATGGTATCAGGTTGTAGCTATGATTACCAACAGGCTCATAGTCTGGCACCACGCCCCGCCACTACAACAAATACCGTCCGCATCTTCAAACATGGATTGGAGCAGACGAGAGTGAGCCTTCACCCAGATAGAGTAGTCATCCTCGACACTCCGTTGTTAGAAGATGCACTGGCTCTAGGAGTTAAACCCGTTGGAGGACCGCTAAAATGGCTTGATTGGTTACAGATTGACCCACTGACTGCAAAAGACATTATAGAAGTAGGGGGTGCAAGTTTACCGATAAATATAGAAAAGATCTTAGCTCTCAAGCCAGATCTGATTTTAGGTTTAGAAGACAATCAGAATATTTACCCCTTATTGTCACATATAGCACCGACTGTACTGATGCACATTAACAGCGTTCGAGATTGGAAATCCCATTTTCTGCAGATGGCCACTGTCTTGGGCAAAACTGAACGCGCCCAAAAAGTGATCGCGCTTTACCAATCTCGCTTACGTTCATTTAAAGCTTCTATGGGCGCTCGTCTTACTTCAACTAGGGCGTCAATTATTAGTGTTAACAACGGAATTGTTCGGCTATTTCTCAGAGATCAGGATAGTTTCTCAAGGGGTATTTTTGAAGATGCTGGTTTGGCTCAGCAGATATCACCTATAAGTGGAGGAACTGATCATCATTTGAAAATACGTAGCGCTTGGTATCTGATTTCCTCTGAAGAATTGTTGTCTGTTGATTACGATGTCATTTTTGACTTCACATTCGACAAGCGGATTTCACATTCGGTTTCCGAACACAATCAAAAAACCATAAAGCAAATAGGAAGTACTTCCTTAGGATCAAAATTGAAGGCAGTGCAGCACGGTCAGGTTTATCCAGTAGGAATTTATTGGATAGGCAGCGGTCCCATCAGCGCTAATCTCGCTTTAGATGACCTTTTTAAATACTTGCTCCCACTAACAGAGGGGCATGGGCAATAGACATTTTTAGTCATGATGTCAGGGTATTAATGAAAGTATAATCAATTTTTGGAGATAATTGAGAAAAGCCGGAAACGACGTCTTATCGTTATACCTATATACACAAAAGTAGGAACTTGTACATTGTATAAATTATACAATATTTACTCTGGAGCGCGGTCATGGACAGTAAAGTAGTAAATGGCTGGATCGACCATTACCGTAAGCACGGTTACGTCGTACTCGAACAGATTCTACCTTTCTCTGTGATCGATGCTCATGTAGCCGCTTGCAAAGATGTTCAACGCAGATACAATATTTATCAAAATTTTCCTTGGAGGAAAGAGCCGCTAGAAAACGAAAAAGCCTTTGTGTCAGAACTGAATGCGCTCAATGATCACCATGAACCCACGAAGAGCCTGAGAAACGATGCTACACTTCGTCAGTATTTAATCTCCCTCTTTGGAGAAGAGCCGATACTCAAATACGGTACTACATCTTTATGGGAGAGAGGCCGCGAACCACACTCGGACACGGTGATGTTGTTCCGCGATCCACCTGAGTGCGTCTGTCGCTCATGGTGTGCACTCGAAGACATTCACCCGGACTGCGGAATGTTTTATGTGATTCCGGGAACGCATAAAAGTGTGCGCCTCCGCCTTTATGACGAAGTTGTTAATAATCACCCGGAGATTTTCAACTTACTCCGCTTGCCTTCGCCGGAGGATTCAGAAAGCGCATTTCTCGAAAACAGAACTATCTGGAAGCTGGTTTGTGAGAAGACTGCCTCCCTGACTGAAGGTTTACCAAGAGTTCCGTTTCCTATCAAGAAGGGCGATGTGGTGTTATTTGATCCAAACGTCATTCATGGCACTATGCCTGCGCCCAATCCATCCCTCACCCGCAAAGCTATTGTCAGCGAATGGCACACTCGGTCGGTTCGCAGCTACTCCTACTATGCGTATTTTGGTTCGCAGCACGACAAAAGGCAGCCTCTCGTCACTGGCTAAGGATCTGATGAGACTTAGTTCGGGTATTTTTTTGCTGGTCCCTGATGCAGGAGTACTCTCCCGAATCCACAGGTAAAATCAATCCCTCAGCATCTGCCCAACCTAGTTAGAGATGAAAATGCAAATATAATTAAAATAAACTGAAAATGCAAATAAAACATTACTAAAGGTGAATACTGTGGATAATTGGAACATTTTATTAGAAAGTACCGCTGACGGCTCTACTGTAGCTACTGTCCTAGAAGTTCCTGATTGCCAAACTACAGATGAAACTAAACAGGGCGCAATTGAGAAAGTTCAGCAGCTATTAAAGAAGCGTCTAGCCAAAGCGGAAATTATTAAGATTCCGGTGCCAGTACAAGCATCTACCTCAGATCACCCTTTGATGAAATTTGCCGGAATTTTTAAAGATGATCCAGATTTTATGGAAATCATTAAAGAAATAAGAGCAGAACGCGAACAAGACAGCGATATATGAGCTTCTGGATTCTCGATACTGACCATGCCTCATTGTTTTTAGCTGGAAATAAGCCAATAATTGCCTCTGTTGCAAAACATTATAATGATGTAGCAATCACCATAATTACCGTGCAAGAGCTATTTAATGGCTGGGTTGGGAGATTAAATGACCCTGCACAAGCGCCAAAGCTTATTTACCTTTACACCAAGCTGTGGGAAACTACAGAGTTTTTCAAGGTGATAACCGTTTTAAACTTTGACCTAGATGCCGAAAACTGCTATCAAGTCTTACGGCAAAACTCCAAGGCTCTAGCAAAAAAGAAAATTGAAAAAGACTTACGTATTGCGTCCATAGCTCTAGCTCTTGACGCAACGATAGTCACACGCAATTACAAAGACTTTTCCCAAATTCCAAACCTCAAGATAGAAAATTGGGAAGAGTGAAAGTTAATTTGTTGAATGTCGCAGGAGGTAATATTCGCAGTATTGGCATGAATCCTCACCGTATTCTCTCTTAGTCTTGTTCAGAAATCAAATAGGAGTCCTATAGAACGATTACATCCTTCTGTCTAATCCAGCAAAGTAACTAATGATGTTCCACATGGCGAACTTCAGCACCTTGATAGCGTGCTCGACGATTTATTCAGAAATTTGCTTAATAAGTAGCTAATACACATCTCCAAAAGTTCTAATAGTTATCATTTAAACATTGATATCTGCATGACGATATCCAAGCTGCTTTGCATCATTTTACAGAAAAGCTACAGATGCTCTTTTTAGCAGGCGATCAGTACAGGTATTTATCCTACTTCATTGGTAAATTATTGTCTAAATGTAAATTTAGTTACAACTTTTTCCACTTTTTAGTGCTTTATGTGACATTGTTTTTAATTCATAGTTGTACTCTCACCAAGACGCTAAACTACAAACTTACAATGAAGTTTCCTCTCTTAGGCAAGGGGTATCAGTAGAAATACAGTGTAAATTGTATTTTTTTGATAAAGATGCTTACCAACTTCTTGTAAAGTTTTACTGATTAAGATAAGTTTAAATACTAGATTCGTTGGCAGCATTTACCAACTTCAGTATCTTCCAAATCTTCAGACTGATGCAAGGACTGGTCCCCCTTAAGGGAATGCTCTTTGAGTGATCATCTGTATCGATTTACAGCATTGGATAGAAAATTGCTTTCTAATACTGGGTGCCAATGAAACGAATTAGACATAGATGAGAAATGATGTAGGGGCGTTCGCCGAAACTGTCCTTTGTATAGGGTACAGCAAAATTGCTTTGACCTTCAATTTTGACGAACGCAGAATTAATTTTCACTTCTTGAGTCTATTGGCAAAATTTTAGTTACATGCAGCACATTAATACAGGAAGTATTTCATGAAGAAAAGGTACAAATTAGCACTGGCAACCGCTAGCATTGCTTTGGGATTTGGTGGAGTCCAAGCTAAATCAGCACAAGCAGCCACAGTTAGTGGTGAGGTTGACATATATGCTGCTGCCAGCTTAAACGGCAGCTTACAGCAGGTTGAGACACTTTATCAGCAAAACAACCCAAATGTCTTCTTTACCAATACCTTTGGGGCTTCTGGTACTCTCGTTAATCAAATTCTCACGGGAACAAATAACATAGATATCTTCTTCCCAGTATCCGAAGCACCGTTAGATACTCTGCAATCTAATAACAAACTAATAGCAGGAACCAGGCAAGACGTACTAACCAACACCTTGGCTATAATTGAACCGACAAATTCAACCTTAGCTATCTCAAGCGTTCAAGACCTAGCTGATTCACGGTTCCGTCAAGTGGCTATTGGTGATCCTGCGGTTGTTCCAGCAGGACAGTTTGCCCAGCAATTATTTACCAATTCAGGGATATCACAGCAAATCCAACCTAAACTTGTCTTAGGAACAGATGTACGTGATGTCCTCAATAGAGTGTCAAGTATAACTAATGATAGTATAGATGCGGGCGTTGTTTACACTACAGACGCTTTAACACAGCCGAGTCTAGTCAAAATTGCATACACTCCGCCTACCAGCGCTTATAATCGGATTGTCTATGGCTCAGCTGTACTCCAACAAAGTCAAAACCCAGATGCCTCTAGGGACTTTAACAGCTTTCTGGGCAGCAGTCAATCATTATCCGTGTTTAAGGGGTTTGGATTCTCTGGAGCTACTCCTGTGCCCGAACCCCTAACGATTGGTGGTTCAGCAGTAGCAGGAGTCTTCGGCATCTTGATGAAGAGAAAAATATCCGCAAAAATCAAAGCAAAATCTAAAGTAGCAGTAGATTGAAGGGTAACCTGTCGTGTGGAATGACTAGGATTCACCGTTAATTGTTAATGGTTCATAATCAGATCCCCGACTTCTTGAAGAAGTCGGGGATCTAGGTTTTTCAACGAATTAACCTGGTTAAAAAGCTTTCTTAAGTAAATTACGTACAGTATGTATCAAATATTTTTTGTAACTACGCTAGTCTCAGCATTTAGTAAATTGTATTTTGATAATAACATAGTTGGTAATAAATTAGACAGTCTTTTCCTTTGGGCGGTGTGCGCGATCGCTCAGGAGAAATGAAGGCTTGATATTTAACCAAACAATCTGATTTTTGAATTAAGAACTGGGGTATATTTTATGGGCTTGACTCGCCGCATTACAATTGTGTCCTTAATGTTATCGATACTAGGCTTAGGGCAACCAACTCTAGCAGACCCTTTAGCAAAGGTCAAGGTTAGCTCAACTTCTTCAGAACAAGCAGAGTGTTCTGGTGGCATCAGCGAGCGTGTTCGCTTAGGCGGTGAAGTCGTGCAGCCGACAACTTTTAGCTTATCAAAGCTGCAATCGTTACCAAGTCAAGAAGTCACAGTCAGCTTCGGCTCAGCACAAGGACAGCAAACTCATACCTATGTCGGAGTGCCGCTATGGAATCTGATTCAGTCTGTCGGGGGGCTAAAACCAAATCCCGATCCAACTGTGAAGAACGGCGCTCTACGGCAGTATATTGTTATTGAAGCCACCGATTGTTACCAAATCGTCTTGTCAGAAGGTGAAATTGACCCCAACTTTGAAGGCAAACAAGTTCTCGTTGCATATGCCACTAAGGACGATCCCTCTGTTGATCCACAACTGCTTGGCGATCAGGGCATTGCTCGTATAGTCGTGCCTGGGGATGTCAAGGGCGGACGTAATATTTACAACATTAGACGCATTAAAGTGTTTTCCGCTCCTGATCTTCGTTTTAAATCCTACTAGTGAGAGTGAGGCAGAAATCAATACGGTTTAGTTGACGCTCTCTCGAAAATTGTATTTTCGATTGTTTCTAGACTATGTAGAGACGCAACAAAGCGGAGCGTCTCTACATTATGTTGAAGGTAGATAAATTATATTAACTAAAGCAAATTGCGGCAGAAATAATCAGACTGTCTACAACAGCTTAAAACCCGGTCTATGGACATATTCTTATCTCATGTATTTTGACGACTGACCTCACGACTCCGTGTACTAGTGAAGATAGCTATGCTGCACTCACATTTTAACCTTGGGCGCAAGTGGTCTGATATCTGCTATGCGAATATTAAATGATTTAGAAAAGTCTGTCTTAGAAGGAAAGTGAGGTTAAGTATAGTGTTAAATTGGAATGCTTTGCAGAATGCAGTGGTTCATAAAAGTCCTTACTGTTGGATGCAGTTTGAAAATCTTCTCGAAGAGGACGCATCCAAAGAGTTAATACAATCCTTCCCAAGCGTAGAACTGTTTCTGGAAAGGGACGATGGTTGGTTTTGTAACCCAGGTTTCCTCAAAGGGGAAGTCGTAGATCCTAACTCTAGGTGGTATAGTGATGTTGAGAAGGGTATGGTTAGTTTTCCTATTCAATATCTAAGTGAGGTTTGGCAGAAGCTGATAACTCAGGAACTATGGTCGCCTGCTTATCGAGAAATCATGGAAGAATTGTCGGGGTTTAACTTAGAAAACCATCGTGTGATTGTATCGTTTGAACGTCGGCATTCCAGACCTGAGGGAGCTTTTGTTCCTCACACTGATAGTAAACATAAGACATTGACTCATCTACTATATTTACACGAACAATGGCCTGTCGAGTGGGGGGGTAGCTTCCGTGTATTGTCTAGTGACCAACCTGAATCAGTTGTTTGTGAAAATCCTCCTGTAATTCACTCCTCAGTAGCCATAGTTCAGTCTGATAACTCCTGGCATATGGTCACTCCAATTTCACCAATGGCAGCACATCACCGCTTAAGTTTACAGATTTTCTTTTCGCCTCCTGAGTCGTAAAATTCTTAAAATGGTTTTTAAGAAATTTGTCACTGCCTTCACAACATTGCAGGGTAAAACGACACTAACTTTTAGAAATTAGACGATCATGAATAGATAGCACTTAGCTATACCTAAATTTGTCACTATGTTTCTCAAATCCTTATGAAACCTAGGCATAATATGATTATAACATAATTCCGTAATAAAATGCGGAACAATGCATAGATATGCAGAGAAATTACAGCAATTTTCACCTAAATGAACCACACCATTGGTAAGGGCGAACGGCCGTGACGCTCGTTCGCCCTTGGCGTCTCCCCTTGGGAGAAGACTCGCTAACGCTACGAAGATCGCCCCTACGACTGTGATCTAATTACTTGAAGCTGTAAGTGACAGCTTCAAGCCCTAGATTTGCTCACAGGAAGCTAGCACTAATCTGCGCGATACGCTGCTTGTCGAAAATTTATCGAATTAACAAGCGGCGCATCATATCATGTTCGCCTGAATATTTATCATCAACGCAGAACCCCACCACAGTCAAGTTCTACTTTCCGTCCCGTCCAAAGCAAGCGGAGAGGGGATAAAGGAGTGGGGTTTTATGCAACATAAATGATAACTAATTAACCGAACTTGGTATCACATGACTCTCAGTTAGAGCTTGATGGAGACACATGAAGCAAATATCGGTATAAATCGTCGATCACACGGTTAGCTGAAATTGGACCCATACCACGCCAGTAAAAACCAACTTCATGCACACTGTTGTGCTGCACAACTTTCAGCTTAGACCATAGTAAAGATGCTTTCAACTTTTGGAGTTCTAAATTAAGATTTTGACGGCTCATCAGATCTTCAGTAACTAAAAATAGGATATCGCCATCAATTTCACTCAAGAGTTCCTCAGGTATGCGAAGAAAAGCGTAGCGTCCCCCCAAGCGCATTCTTTTGCTCGTTTCAGAATAGAGTAACTGATTTGGCGGACGTTGAATACCAGCATCTTTAAAGATTTCTCCCTCAAAAGAAGCCGCCTCAGGTAGGAAAATTCCATCACTACGTAATTCAGCTACCGATACAACTTTAGTCAACAGACGCTGACTTATAGAAGCTCTCAACTTTGCTAAACGTGCATAATAATTATTCATTAACTGCTGCGCTGACTGAGTTTTCCCCAAGGCATCAGCAGTGAAAGCTAAGAACCCTTTCCAAGGAGCCATTGGGTTGAAAGTACCTAGTACTGTAGGCGCGATGTGTGACAATAATGGGTAAATATCTTGGTGGGAACTCAAGCCCAGAATTAAGTCTGGCTTGAGGCGCAACAGTTTCTCTAGATTGGGAGACTCCAAACCCACATCCTCAATGCCTCTAAGTTTACCCACCAACCGCTCCAAGTCAGAGACTGCATCCTTTGGGGCTGCGATCGGCGTGACTCCCAAGGCAAAAGTAGGTTCTAATAAAGCATGAACTAGAACTGCTACTCGTTGAGGATGGGCAGGAACTATCGTTTCACCCATGACGTGTTTGACAACACGGACATCCACAAGGGATGGTGAAAAAGTCAAGGAATGACCATTGTTGTGTGAAGGTTTCCACAAGCTGCAACTACACAGAAATAGAAGCAGCAACACTGCAATTAGGGATCGCCACCTTAGTATAATATTTACTTTTACAATTGCCATTTTAAAGTTGCCTCAACCTCGAACGGCTCACCCCGAAAAACACGGGTTAAATTGTACGCGCCTTCGTAATAAAGAACGTCAAACAAATTTTTGAAATTGAGTGCGGCTTGGAAGTTGTGACGACGGTAATACAGCGCCGCGTCGGTGCGAACATAAGAGGGCAAAGTGTAGGTGTTGGTCAAATCACCTTCGCGATCGCCAACATAATACACTCCCAAGCCGCCCCCTAACCCATGCAGTTTACCATGTGGGATAATATAAGTTGTCCAGATAGAAGCGCTGTTTTCCGGAGTATTAGCGAGCAAATTTCCAACTCTAAAGAAGTTGTCGCGAGTGACATGACCATCAGTATAGTTGTAAGCGGCAATAATGTTCCATCCCGGTGTCAGTTCTCCTGAGACAAATAGCTCAACACCTCGACTTCTCTGCTCACCGACTTGGATACTGAAGATGGAATTATTGGGGTCTGTGGTTGTAATATTGCTCTGGGTGAGTTGGTACAAAGCGAGTGTTGCAGATAACTTATTATTGAGATCGGTTTTGACTCCAACTTCATACTGAGTGCCACGGGTGGGTGAAAAGGCATTGTTGTTGGCATCTGTACCCAAAACTTGATCGAACGAGCGACTGTAGCTAGCGTAAAGTGAAACTGATGGAATCGGTTGATAGACAATACCCAAGCGTGGGCTAAATGCTGAGTTAAATTGGGCGGTTAGAGTTGAGGGGTCAAAGGTGAGGATCTTTTGATCCTCAAAGTCTCCCCGTCCACCTAAGACCAACTTTAGGTTCGATGCAACAGATAATTGATCTTGAAAATAAACTCCTAGATCATCGATTCTCTCCTTATCTTTGCGACCACCTATAATATTTCCTGGTGTCTGTCCATAAACTGGATTGTAAATGTCAAGCGATGGAAAAGTTCGGATTGTGAAACTGAAGGGTGAAACGATACGTTGATACCAATCAACACCGATGAGCAATTGGTGTTCAATTGAACCAGTTTTGAACTTACCCACCACATGAGTATCTTGAGAAAGGTTGCTGACGCTAGTTGGACCCCAGATCTGCTCAAAGCGATTGACGGTACGATTGTCTGCTTGTAAACTCGTTGGTGTGACGTCGTTAGTATAAGGTCGCTCTACAAACGCATAGCTCAAGCTATTGTACAATGACCACTTATCACTAAAATTATGCTCAAATTTGTAGCCAACTCGACCTTCTGTCACCTTCTCTCGGTCTTGCGTCGGATCTCCCACATAGGTGTTAGGAGAAAGCTTGCCTATAGGATTTGGTAGTATTGTTCCAATCGCGGGTAAACCCAGAGGGGAGAGTTCCGCTTGTCGTGAACTGAGATACTCCCCGGATACAGTCAACTTTGTGTCACGACTTGGTTGCCAAGTAATCACGGGGGCAAAAAAAGTCCGCTCTGCATAGACATAATTAATATAGCTGCCGGAGTTTTCATAATCAGCATTGAAGCGATACAACAGCTTTTTATCAGGAGTCAGAGGACCTGAGAAGTCGATGGAGGATTTATATAAGCTATAACTACCCACATTACCCTCGATTGAGTAGTAAGGTGTACTCAAGGGCTGTTTCGTAATCAGATTATACACCCCTCCCGGCGAGCCATTACCGTAAAGTACCGAGGCTGGTCCTTTAAGTACATCTATCCGTTCGATGTTGGCAAGATCATTTTGAAATGGAGTGCCAATAAAACTTGTGAGGTTATCTCTCAAACCATCTCTGAGAGTATCTGAAGCCTCTACATCGAAACCGCGTATAATCACACTCTCGCCGAGGCGGCTTGGTTCGGAGTTCTGATTAATACCAACATTTCTCAGCACATCGCCAACGCGGGTATCGGCTTGGTCTTCAATCACCTGTCGGGGGACAGATTCTACTGTTTGTGGCACCAACAAGTTTGGCGTCTGAGTTCGAGTTCCTGTACTTCCATCGGCTTCCCGATAGCTCGTCGAAACCGGCGGAGCCGTGACAACTAATTCTATCGGTTGGGGGTTTTTTGCTGATGATGGTTTGGGTTTAACTCTGTTAGCGATGGATGCTGAAGTCAAGCCAAACACCAGACCTGAGCTACTATCATATAATTTTAACGAAGGTACATCTTGAATAGCTGTGACTGTTAACCGGATACTACTAGCGTCTAGCTGAGTTACCGTCACAGAGGTTATCCCCAAGACTGGATTTTGTGCTCTGAATGTAGCGCCACTTTTTAGACGCAGTTGAGCATTGGGTATATCAGCAATTAATTGATTGCCTTGTGTTCTCGTTTTCGGCTTGAGTGCATTACTCTGATTGGTGATTAAAATGACTTCAATTCCAGTAGGACTCTGTTTTAGCTGTACATCCGTCACGGGCACAACTGTGATTGCTTCACTTGTTGATGGTTGTGGAGAAGGTAATGTCGATTGCACGAGTAAATCTTGAGCTGTCCGAGTCAAATACTTTGTTTGATTGAGACTCTCAACGTCCCGAATTGGGATTACGGATTTGAGTTGAGCAGAAGCTGGTGCAGAAACGAAAACAGCCATGCCTGCTATTTGAAAAAATAATGTCAGCTGAATTTTTGGGAGAATTCTCATCCTTGATCCTCGTGCTAAACTTTCGACACAACACCACACACAGAAACGCAGACAATTCGTCTGATGAATTGCCCACTATACATTACTGATGACAAACCTACTCCCCTGAATTTATAGGGATTAAAGAGCAGGTCATTACCTGACTTGATTGCCAAAATTCATGGTAAAATCATACCAGCTATCTTTGTCATTACCAACAAGGTTTTTTTCGGTTGGTAATGAAATGATGACAATTATGCCAACGTAAATTCAGCTTTGACCTTTAAGGCAAAATACTCCTGCTGATTGCTTTTTTCTGTGAGAATGGTGCGGAGCAATTTGGAGATGGAGTGTAATATGCTTTCTTTAGTTATATAGATGCAAGCATTACAAAAGATAACACAGACAAAATAGGCAGGCGAACAGCCGTTCGTGCCTACATCATTTTCGGAGGGCGAACAGCCGTTCGCCCCTACGATTGTGATTTTATGACAAAAAAAGATTTATACTGAGTAAATTGGTATAGACTAATTGTCTATATGTCTGTAATCGGACAGAACTAATGGTCAGCTCCACTCAAAGATCCTCTCAAGAAAAATGGTTCCGCAGGCACTATAATCCCCTACTTGTCTTGGGATTAGGAGGAATTTTATTGCTGTTGGGCTTATTTGCCAGCCTAGCTTATGGTGCAGCAGATATTCCTCTATCCAATATTGTCACTGCTTTCACAACCTTTGATGATTCAACAGATCATCTGATTGTCAGAACAATGCGGCTACCGCGATCGCTCGTCGCCATGATGGTAGGTGCAAGTCTAGCTGTTGCAGGGGCACTGATGCAAGCACTTACGCAAAACCCCCTAGCTGCACCCGGTATTTTAGGGATCAACTCCGGTGCTGCTTTGGGAGTCGTCGTAGTGGTATTTGGGTTGGAATCGTCCTCTCCACCCCTGATTGCCTTTGTGGCTTTCTTCGGTGCCTTTGTCGCTGCGATCGCAGTTTACTTCCTCAGTTCTTGGAGTCCAGGAGGATTGACACCATTAAATCTCACAATCACCGGAGCAGCTTTAGGTGCCTTGCTCTCCTCGTTCACTACGGGGATCATGATTCTTAATCAACGAACCTTAGAAGAAGTACGCTTTTGGCTAGCAGGGTCAGTATCAGGTCAAGACTTTAACTTATTTCTCACCATATTACCTTGGATGGTAGTCGGACTCTTGAGTGCTTTTGCTTTAGGTAGACAGATGAATGCAATGAGTTTGGGCGAGTCAGTAGCGCAGAGTTTAGGTCAGCAAACTGTACCGATAAAAATTGCGACTACGCTTACTGTAGTCGTGCTAGCCGGCAGTGCCGTGGCATTAGCCGGACCTATTGGCTTTGTAGGTCTGTTCGTTCCTCATTTGGTCAGGGGGGTTATCGGTGTCGATTACCGTTGGGTACTGCCCATTTCCGCCTTGGTAGGGGGAGCATTACTACTGTGGGCAGACTTAGCTGCACGCTGGATCCTCAGACCCCAAGAACTGCCAGTAGGTGTAATGATGGCACTGTTAGGAGCGCCCTTCTTACTTTACTTAATCCGTTATCGGGTGAAGCGAGCATGAGAATTCAGTTAGCGAGATGGCAGCAAGTTTCCCCTGGGGTGGGTGGCGATCGCCGCCTACTCATAGTGCTGCTAGTGTTAATCATCTTAACCCTTGCTGTCTTGGGAGTCAGCTTGAGTATCGGAGACTATCCTGTTCCACCTTTAGATCTTATCAGATCTGTTTTGGGTATAAAAACAGTAGACCCAGAGTCTCCCTTTGTCGTCGTCACCCTGCGGTTGCCAAGAGTTTTAATCGCTTGGTTGGTAGGAGTTGGCTTGGCGCTTTCCGGTGGAATTTTGCAAGGGTTAACACGCAATCCTTTAGCTGATCCAGGTATTATTGGCGTCAATGCAGGTGCGAGTTTAGCAGCTGTAACTATAATTGTCCTTTTTCCTAGCACCCCTCCTTTCGTCCTACCTGTAGCTGCCTTCTTCGGAGCCTTTGTTGTCGCTTTTTTAACATACTTGCTTTCTGGCACAGGAGAAAACTCACCTTTACGCCTGGTTTTGATTGGAGTCGCTTTGGCAGCAGTGGCGGGAGCTTTTACCACTTTAATGCTCACGTTTGGTCACGTGGACGATGTCAGTCGAGCGCTGACGTGGTTGGCAGGTAGTCTTTCCGGCAAAAGCTGGGAGCAGTTCTGGCCGTTGCTACCTTGGGTGGTTATCTTTGCACCACTGGCAATAGGGTTGGCTCGTGAACTAAATACGCTACAATTGGGAAATTCTGTAGCAGTCGGGTTGGGTAGTCGGGTGTCGTGGCAGCGCACTAAACTGTTACTTGTGAGTGTTGCCTTAGCTGGTGCAAGTGTCGCTACGGCAGGTACGATCGCTTTTGTAGGGTTGATGTCTCCTCATCTTGCCAGACGGTTGGTAGGGTCAAAGCACGAAAATTCTCTACCCGTCGCCGCTTTCATGGGAGGATTACTCGTCAGCGCAGCAGATGTGCTGGCAAGAACCCTCTTCGCTCCTACCGAACTACCTTGCGGTTTATTCACTGCCGCTTTGGGAGCGCCTTTCTTTCTGTATCTACTTTACCGGAGCCGAAGACTGTGAGTGCCGATCGCCAAATCAATTGTCTGGAAACCCGAAATCTCAACCTCGCCTACGACGGCAAGCCTATCATCAACCATCTCAACCTGACAATTCCTACAGGTCAAATCACTGCCTTAGTTGGTCCAAATGGGTGTGGCAAATCTACCTTACTACGGGGTTTGGCAAGGTTGCTAAAACCACAATCCGGTACTGTTTACCTGAATGGCTCTGACATCCTCCGACTCTCTACTAAAGTTGTGGCTCAGCAGTTAGGCATTCTCCCCCAAGGACCAGTTGCCCCAGAAGGTTTGACGGTGCGAGACTTGGTTGCTCAAGGTCGATATCCGTATCAAAAGTGGTGGCAGTCGTGGACTACTGAAGATGAACGTGCTGTCACAAAAGCTTTATCGACGACTGATCTCACAGAGTTTGCACAAAGAGCTGTAGATACCCTTTCTGGTGGACAGCGCCAACGCGCTTGGATTGCCATGACTCTGGCACAGGAGACGCAAATTCTATTACTGGATGAGCCAACAACTTTTCTAGATCTCGCTCATCAAGTGGAAGTGCTGGAATTGCTGTGGGAGTTGAATCAAACCGAGGGACGTACTATTGTGATGGTGTTACACGATCTCAATCAAGCGTGTCGTTATGCAGATCACGTTGTGGCAATGCGTGACGGAGCCGTTTTAGCAAGCGGCACTCCAGAGATTGTGATGACAGAAGAAATTGTGCAGGATGTATTTGGGCTAGCATGTCGCATTGTCCCAGATCCTGTCATGGGAACACCATTGTGTGTTCCTATGGGGAATCACGCAAGAGAGAGGAAGAGGAATTTGTAAGAGCGATCGCTATTCCTCTACTTTATCCATAGCGATCACCCAAATTTTTAATTTACTAAAAGAGCCTAATCACCTAAAAAACTTGGATTAGATGACGCGTGCAAACCTAAACTCTTAAAACTTAATCCGACTCTGGAATAAACTTCAAAGCGACACCATTCATACAGAAGCGCTTGCCTGTAGGTGCAGGGCCATCATTAAATTCATGACCCAAATGTCCATCGCATCGACTACAATGCACTTCCACTCTAGTCATGAACAATGACTTATCAATCGTGGTTGCGATCGCACCTTCAATGGGGTCGAAAAAACTCGGCCAGCCTGTACCACTGTTAAACTTAGTTCCAGATGTAAAGAGTGGTTGTCCGCACGCCGCACATTCATAAGTCCCCTTAGCGTATTCTTTATCTAGTGGACTACTACCTGGACGTTCTGTTGAATGCTGACGTAGTACGCAAAATTCTTCTTGCGTTAACGTCTCGCGCCACTCTTTATCGGTTTTGGTGATTTTCGATTGGCTATCTGAAGTTGTCATCACTTTTTACCTTGTACTTAATGTTAATTTTATCAAATTTCTTGACCAATTGTCATTTGTCTGCTCAATTGAAACATAATTCACTTGTTACTCACGAACTGCTCTGAAAAATATCTATAGCGGTTCTCATATGATGTCCTTTAAATCACCCAGAATAAAAGAATGGAGCCCCGCTTTTCGGTGTGCTTTGTCTCCCCTCCAAAGCAGGCGGGGAGGAGTTGGGGAGCCAGCGCACTGCCTCGTCTTGGCGGTTTAATAAATTAATCCTTTCGGCAACTTTCGCGTAAGTCCTATATATATAATAACTGCCTAATAAACGATACAATAAGGTCTCCTTTTCGTATTATTCAGAAGGTTATTTGCTTGATAAAAGCAAATAAATGGGGAGTTAGAAGAGAATAATTTTCGTTAAACTCTTATGGAGTATGCATCTTAAGCGCTTAGCAATTTATTTGCCAAAAAAATAGCATTTTGCAAATAAATTAGCGATAGCTATGCTATAGTCAAATAGGGAATCAAAAGAACGTGCTTCAAAATCATATTTTCAGAAGAAATTGGGTTCGCTTCAATATTCTTCTTTAGATCTGGTAAATCCGCTTCCACTCGCTACGCATTTTGTGACGAAGAGAAACCAGATGAGGCAAGAAAACGAACTTTGTAACAACTTAAAGTCAGTCAGAACCGGCTTAGGTATGAGCCAACAAGATTTGGCTAAGCTAGCTGGAGTCACTCGTCAGACAATTAGTGGTGTAGAGTCAGGACAATGTGCTCCCTCAGTGACCATATCACTTCGTTTAGCGAAGGTACTGAATTGTCATGTCGAGGATCTCTTCTGGTTCGAGCAGGATTTACAGGAAGTGGAAGCAGTTGTCGCCAAATCTAGCTCTTGCAGTCAACAACAGCGAGTCAGTTTGGCGCGGATTGGGGGACAATGGGTAGCATATCCTCTTGTAGGAAAAGAAGCTTTTCGCTTAGAGATGATTCCCGCTGACGGAGAAGTTAATAGCCACTCAGGTACAAATACAGTTCGGGTGAGGCTACTTGACGATCTCGACAGAATTCACAACACGGTAGCGATCGCAGGTTGTACGCCTGTACTCTCACTCTGGGCACAAGCCGCTGAACGTTGGCATCCGCAACTGCGAGTTCAGTATAACTTTGCCAATAGCATGGATGCATTAAACAGCCTGTGTCGAGGTGAAGCTCATATTGCTGGGATGCATCTGTATGATCCCCAAACCAAGGAACATAACACTCCCTTTGTTCGTAAAGTTCTCAATGGAAGGGCAGCTGTCTTGATTACGCTTGGTGTTTGGGAGGAAGGACTCTTAGTCGAGTCTGGCAACCCGATGGGAATTAAAACAGTGACTGATCTTGTAGAAACCAACGCAATGATTGTCAACCGCGAACTTGGTGCGGGGACTCGTATGCTTTTGGAACGTAAACTCCAAGAAGAAGAACTGCCATCCCATGCTGTGAGAGGATTTGAGCATATAGTAAGAAGTCATCAAGAAGTGGCTGAAGCTGTATTCACAGGGATTGCTAATGCAGGTATTAGCACAGCCTCTATAGCTGCTTCCTTTGGACTGGGATTTATTCCTCTACATTCCTCACGATACGACTTAGTCATTTTAAAGGAATATCTGGAAGAAGCACCAGTAAAGCAATTTCTCAGTACTCTGGAACATCGATTAATTCACTCCCAGTTAAAAGCTCTCGGTGGTTATGACACCAGTAAAACTGGAGATGTGATCGCAACAATTTAGGGTAGATTGCAATTTTTGGTTGGTTGTGTGGGTAACACTTGTTGGGAAATGTTCATGATTCGTTTGTAGTTTGTTGATTGTTATTAATTAATTGTCGATTCGTTATTGTTATAACCATTAACTATCAATTCAGTAGTTATCTGTATTTAGTTGTTATTGATTAATTCTTCTAACTATCAACTATGAACTATTAATTCATTAGTCATCTGTCATTAGTTAATTGTTGATTGTTGTAACTATCAACGAGATTGAATATGTACTTGCTTATAACAGTTTTAGCTGTAGAGCGATCGCCTCCAACGACGTTCTACATAGAGTCAATGCTGTCACTATACAGCATGAACGCACGATTAGACCCACCAAAGAAACAAAAGCAGGAGAAAAATCATGTCCGACGAAAAGATTAGACAAATAGCTTTCTATGGTAAAGGCGGTATCGGTAAATCTACCACCTCTCAAAATACTCTTGCTGCTATGGCAGAAGTGGGTCAACGTATTCTAATTGTAGGTTGCGATCCTAAAGCAGACTCTACCCGTTTGATTCTCCACTGTAAAGCCCAAACAACCGTTCTTCACTTAGCTGCTGAACGGGGTGCTGTGGAAGATCTCGAACTCGAAGAAGTTGTAATTAACGGCTTCCGGGACATCAAATGCGTAGAATCTGGTGGTCCAGAACCTGGTGTTGGTTGCGCTGGTCGTGGTATCATCACCGCCATTAACTTCTTGGAAGAAAACGGTGCATACCAAGACGTAGACTTTGTATCATACGACGTGTTAGGTGACGTTGTGTGCGGTGGTTTCGCTATGCCTATTCGTGAAGGTAAAGCACAAGAAATCTACATCGTGACTTCTGGTGAAATGATGGCGATGTTTGCTGCCAATAACATTGCACGCGGTGTTCTTAAGTACGCTCATAGTGGTGGCGTGCGCTTGGGTGGTTTGATTTGTAACAGCCGGAAAACAGACCGGGAAGATGAACTGATTACCACCCTGGCAGAGAGATTAAGCACCCAGATGATTCACTTCGTCCCCCGTGACAACATCGTGCAACACGCTGAATTGCGCCGGATGACAGTGAACGAGTATGCACCTGATAGCAACCAAGCTAACGAATACCGTACATTATCGAACAAAATCATCAACAACAAAAACCTCGCCGTTCCTACACCTATTGAAATGGACGAGCTAGAAGAATTGCTGATTGAGTTCGGTATCTTGGAAAGCGAAGAAAACGCTGCGAAACTACAAAGTGCTGCTGTTGCTGAAGGCGATGGTGAGAAGAAGCTTGAAGACGCTCAAGGCGAAGCACTTGAAGCCGTTAAGAAAGGAAACGTCGAAGTCGTTGCCGGCAACTAGAAGTAGCAGTACATGAATTCAGGATTAGTAGTGTCTGAATGAGCCTCCTATACAAACAAGACGCTTCAGCAGTCACTACTAATCTCCGAATGAGCCTCCTATACAAACAGGACGCTTCAGCAGTCACTACTAAAATGGATGGGCAATTCCTGCCCATCTTCCTCTCAATAGTTTCAACGTGGAGGTAGATGGAATGAGAAATGGGTAGTTATACAGCGACTAGACTGCTAGTGCAGCTTTCATCTGTCTATGTCTGCGTGGCAAGACTAGTTTAGTTTTTTGTTTTCTCCTTTTATTGGTTGGTTTTTTATTATTAGGGAATGGGAATAACTCTTTCCTATTTCCTTTTTTCTTAATATGGGAATGACACTCATAATTGGAACAATAGAGACAGACAACAAGGAATTTATTTCCCAGAGTGCCCATTCTCCAAAGCCATAGGTATAACTGTCGGCGATCGCGCTTGGGCGTTGCAACGGCTTAAGTCGTATCGCGCAGTGACTCGGACCTACTCACCACTCCCCATTTACCATGAAACCCAGTCCAGAACAAATCAACAATTCGCCTACCTCATCAGAGCATGATCCTCAAAAAAAATCCACACAAATACCTCAACCCGGAACGGCTCAAGGTGGTTGTGCCTTCGATAGTGCAATGATGACTTTATTGCCCATAGCAGATGCAGCTCATGTCGTTCACGGACCGAGTGGCTGTGCTGCCAGTATGTGGGGAACTTATGGCAGTCTTTCTTCTAATTCTACATTGTACAAGATCCGCTTCACTAGTGAAATAGAAGAAAACGATATTATTTTTGGTGCAGCCAAAAAATTGTACAAAGGCATTATAGAACTGCAAAGACGCTACAAACCTGCTGCGGTATTTGTTTACTCTACATGTATCACCGCTTTGATTGGCGATGATATCGAAGGAGTCTGTAAAGATGCTACTGAGGCTACAGGAATACCCGCTATTGCTGTACATTGCCCAGGATTCCTTGGGAATCAAAATTTGGGAACCCGCGTTGCTGGAGAAGCTTTACTGGAAAATGTTATTGGTACAGAAGAACCAGATTTCACTACGCCAAATGATATCAATTTGATTGGTGAGTACAACATCTCAGGTGCAATATGGAACGTTTTGCCACTGCTGGAGAAATTAGGTATCCGAGTTTTGGCAAAAATTACAGGCGATGCTCGTTACAAGGAAATAGCTTGCGCCCATCGTGCCAAGCTGAATGTTGTGCTTTCTTCCAAGCCACTGACGAGTTTGGCGAAAAGGATGAAAAAACGCTACGGCATGCCTTACATTGAAGAGTCTATCTATGGTGTGGAGCAAATCAGTCAATGTTTGCAAAATATTGCTGCCAATTTGGATGATGCAGAATTACAAGAGCGAACAGCAATGCTCATTAGCGAGGAAACTGCTGCTTTGCACGAGAAACTCGCTCCTTTCCGCACCCAGCTTCAAGGTAAGCGCATTCTCCTTTATACCGGAAGCTTCAAAAGTTGGTTGATAATTTATGCGGCTCAGAAGTTAGGGATACAAATTATTGCTACCAGTAGTTTAAATAGTACTGAAGAAGAAAGAGCAAGAATTAAAAGTTTGCTGGGTCAGGATAGTATCATTCTTAATCAAGATAGTCCCGCAGAAATTCTCCAAATCATCATTGAAAACCAAATTGATATGTTGATTGCTGGCGAACGATATCTTGATACTGCCCTTACAGCAAAGATTCCTTTCCTCAACATTAAAGCTGAAAGCAACCATCCCTATGCAGGCTATGCGGGAATTTTAGAGGTATCAAAAGAACTGTATGCAGCTTTTTCCAATCCCGTGTGGGAGCATATACATCAGCCTGCACCGTGGGAAGAGAGTAAGGCTGTTGAAGAGTGATACTGTTGCACTTTCATTAGGACTTACGCATTTATTTGCTAAGAGGCTTAATTTATTCAACCGCCCTGACGCTCGAAGACTCGCTAACGCTGCGCTAACGGGTGACGCTCGTTCCTCGCTACCGCTGCGCTAACACCAGTCGCCTACGGTGGGAAACCCTCCTGCAGCGCTGGCTCACCAAGAACGCCAAGAACACCAAGAACACCAAGAACACCAAGAATACCAAGAATGAGTAAAGTCTTAAGGTTGATACTTGGACTTGATATCATTTCCTGTTCCTAAAAGGAGGAAAATTAATGGCAATTGTTAGCGTTACAAGTACATCTGTGGCAGTTAATCCCCTCAAACAAAGCCAAACTTTGGGTGGAGTCCTAGCTTTTTTGGGTTTGAAAGGAGTAATGCCGATTTTACATGGTTCTCAAGGCTGTACTGCCTTGGTTAAAGTCGTCTTAGAGAGGCATTTGCGTCATAGTATTCCCCTTTCGACGACAGCAATGACAGAAGTGGCAACCATTCTAGGTGGGGAGGAGAATGTTGAACAAGCAATCCTCACTTTAGTGCAGAAGTCTCAACCAGAAATTATTGGTTTGTGTACAACTGGACTTATGGAAACCAGAGGCGATGACATGGGACGCTTCGTTAAAGAGATTCGCCATCGGCACCCGGAACTGGATTATCTACCTATTGTCGTTGTGTCCACACCAGATTTTAAGGGTACATTACAGGATGGTTTTGCGGCTGCGGTTGAGAGTATACTTAAGGAAATTCCTCTTGAAAGCGAGAAACAAAGCCATTCTAATCAGATCGCAATTTTGGCGAGTTCTGCTTTTACTCCAGGCGATATACAAGAAATCAAAGAGATTGTCACCTCCTTTGAACTTGTGCCAATCGTTGTCCCTGATCTTTCTAACTCACTTGATGGTCATTTAGAAGATTCGCAGCATGGTATTATAGCTCATGGTACGACACTGACACAACTGCGTTCTATTGGGAATTCTGCATTTACTATAGCATTAGGTGAAAGTATGCGGCGTCCAGCGCAAATTTTGGAAAAGAGATTTGGCATACCCTATGAGGTTTTTGGTGAACTCACAGGATTGGTGGCAGTAGACAAATTTTTACAAGCATTGTCAAGTATTAGTGGCAATCGCGTATCAGAAAAATACTGCCGTCAACGTCGTGAGTTGCAATCAATCATGCTAAGTACTCACTTTCACTTTGGTGGCAAGCGCGTCTCCTTAGCGATGGAACCTGATTTACTTTGGTCAACAGTTTCTTTCTTGCAATCAATGGGTGTTCAGATTCACGCTGCAGTCACGACATCACGCACTCCCTTGTTAGAAAAACTTCCCATCGTTAGCGTTACTATTGGTGACTTGGAGGACTTTGAGTTACTGGCATCTGGATCTGACTTGCTCATTGCCAACTCTCACGCGGGGGCGATCGCACAGCGCTTGGGAATTCCCCTCTACCGTCAAGGAATTCCCATCCTAGACAAACTAGATAGCGGTCGTTTTCCCAAAGTTGGCTACCGAGGCACTATGCAGCTTTTATTTGATCTTGGCAACCTCTTTTTAATGGAGGAAGCAAAAGTTCAGCATTCGTAATATAGCTGAATACTAACTATTTCACACCTAAATTCTAACTTTTCTAAGATTGAAATGATGACTGAAGAGGACCTGGTTAAACAATTTACAACAATGATCGAGAGATCTTTCCCAGAACTAGGAAGATCTTTACGCTACTGCCATATCAAGGTCATCCAGTTTTCTCGGAGCCAATATTGCGAGATTACTGAGTTACAAATCGGCATTTATTGTCCTGAAAGCTTGATTGCTATTATGAAATCTCAGAAAAATTTGCTGAGAAATGTAGCAACACATCTGGGTCTAGATGACATTTTGTATATTAACGCTAACCGCTTGCTGCGAGATACCGCATCCAAGATTAAAGACACTCATCCCCGCTTATGGTTGGAATTGCACTGGATTGTATCGAAAGAAAGGCTTTAAAAACTAAAAAAAGAATCTCCATAAATACGTGGGGATTTCAATTGGATGCCTTTCAAGATTCGCTCTCATACCAATTCTCCATCAAGATGCACTCTCATTAGTAGAAGTAGAAACAAAATGCAGGGGTATGAAGTTGAAGTATCCGAGGCGCTCTTATGCTTCAAGAGAAGTGTAAGAGCGCAAATATATAAATACACATTTTAGATATTTACTCAATTATTTTTTTAATAAGTATTGTATCAAGTCTTTTGAAAATAAGCTCATTTTAACAATCAAAAATACTATAAGCTGGGATAGTTGTCAGAGATTCCCTACAGTGCCTACTCAACTATTTAATCAGCCCCATAAATCAATTCATCTATCCCAATCTCCCAATAAATCTGATTCTCACTTGGGGGATAAATACGGATTGTAGAACTATTGGAAAATCGCTTTAACCTATTGACTATCTGAGGAATTGCGTCTCCAACATGCGCGTAACTTTCCATCTCATAGGAAATAATAATGAGCACGAGAGGACTCGTATTTGCTTGGAAATACCAGTGGCAATGGGACAAAAGCATCCGTGTAAGAGGAGTGAGAGCTTGGTAAAAGAGCTTACCCGTAGTTTCTGCCAGTTGTCTGTGCAGTAATTCATCAAGTAGCGTTGTCTTGATGGGGGGCACATCATCTGGATGAAGGGAAGATTTATTCATGACAAAACCTCTTTCTAGCAACAAATTAATTTACACGTAACTCTGCACTTCCTGGTTGTATCGCGATAAACTCTCACAGTTTTTTAACAGATCAAAAGAACAGGGTTTGAGCGCTACAGTGCTAAGATTTAGTTCATCCTGAAATCGTTTGATTTTATCTCGGCAAGTTGCTACGTCACCAATAATTGAGTTTTTGAGCAAATGCTCTTGATCAAAGCTACTTTTTTGAATAGTTAATGGTTGAAGATGTTGATCGTTACTACAATTTTCCACTTTGGCTCTCATCGATTTCATCTTTTGACTGAAGTTGTTGATAAAGGGTAAAGCCTCATTTAGCGCCTCGTCGTAAGTCGGAGCAACAAAGAAGAATCTTGCCAGCATGAGTTGTTCAGAACCACTGGAATTTATATCTCGGTATTTAGTAAGATTGCTCTTCAGTCTCTCAAGGGTAAACGGCGCTCCTCCCATCAAACCAAAAGAATTAATTGCTGCAAATCTAATAGCCTCATCATCACTGCTGGCGACATAGACAGGAATTTGTTTCTGTAAGGGTTTGGGGTAAATATTGATGCGATCGCACTGATAGTACTTCCCGCTAAACGACACATCAGTATGGTACAAAAGTTTATGAACTAACGTTATTGCCTCTAGCGTTTTGGCGCGAGACTCATCCGTAGGAGTGCTAAAATGCTTGTTTTGATCTGGAAATGGGCCACCTTTAGCAATTCCAAAGGAAAGTCGCCCGTTACACAGGTTATCTAATGTGGCAATATCTTCTGCAATGGTAATTGGATTATGAAATGCCAGTAACACTGCTGCCGAGCCTAAGCGAATTTTAGAAGTCACTCCAGCTAAATGTGCCATCAATACCAAAATTGAGGGACTAACACTGAAATCATTAAAATGATGCTCAGTCACCCAGGCTGATTCAAAGCCTAAACTTTCTACGTGTTTTACCAACGCAACTTGCTCAAACATAGCACGATGGGCATCGTGGCCATGATTTTCGTAATTGCAGAAAAGTCCAGTTTTCATCGTAATCTTTCCTGTTATAGTGTAAAGAGATGCGTACCAACTCATGTTCAGCTCATTCTTCCACTATCTTTTTGTGTTTTTGATTGTACAAAAAGGATGGCGAAGCAACTTTTTATTGATACTAGTTCCTATTTCCTCAAACTTGATGAAGTGCTTTAGCAACTCTAGAAACCGCCGCTTGTCAAAAATGCCCTGAATTAACATTTCAAGTTCACTTTCTCCAGGCTGTGGAAAATCTTCACCATCAATTGTGTGCCAAGGCTTGAATTCTTTCCAGTCAGAGGTTAGTGTACCGACTCTTGCCTGCTTTCCACACCCAATAACGAGAAATGCATTATAAGAAAATAGCGTCGGCATTTTTTGTCTGTAGATTTGCAGTTGCTGATAAGCTTTTATCAGTGTGGCTTTTTTATTGCTTGGGTGAATCCACACAATGACTGCTAAAGGTAACCCATTGATGAAGACAACTGCATTCAGACTATGACAATCTCTGTCCGAGACGGTAGTAAATGGATGAATGACTAGCCAGTCATTATAAAGTAGATTAGCTGAATCAATTAACCATACTTTGTCATGAATTATCTGGTCCTTGACATAATATTTGACATCAACCCCAAAGCTCAACAGTTTGTGGAAACAACGGTTATTTTCCAGTACGTCAGAATCTGTACGAGTCACCTTAGAGATGACTGTTTCGATCGCTAAGGGTGGAATTGTGGGATTAATCCGCTTTAACGCATTGCGCAAGCAATTTACGAACAGGCTAAAGGAAATAAACTCGTTGCTACAACTCTCTCGCGCTGAGTCGCCTACGTGCAAAGCAATCTCACTATCACTGCTGCACTCTGTAGAATTTCTTGAGGGCATATCTGATGACGACAGGATAGTATAACCGATGACATCAAACCAAGTGAGCAAATCTGGTAAGATTACAGACGGTGTGAAATCACGGTGGCGAAGCCTTTTCGGAAGGCTGCTCGCTTTTACAGTTGCAATTCTTGGTAGTGCTAGATTCATTGCTAGTGAGAGAAATTTTAGTTAACGCACAAGCTGTCCTCAAAATCCTAAAATAAAGGATTTGCATCTATTAGTTGGTATACTCCCAACGATGTAATAAACCCTGATGGTAATAATCCTCGCTTAAATATATTGTCAAAACTGTATCAAAAGCTGCATTTTACCAAAAATATTGGTAAAATGAGTCCGTGAGTATAGTGCAGTACAAATAACCAGATACTTGAAAACAGCTAAAGCTAGGTCTACGTATGTATTCTGCTCTCCTATCTCCTATTTTTTGGAAATTATTACGTTTAACTAAGCAACCATATCTCATACATTAAACTTTTCATCTGTTATTTTTACATAAAGTTGGTATATTTTTTGTTAAAAAGTGTTGCAATATACATCAATTTAATCCAATAGTGCAATTGTATACAAACTTTCGTCTAATAGGTAACTGTTGTTACAAAAATACCAACTAAAATAGTGTATAAGTACTAATTCAATTGGTGATGTCGAGAGCTAAGTGCAAGGCAAATGTCTCGTCTTTGATAGAAAAGGAAGTGGTAGATGATCAATATAGCGATTCTCAGTTGTGTCTCATAGATTCAAAGCCCTCACCCCTAGCCCCTCTCCCAAGTTTGCTATCCATTACCCGCATCTTTCTTAACAATCGCAAA
>JAQYWO010000509.1 GCA_029379215.1 Rhizonema sp. PD37
TAGGACTTACGCACTGTACAAATTGATGATCTTGTGTATCAACGAGAATGCGTCGTTTCCGGCTTTTATAAATAATCCTTGGATAAATAGCGAGCGCCTAAAAGGGGTCGAAAAATCAAGGTTTAATCCCTGAAATCCATATTACATATTTGGGTTTTCCTGTCAATGCGTAAGTCCTAATATTATAGTAATCCTATTTGAAAAAAGAATACGACAGATCCTCGTGTAGGGGCGAACGGCTGTTCGCCCTTGCGATTGATTCATGTGTCGCAAACATTTTTGAAATTGGTATAATGCTATTTGATTTGTGAAAATCTTTATGTTCAGATACCCGACAACTTTTACAGATGCTGCTGGCGAATGGTGGGTCTGACCCCACACCCCAACGATTTTATCGGTTTTTCGAGACTAGACGGAGGGTGCGATCGCGATAGCGTTAGCGTTAGCGGAGCGTTAGCGAGTCCTCGAGCGTCAGCGGTAGCTAGTCTTCTCCCAAGGGGAGACGCTTCGCGAACGAGCGTCAGCGGTAGCGAGGTAGGAGCGTCAGGAGCGCTACTCGCTGCTGCCAAAGGCAGATCGCGTCTTGAAACAGCAACGAAATAGTTGATTTCTCGTTGATGAGGGGTGATACCCCTTATTCACCAGCAGTATCCTTTAAGAAGTCGGGAATCTTATAGGATCTCTCACGCCAGAGATAAACTTTGACTAAAATACTGTCGATACAACTGGCAACTCATTGTGGCTTGATTGTTATGTAACTTAATCAATCCCATACTTTTTAACTTATAAGCAATAATTGGTTCCAACGGCACAAGTTCCGTCGCATTAATTACCATATGAAGTGCTACAGCCAACTCTGGCTCTTGTTGCAAAGTCACCCAATGACGTTGCAAGTGATGATGATAAATTCCAGAAGAAGTCGGGGCCGTTTCCAGCAATGTTGCTAAATTTAACTCAGCACGACTGAGATGATAAAGTGCTAAGTGAACCAGTCCCGGATGCCCCTCAACCATCTCCATCAACTGTCGTGCTTGCAAGCCATTTTTCCAATCAAGTTGATAGAGTTGTGCCAACTGCTCCACCTGGTCTAAACTAAAATCAGTTAACTGGATTGGTAACCCTACATTGAAAGGAGACTGATGTAGCTGGAGAGGAACATAGATTTCCGTTGAGTGAACCACAATCTGGCGCAGCTTTTGCCATATGGGTAGTTTTTTGGCTTCTTCGTACCAAGAACGCAATAGAGAGAAAATTTCTTTCGCCACAAGTGGATGCTCTAAAATTTGGTTCACTTCGTCCAATGCTAAAACCACAGGTGAGTCTATTTGCTCAAGTACATAACGTAAATAGGAAGTACAACTGACTTTGCTGCCAATATCTTCATCCCAGTAGTCGTCTAGTTTTACTTCGAGTTGTAGCTGATTGGAAACACTGACACACAGCCACCGCAAAAATCGATTCAGATCGCTTAAGATAGCATCGTCAACTTGCTCTAGGTTTAAGCTAATTATGCGGTATTTTTGACGCTCAGCATAATCGAGAATCCTGAGTAGCATAGAGCTTTTGCCTCTTTCCCGAGGAGCTTTAATCCGAATTAGCGCTCCTGATTTACCAATCTCCTCACAAATCTGTGTTTGAACAGCAGATTGTTTAATATAGAAAGCGGAGTCAAGCGGGACTGCACCATTAGGAAAGCGAGGCAAAGTATCTTGGTTAGGATTCGGAGAAAAATCGATAAAATTTTGTTTTAACGGTATGATTTTTTGACTATCTTGTAATAGTGCATATGAAGTCAACAGAGTGCGACAGTTTTTCTTAGTAACGCACTTACCAATCGGCTTGGAGAGTAGTTGGTACAAGTTTGGAGCCAGAACTTTCGTTAAGTAGCTAAGACTATAAGCCCCCTCCTGTGCAATTTGACTGTAGGTTTTATGCTGCCAAATGCCTCGGAGAATCAAAAGTTCTGTAGAATCAAGAGGACGATTTTGGGTTTCTAGCAACTTCTGATTCAGAGCCGCAAAGAGAGAATCGAGAGTGACTGTTTTAGCAATAACCTGTGTTGCAGGTGTCAACCGCATTTGTGTCTGCACCGATTTAGCACCAACGGTGAACACCGTTGCTGATGAGCCTGTCTTATCTTCCCATTTAATCGGAATCTGTGGCCAAATCATTGGCGGTTCAGCGGGATTTTGGAAAATGACTGGTAGCCAAGAGGCGCAGGGATATTCTTTCTCTAAACCATGCAATCTTTCTCTTGCAGAACGCACGGCAGCGTATAAAGATTTGCCACTAGAAAACTCATCCAGAAAATACTTTAAAAATTGTTGAGCTACAAAATCCGGCACAGGTTCGCGCATGACAATCACTTGCGGAATGTACAAATCCTGGAGATGCTGCGCCAACTTCAAACCATCACAGGAGTTAAAAATCGCTAACTTCAAACCACGACTAATAGCTTGCTTAAGAGCATATCTTAATTGCTCAAGGTCAATCGTGTCTGTTTGATTGATTTGTAGGAGTCCTTTTTCTTTACTACAACTGTGACCGGCAAAAAAGAGAATATCCCAACCTTCTTGCCAAAGTTCTTCATTTAATTGAGATGTATTTGGCTCTACTAAAAATTTAATTTTTGCTTTATTTAATAATTTTTCTAAAAAAGCGCGATCTTGACTAATATCAATTCCTTTACTATTGCCCAAAATCGCTAAAATTTTCACTTGATTTCTCAAGTTATTGACAGGCAATATATTTGGTTTTTGATACTCTACAGAACTCAATGCGATTTCTGCTTTAGGGAAGTCGTTAAAGAACTCCCACAGATGCCAGGGAAGTCGCCGCAATAGATTGTCGTCGGTTTCAATAATGAAACGAATTTCTTCAGATGGTTTTAATTGTGTGCGTAATTGCTGCTCAATTTTGCGAAACTTTGTTGAGCCGAGCCATACATTTATTCTTTCGGAAAAAACTTGACATAATTCTGTGAATTCAATTTCCGAAAAATTGGTGATACTAGCCTCTTCAATTTCAAAATAATCTTCTATATCACTACGAATACGCCAACATAGACGTTGGTAAAAAGCAGAAGAAAGTAACTGCAATTTCTGATAAATTATCGGAATTTCTGGTGCTTCTGGTAAACTCGCAATGAGTTTCATCCGGTAAAGGTTGTCAGCTTCTTCAAGGTGTACGGTAACATTCGCGAAGCCCTCGCGTAAGTTTCCTTGATCCAAGCTTAAAACAACTGACCTACTCATAGATATTTATCAAACATAATGTTTACTGTATCATAGAGGAAATATTTATAAAGACTTATGATATTTTATGTATAAT
>JAQYWO010000082.1 GCA_029379215.1 Rhizonema sp. PD37
TTTCCTGGACTCGCATTAATTCCTCTCACACAGACAGAATGAGCGAACGTACAGTGATTAAATTCCATCATGTAGTTAGAAAAAATCTTAGTGACAAGCGGCATGCTTTTACTTCAGTTTTGAACTCATGGCAAAATTATCGTTAAAACAGGAGTATTTAGGGTGCGATCGCCAAAAATTTGGTTTTAAAAGCTCTCGCTCTCTTTACACGTACAAATGAACTATAAAACCCACGTTGCTTCCTGAAACTAAGTTTTGAGGTTTTTGAACTCCATTTATACCTTTGAAGTATATGTTGTCCTAATGCAGTGTGACTTAAAGGAATTGTTTGCCGAAATTTAAAGGATAAGCTGGTTATTGTCAGATTTTGGTGTAAAATCGCACTTCGACATTCGACAGCTTTGTTTCTCCTGCGTTGTGCAAAATGCCTCCGCAGATTCTCCTTGCCTCAACTGCTACTACTAATTTTGAGCTTGTTGTACTGTAGCTAAGCGGACAGATTCTACATCAACATTAAGCTGTTGAGCAATCTGCTCCACACTCATCTCCATTTTTAGTAACAGAGGCACAGTTAATCTCAACATTTCAGCTTTCTGTTGTTCTCGACCTTCTTCTCGACCTTCTTCTCGACCTTCTGCTTTGGCTTCCTGATAAACTCTTGTTTGCTCTAAACTCAGTCCTAACATGGCTTCCACTTCCTCTCTACTCAATTGGGAAAATTTGTAAACGGCAATGGTCGTGATTACTTCGATGATTTCGTTTTTTGCGAGTGTAGCTGTTTGTTCTAATTGTACCCGCTCAATCAATAGACGCGCCTGCTCCGCCATCGCTTCATCCGGCGCAATTGTCAACTGCATCAAATTAATGCCTATTGACTGCTGATTGGGAGTGCCTAACTCATCTAAATAAATTCGCCGAACTTGATCGCTGTTTAAAAAGATACGATGAGTTTTTTGATCGCTCGGTTCACCAGAGCGATTAGGGAAAATGACTACACAGAACCAGTCGTCATACTCAGAACGATTTCTGTTCAAATACATCATCGACTCAGTAAAAAACCGATGGTAGAGGGCTTCATCTTTTTGAAATTGGACCTCGACGAAAAAAACAATTCTAGATGTTGCACCCACAGGAGGTAAAAAGACTCCATCAATGCGAAAAGCTGTTTCTTTTACCTCAACAGACTCAAATCGATAGTTCTGTGCTTCCTGAGTCGGGTGATCAATGAGTTCAAAAAATAACCCAGGAAAGCGCTTAAAAATTTGATAGTAAATGGAATCGCGTCTCACAAAAATATCCTTGCATATGTTCGTTGTGCGCTATTTACGTACTCTTTTAACTTACACTCTACCGGATAAAATTTGTGTTGTCAAAAAACCTAATTGATGCCACTGACACTCTTGCTAAAAAATCAATAACTCTTGACAGGTCAACCTTTTTTGGCAAAAAGCGCTAAGAAAGGGATTTTTTGCGGGCTAACAACTGTCAGCCTCTCATCTTCAAAGAAAAAGATAACCTTCTAGGCTTTTTTAAGCTTACCCAAATTAACTATGAAGTATTCTACAGATTACCAATAGACATCTTCATAATTGATCGCGCGGGCGATCGCAATATTTCTATTCCCAAGTGGAAACTGATCGCAGCACATCGGGAATCGCCCCTTGAGATATGGGAAACTCCAGCACTGTTTCGCTCAAACCTAAATAACCAGACTCAGTAAATGACAATAGCATCCGCCCCAGTGCTAGCCAGACTTCCGACTCATATTCCCAATCACGATAACGCTTAGCTTGACCTGCAATTGAACGGAGTGCCCAGAAATAGCTATTCCTCACCACCGAACCACCTTTTTTAAATTCTGGTAAGTCTTCATGGTGAAGGAAAAGTAAATTGTCTTCTATTCTTGCCCTCATACTCCTAAAAATTGCAGTCTAGGACTATAGTCTAACATTAATGAAGAATTAGGAACACTTGCTAAGAGCAATGCCATTCATAAGCGATTAATCACTCTCAAATGGCGGTAGTAACGCCTCGATTTTCTATTTTGTAACGCTCACTTTTCTCTCTGGGCTGCACATCTACGCATCTGGCAGTTGTTCTTCCAGCAGCCGTAGAGGTAAATATAGATAACCCCCCGTTGCCGCTAACATATTGAGTATTCCCATGATAGCAAATAACAAAGCAATGCCGTGTCCTCGCCCCACACCGATAATCTGTCCGACACTTCCAGCCAGTAATCCTCCTACGGCAAGCAATGGCTCGAAGACTTGATCTGCTAACGGTCCTGCAATAAGATAAGCAAGCGGCAGAGATGCCCAAGCGAGCATGCGTCGCACGGCAAATACTCGTCCCTGCACATCAGGAGGGACTTTGCTCTGCCAAATAGCTTGGTCGCAGCCATTGATCATCGGCACACTGAAGTAGTAGATCAAGCTAACAACGAAAAATACCGGGACAGAAGGCATGAGTCCAGCAAATAGCATGCACAAGCCACCTAATAAGGTGCAACAGAGTAGAGTATAGACGCGGCTTTTTGGACCACCCCAGACACTCATCATCAAGCCGCTAACCAGCATACCGCTCCCACCAATGGACAGCACAATGCTAAGTACAGGAGCTGAAGTAAAGGCCAACACCAGAGGTGTAACTAGCACGGTGACAACTCCTATGAAGAAATTGCTCACAGCAAAGAATATTAACAATCCGAATAGCCCAGGTCGAGCAGTGATGTATGTCCAACCATAGGTGGCCTCTTGCAACAACGAGCCTTTCCTCACTTTATTCTCTACGGTCATTTTGGGTCTGGGGAATCGGATGAGTATCAGTGTAACCATGGAAAAGAGGAAAGTAACGCAGTCAATTAGAATCACCCCCTGAAGCCGAATAGTGACAACTAGCAAGCCTGCGAGCATCGGTGAAATGAGCCGTGAAACCGCCTCTGCCATCTGCACCATACCACTGGCGCGAGCAAGGTGTTGCTTAGGGACAAGCAGCGTAGTCGTAGCACTATAAGCTGGCCACCGGAAAGCGCTGAAGGTCGAACTAACCGCTACAGCAAGATAAATGTGCCCAACTTCAAGTCGATTGGCATAGAGCAACAGCGCAATAAACAGTGTACTCAGTCCTGCCCCAGCATCGGCAATCAGCATGCAAGAGCGTCGATCCCAGCGATCCACAAGCGCACCAGCCAATGGTGATATCAAGATGCCCGGCAGGATACCGAACAAAGAAATCAGTGCAAATTGCGTGACTTTCCCAGTACTTTGGTATACCCAAATACCTAGCGCAAAGTTAGTGAAACCGGAGCCGATCAGCGAGACAAGTTGACCAAACCAGATCAGGATAAATACTTGCATTTACTACACTACATAACCTTAATGGATAGATTTGGCGGGGATATTCTGCTGTTGCCAGGTGGGTGGTAAATGTCTGTGAAAGGCTTCGACTGCCTTCGCCACTCCGTCTTCCGCCTGAATCTGTTTGCCCATGGCCGCCGCACGCGATCGCATTGTTGTATCGTTGATTGCAGTTTGAATAGCCGCGACTAGTCTCTCCACTGAAGGCTGTTCTTGTACAATCGGCGGTGGACCTAAACCTAACTCCCCTACTCTACTGTCAGGCTACAATTGAGTTGCTCCAGAAGGAATTCCGGGTGTATGCAGTGTTGCTTTGCAACCAAGTCTGTCATGTTAAGTGCAGAGTTGCTTGGCTCGACGTACTGTCGGTAAAACCAGTCTGCTTGGTTTTGATTTAGATGCGGAAGGAAACCGCCTTTTGTACAGATGATGAGTTCATCCCTTGACACCTCTCCCGATTCCACCAGATGCCAAATACCCTTTCCTACACTCAGTTCGCTGTGCTGGTAGCGATAGTTAATTGACGAGTCAATAAAATTAACACCGTGCCGAACCGATTCAACCACAGCTTCAGTTACAAGGGCGTCAGTCTGCTCGTCGGGTTCACCAAGATAGGTTCCAAGCCCAATAGAGCTTGCAATCAGTTCGCCAGCTTCTCGAAAGTGATTTGGTAGACAATCTTTCTTGTGCCGTTCTCTGTAACGCCGTGTTCCTTCTGATGTAGCCCTGCCCTGGAGTATCATAATGCTTTTTCTATAAAAAATACGTGTTTACACTGTTGACAAAAGTAGTACATTTGGAAACAATTGATTCATTGTCATTGTTCACTTGTCATCTTGATTCGTTTCCTATTTAGGACTTACGCAAACTCTACTCATTCTTGGCATTCTTGGCGCGGGCAGTCGCCTCAATGGGGGGAACCCCCGCACAGCGCTGTCCTTGTCTAAAGCCCTTCGGGCATGGCTGCGCTAAGGCGGTTCAATAAATTAAGCCGAGTGGCAACCTTTGGGTAAGTCTTACTACTAAAGTGCTTTGCTTTAGAGTTGCTCCAAGTGTCTTTTACCGAGAGTTTCTCGCTTATCATTCAGCGACGGATGTTCGAGAATACCGTTACGAATTAAGTATGACAAGTAAGTACAAAGTAACTGCTCATCTACTGGTGGACAGACTATGGAGGTGTCTGCAAGCCCATTGAGCGTATTCTGACAGTCCAATTGCAGTACTGCGAAGTTGGACGTTTCTTTTTCAGAACCCCTTGGAGGAAAAAACGGCAGCAGTGGAGACAAGGTATGTTCTGGGAAACGTTCAGCAATTTCCAGCAACTTTGATCGCCATTGCTCATAAGAAATCCGTTGCAACGGGTAACCAAACGAGTCAAGCAAGTTGCTCAGCAGACTTGAGTTAAAAGGCTGGTGATTCACAAAATGAAATGCCTTTCCTAAAGATTTTTCTTGCCTCGATAAATGGACAACAGCTTTGCTGATATAATCCACAGCAGCCATGTTCTCGCTCATCTCGATATCCGGCACACTTCCAAGTTGGATACAGCCGATAATTAGTTTGTATAAGAAGTCATTTCTATTAAAAACACCAGTTTGACTATGCCCTGATACACGTCCTAGCCTGTATATACAAACAGGAAGACCTCGATCGCGTGCAGTGGTGACTAATTTTTCGGCAACCCATTTACTCTGAGAATAGCCTCCTGATGGCAATTGGTAATCATCTAAGCTATCATCTTCTCGAACGATCCGAACTCCAGAATCACCAACTGAGGAAAAAACGCTTTCAGTGGAAATGAAATGTACTGGTTTTACTTTAACTTGACTCGCCAATCTCAAAATTTCTTGGGTTCCCAGAACATTAGCTGCCTTCAGTACAGAGTAGGGAGTCGTATGATGAACCCATGCTCCATTGTGATAGATGACGTCAACTAACTCAGCCATTGCTTGAAAATCTTTCTGGGAAAGCCCTAAAAGCGGCTGAGATAGATCTCCTACCACTGGGATAATTCTGGAATTGAGAGATTCATCCCAAAGTAAATAAGATTCAAGGCTGGTTTGAATTCTCTGCCTACCCTCTTTGAGATCGAAAGCACGTACCAAACAATAAATATCTGCATTAGTTTGTTGCAGGAGTTCATGCAGCAAAAAAGCTCCGACAAAGCCTGTAGCTCCAGTTAAGAAAATACAAGCTGGCTCTGTGATAAACTCATATGATATATTTGGGCAAATCGCAGGATCAAGGACAGCTTCAGCCATTAATTTCTGGTGGGTTTTTGTGCCAACAGTCGTGGATGAAGCTCCTGTCTTTTGAGCGATCGCAATACTCTGAGTCAATTCTGCAACTGTGGGCGTCTCAAACAGATTACGCAAGGGTAGCTCAACTTGAAAGGTTTCTCGCACCCGCACAACAAGCTGAGTAATCAGCAAAGAATGTCCCCCTAAATCGAAGAAGTTGTCGTAAATACCAACCTGCTCGATCCCAAGTACTTGAGACCAAATTTTTGCCATTAACTCTTCAACTGGCGTACGTGGTTCTACGTAGATTTTTTCGCGCTCAGTTCGGTTCTGATCTGGTGTCAGTAACGCTTCACGGTTTACCTTGCCGTTGGGCGTCAAAGGCAAAGCTTCTAAGAAAATAAACACTGATGGTATCATGTAATCAGGTAACTTCTCCTTGAGAAAGTAGCGCAGTTCACTGCTGGTAGGAGCTTTTTCCGACTGTAGAACCAGGTAACCCACTAGACTTTTGTCGCCATTGTTTTCCCTAGCTATGACTACAGCTTGAAGTACCTCTGGGTGTTGGGCTAGCACCGCCTCAATTTCCCCAAGTTCGATGCGGAAGCCGCGAATTTTCACCTGATGATCAATTCGTCCTAGAAAATCAATGTTGCCATCGGGTAGGTAACGTGCCTGATCTCCAGTTTTGTAAAGGCGGCTTCCGGGTTTTTGGTTGAAAGGGTTGGGGATGAATTTAACAGCAGTTAGTTCAGGAGAGTTAACGTAGCCACGTGCTAATCCTTCACCTCCTATGTGCAATTCACCTGGCACACCAATAGGAACTGATCTCCCAAAAGAGTCCAGTAGATAGATTTGCATATTGGCAATCGGGTAACCGATGGGCACAGCCTTCTCTTCATCATGGTTTTGACAATTGTAGACACTGCTCCATACCGTTCCTTCCGTTGGTCCATATTCGTTGAATAGCTGGGTATGAGGCAGTAACTGGTGATGAAGTTTAACTAACTTTGCTGAACAAGACTCTCCAGCAACAATAGCGGTGCAAAGAGAATTAAGCTGCCGTGGTTCGGCGTGTTCTAAAATTAGTCTGTAGAAGGACGGAAGACACAAGATATGCGAAATCTGACATTGAGCTATCGTGTCTATCAACTGTAATAGCTCTAGCTGAAATTTCTCTCGGGGAAGCTCAAGAACACCCCCTTGACATAAAGTCCAGAAAATGCAAGCGACTGAACTATCGAAAACAAAGGGTGAAACTAGTAAAAAGCTGGTGACAGGTTCTGAGTAGTAAAGGATACGAGACAAAGTAGAGTGAACTAGGTTTTGATGTGTAATTTGTACACCTTTGGGCTGTCCTGTGGAACCAGAAGTGTAGATGACGTAAGCTAAATTATGAGATTTGATCAGGTTGGGTGGTTTTTCTTTGCTATGTTGGGCAATTGCTGACAAGCTAGTATCCAAGCATACCACCTTTGCTTGATGCTGAGGCAACTTGTCCATGAGCCGCTCCTGAGTTAAGAGCATGGACAATTGAGTATCTTTCAGTATGAAGTCCAAGCGCTCGTGCGGATAGGTCGGATCTAAAGGCACGTAAGCTCCTCCTGCTTTGAGGATGGCTAGCAGTCCCACTATCATCTCCACAGAACGCTCCAAGCAGATACCTACCAACACCTCGGCTTTAACTCCTAAAGCCTGTAAGTATTGTGCTAACTGATTTGCTTTGGCGTTCAGTTGCTGGTATGTTAAATGTTGGTCTACAAAAACTACTGCCACTGCGTCGGGCGATCGCTCTACCTGAGTTTCAATCAACTGATGGATGCAGTGGTTGATCGGATACTCTGCTTCGCTTTGATTCCATGCAACCAGCAACTGATTCTGTTCTGCCTCGCTCAACAGCGGTAACTCGTCAAGGTGCCGTTTTGGATTAGCGACAATTGCTGTGAGCAACTGATGCAAATGACTCACCATCCGCTCGATAGTGCCCCTGTCGAACAAGTCGCTATTGTACTCCACAGTCCCGAGAAGTGCCTCTGTCGTCTCTTGCATGGACAGAGTTAAATCAAACTTTGCGGAACCGATGTTACTTTCCACCGAACTCACAGTCAAGCCTGACAACTCAATCGACGGTAAGGGTGCATTTTGAAGCACAAACATCACCTGAAACAAAGGCGTGTAGCTAGTGGAGCGCTGCGGCTGTAGTTCCTCCACCAACTGCTCAAAGGGTAAATCTTGGTGGGTATAGGCTTGTAGCGCCACCTCACGTACTCGACTCAGTAATTCGTCGAAGCTGGGATTGTTAGACAGATTAGTGCGCAACACCAATATATTGACAAAAAAGCCAATTAACCCTTCTATCTCAGTTTGATGGCGGTTGGCGATCGGCGTTCCTACCACTATATCTGTGTTTCCCGTATAGCGGTACAGCAGTGTTTTGAACGCTGCTAACAAAGTCATAAACAGGGTACTCTTTTGCTGAGAACTTAAGGTTGTGAGACCAAAAGAAAGTTCTTGTGATAGGCTAAAAGAATAAGTGGCTCCTTGAAAAGTAGCAACAGTGGGACGCTTGTAATCAGTGGGCAACTGTAGCAGTGTTGGTACACCTTCTAAATGTTGCCTCCAGTAACAAAGCTGAGCTTTGAATACCTCTTTCATCGCAGATTGCCGCTGCCAAGCCGCAAAGTCCACATACTGAATCGGTAATTCATCTAAAGGTGAGGGTTGTCCGTTACAGAAGGCTTGATAAAGCGCTGTCATCTCACGCACCAGCACACCGATAGACCAACCATCGGCAACAATATGATGCATTGTGAATAAGGCGACATACTCCTGTTCACTAACCCACAGCAATTTTACCCGCAGCAAAGGACCAGTACTAAGATTAAAAGGCTGTTTTGCTTCCGTAATCGTCAGCTGTCTGACCATAGTTTGTTGCTGAGACTCAGGCACCTTGCACAAATCTATTATTGGCAAGCTTAGCCATCTTGCTGGTGAGATGACTGGAATGGGTTGTCCTTCTACTATCAAAAAGGTAGTTCGTAAGACTTCGTGGCGGCGCAGAATTTCGTTGAGGCTTTGCTCAAGTGCAATCAGATTCAGCCTTCCTTGTAACCGAAAAGCACTGGGGATATTATAAAAAGGGCTGTTTTGTTCTAACTGAGCGAGAAACCATAGCCGTTGCTGGGCAAAGGATAAAGGCAATTCTCTGTCTCTGGAAATGCGCTTGATGGGTGGAAGTTCCAATCCCAACCCTGCATGAATGGCTCTTTCAATCTCTTTAGCTAACTGGATGATTGTTGGTTTCTCAAATAAGCGACGTAAAGCCAAATCTACCTTAAAGATTTTCCGTACTTGAGAAATGACACGAGTGGCAAGAAGGGAGTGTCCACCTAAATCAAAGAAGTCGCTATGAATGCTTACTGTTTCCAAGCCAAGCACCTCTGCCCAGATTCCGGCTAACACCTGCTCAATAGGAGTGCAAGGAGCGACAAAAGTTTCGCTCTTCTCTGGTTGTGCAAAATCAGGTGTGGGCAATATTTGGCGGTTTACCTTGCCATTGGGCAACAATGGCAGTGTCTCTAGCATGACAAAGACAGCAGGCACCATATACTCAGGTAACTGCTCCCTCAAAAACGTCTGTAGTTGATTGATGGTAGGTGTCTGCTTGCTGCTGGGGACCACATAAGCCACTAACTGCTTGTCACCTAATTGAACGTCCCGCGCCAGCACTACAGTCTCTCGCACAGCCTGGTGTTGCATTAGTACCGTCTCAATCTCGCCAATCTCAATGCGGAAGCCACGAATTTTCACTTGGTAGTCAATTCGTCCCAGAAATTCAATGTTTCCATCTGGCAAGTAATGTGCTTTATCCCCAGTTTTGTAAAGGCGGGTTCCAGGTTTTTGACTGAAGGGATTGGGGATGAATTTAGCAGCCGTTAGTTCGGGGAGGTTTAGGTAGCCACGTGCTAGTCCTTCGCCTCCTATGTGCAGTTCCCCTGGCACACCAATGGGAACTGATCGCCCAAAAGAGTCCAGTAAATAGATTTGTGTGTTGGCAATCGGGGAACCAATCGGAACAATGGGTAAATTGGAATGGCGATCGCAAACCCAGAAAGTAACATCAATGGCAGCTTCAGTTGGACCATAAAGATTATAAAGTTGGGCATTTAGACGAGCAAAAAAACGTTTTTGGAGTGTCAAGGGCAATGCCTCGCCACTACAAATTACATGCTTAAGACAATGACAAACCTCCAGTCCTGGTTCTTCAAGGAAAACTTGCAGCATGGAGGGAACAAAATGGATTGTGGTAATTTGCTGGCTAGCAATCAGCCTGACTAAATAAGCACTGTCTTGATGACCTCCGGGTTGGGCGACAACCAGACGAGCACCATTCAGCAAAGGCCAAAAAAACTCCCAGATAGAAACATCGAAACTGAAGGGAGTCTTTTGCAAAATACGATCTGTTTTTGTTAAGTGATAAACATCTTGCATCCAAAGCAAACGATTGCATAATCCCATATGAGTGTTCATGACACCCTTGGGTTTGCCTGTAGAACCAGATGTGTAAATTACATAGGCAAGATTTTTGATTGTTACCCCGCTAACCGGATTTGATTGGTACTGCAAATTAGAGCCATTAGCTTTGGCTTTCCAATCAGTGTCTAAACAGATGACTTGCGCTTGAAGAGGAGGCAAAATCTTTACCAAATGTTGCTGCGTCAACAACACTGAGACTTGAGTATCCTCCAACATCAAGGCTAGTCGCTCCTTGGGGTAAGTTGGGTCGAGAGGTACATAAGCCCCGCCTGCTTTCAGAATGCCCAGCAATCCTATCACCATTTCCACTGAGCGTTCTAAACAAATACCGACTAGCACTTCTGGTTCCACACCCAGTGTCTGCAAGTGGTGTGCCAGTTGATTAGCCCGATGATTTAGCTCAGGGTAAGTTAGCTGCTCATCTTTAAAGACAACTGCCACAGCATTACTGTTTTGCTCCACTTGTATTTCAAATAAGTGATGGATACACTGAAGGCTGGGATAGTCTATTTGGGTATGATTCCACTCCACCAGTAGCTGATGCTGTTCTGCTTTGGTCAAGATGGGTAGATCTGTTAGTCGTTGGTCTGGATTGGCGACGATGCTTGACAGTAAAGTCTGGAAATGTCCCACCATTCGGGTGATGGTAGCAGCGTCGAATAAACCTGTATTGTACTCAAAAGATGCTACTAAACCCTGTTGTGTGTCTGCGATCGCCAAAGTCAAATCAAATCGTGATGTCGTGCGATCAATCTCTATGAAACTTGAACTCAACTCCCCAAGTTTTAGATTTGGCATTGAGGCACCCCAAAAGACAAACATCACCCGAAAAAACGGATTTTGGCTCAAATTTCGCTCTGGCTGTAGTTCTTCTACCAACTTCTCAAAAGGTAAGTCTTGGTGAGCATAAGCCGTTAGTGCAACCTCACGGACTCGATCCAAAAGCTCCCGAAAACTAGGATTACCTGATAAATTTGCCCGCAAAACTAAAGTATTGACAAAACAGCCAATTAGTGATTCAGTCTCGCTGGTTTTACGGTTATTAATAGCTGTACCAATAAATAATTCATCTTGGGCACTGTAGCGGTAAAGTAATATTTGAAACGCTGCTAATAGAGTGATAAACAGAGTGGCTCCTTCACTCTGGCTGAGTTTTTTCAGCATTTCACTCAAGCTGGGTGATAGTTTAAAGGAAATTTGATTGCCTACCAAGCTTTGAATGGCTGGGCTGATTCTATCTGTAGGTAAAGCCAAGACAGGAGGTGCATTAGCTAATTGTTGTTTCCAGTAAGCCATCTGTTCTTCAAGAACTGCCCCTTGTAACCATTGGCGCTGCCAGTGAGCAAAGTCAGCGTATTGAATGGGTAATGGTAACAGTAAAGGCTTGCCTACAGAAAAGGCTTTGTAGAGTACTGCTAGTTCCTGAATGATAATTTCACATGACTTGGCATCTGAAACAATGTGATGCATCACAAACAGCAACACATGCTCTGTCTCAGCTAGCTTCAGCAAAGTGACTCGCAGTAAGGGACCTTGTGCTAAGTCAAAGGGATGCTGAGCCTCATTAGTTGCTAACTGCTTAACCTTGACTTTTTGCGTAATTTTGGGTATATCTGTCAAATCTACCACTGGTAAAGTGATATTAAGGAAAGGAGAGATCACTTGAACGGGTTGCCCATTTGCCATTGCAAAAGTCGTCCTTAAGACTTCATGACGGCTCACGATTTTATTGAAACTTTGCTCTAGAGCAGCAACATGCAGCCAACCTTTCAGAAGCATGGCTTGAGAGATGTTATAAGCAGTATTGCCTGGTTGCAACTGGTCAAGAAACCACAGGCGCTGCTGGGCAAAGGATAAGGGAAAAGAATTAGACTCTCTACTTTGGGGATTTATTTGTAGTTGTGAGAAAGCTTCCCCTTTTTTCTTGTTTAGCCGTTGTGCAAGGAGCTTTAATTTTTCTGGAGAAAGCCCAGCGAGTCGTTGAGAAAAGTCACTCATTTGAACCTCCTATCGCTTGTGATGCCAATATTTCCTGTGCCTCATCTTCCGAGAGTTGCTCAATTTCTGCTAATGCTTGCGCTAACGCTTCGCGATCTGTCTGTTCAGCCAGCTTTTGGATAATCACAAGAGCCAACTCAGCTACTGTGGGACCACTAAAGAAGTTCTTATAAGGCAGTTCTATCTCAAAGGTTTTGCACAGCCGAGAAACGAGTTGGGCAGCAAATAAAGAATCTCCTCCCAACTCAAAGAAGTTGTCGTAGATACCTACCAGTTCAATACCGAGAATTTGTTGCCAAATATCAGCAAGTGTGCTTTCAATTTCGTTAGAGGGAGCAACATAAACATTCCTCAGGCGAGGACGAGGATGAGTTGGTTTGGACGCTAATTCATTTTTGAACGACTTGACATTATCCTTGCGGTGAATTTGACTGGGAAAATCTTGCGTAGAAACAATGACTTGGGGCACCGTGCTACTGTATAAAATACGTCTAAACGCCTCGATCCCTTCTGCAAGAGTCATTCCTGCCACGATATCTTCCCCTGTCATCGCTTTATGCCGCGCTTCAACGGCAACTGCCATGCCTAATCCTTTCCATCTGTCCCAGTTGATTGATACGGTGAAACTGTCATTTTGAGCAGTTCTGTAGTAAGCAAATGCGTCAAGAAAGGCGTTTTCAGCAGTATAGTCTATAATCCCTAGTCCACCTGTAAATGAACTTAGTGATGAACAAAGAACAAAGAAATCTAGTTTAGTTTCCTTAAATAAAAGATCAAGTACTCGTGTTCCTTTGACTTTCGGTGCTAAACCACAAGCTACCGCTTGTTGTGTTGTTAATTGAATCATGCCTCCCCCTGGAACAGCTGCTGCATGAATCACTCCGTGAATCTCCCCAAATTGGTGATTGGCTTTTTGGATTGCTGCCGACATTTGTTCAGAGTTGGTGATGTCGGCGTTGATTACCATAATCTGTGCACCCAAAGCTTCAATCGTTTGTAATTTCCGAATTTTTGAGCTGACGGCATCCTGCTGCTCGTGAGTTAACAACCATTGTTCCCACTCGGAGTGCTTGGGAATTGGCGATCGCCCAATCAGTATAAGTTTTGCTTGTACAGTTTGTGCCAAATATTCTGCGAGTGCTAAACCAACGCCTCCTAAGCCGCCTGTAATCAAGTAAACTCCCGAATCCCTCAATCGAGGATTCCTTTCAACATCTCCATTTAATTGGACTGGTTGAAAATCTTGTACCCAACGATGAAAGCCACGGTAGGCGATGACTCGATCTTCAGAAGTTTTGGTGGTAAGTTCTGCCAGCAATTGGTTTATGAGTTTTTCTGTAGCCCTTTGTTTTAATGGAAGATCAATATCAATACTACGACAGGTGATATTTGGGTACTCTAGCGGCATTACCTTACACAGTCCCAGAACAAGAGCCTTTTCTGGACACAGCATTTCTAAACCCGTCACTTGCTGCATATTATTTGACACAATCCCAATTTCAATAGAATCTGTCAAATTTTGTTCTGTGATTGCCTGTGCAAGAAATAGCAGGCTATAAAAGCCCAAAACTTCTGCCGATTCTGGGCGATCAACATCTGTGACACTCCATAAATGAACAATGGTTTTCGGCTTTTTGCCTAATGTGCCAAGTTCTGTCAGCAGGGTGTCGTAGTCTTGAGGTTGTTGAGGGTTAATCGTATACAGGCGATCGCTCTGGTGGTCAAATTGCTCCCCCACTCTAACAGTGATCGTATCCTCACCAGCAAGTGCTAGTTGCTTCACCATTTTTTCACCCAAGCCGCACTCATCCACAAACACTAACCAGCAACCCGGCTCAACTCCTTGAAACTCTATTTTGAAAGGCTGCGGTAACAGCGAGCGTTTCCACGATGGGATGTAAAACCAGTCAGCAACGTTCCGCTGTTTAGGCTCTACTAAAGATCTCCAAAGCTCTTCTGATGTTCGATTCTGTGTGAGTTGTTCCCCTGAAAGTACTTGTTTTTGCGGTTCAATCCAGTAACGCTGGCGTTCAAAGGGATAGGTGGGCAAGGGGATACGATGACGTCGTTGATTGGCGTAAAATTCTGACCAATTCACTTGTACTCCCGCCAACCAGAGTCGCCCCAAAGTTTCCAACAAGAAAGCTACATCCGACTGTTGATCTTGAGGATGGTGTATTGAAGAGAGTACAATCTGCTCTTGGATCTGATGCCGCATCGTCAAGGTACTCAACGTTCTTCCAGGACCGACTTCTAGCAGAATTAGCTCAGTATCTTTAAGTAACTCGGTAATTCCCTCGCTAAAACGCACCGAGGAGCGCAAATGCTCCGCCCAATAATTAGCAGATGTTGCTTGCTCCAGTGTAATCCAAGTACCAGTCAAATTAGATACAAAGGGAATTTCTGGGGGCTTGAGGTTGACTCTTTTGACGGCAAGAGTGAATTCCTCCAAGATGGGATTCATCATTTCAGAATGAAAAGCATGGGAAGTCTGTAGACGGCGACAGTCCACACCTTGCGCTAACAGTCTGTTTTGCAAATCATTGATTGCATCTGTAGTTCCCGAAACCACACATACAGAGGGAGCATTGTTCGCTGCTAAGGAAAGTTTCTCACCTAGCAAGGGGATGATTTGCTTCTCTGGTAGTGGTATACTTAGCATACTGCCATATGGCAATTGCTGCATGAGCCGTCCTCGAGTTGCTACTAGCACCAAGGCATCTTTTAAGGAAAAGACGCCTGCAAGAGTTGCAGCTACATACTCACCCACGCTGTGACCAATCATCACCTGAGGACACACTCCCCACGACATCCACAACTTAGCGAGGGCGTACTCAGTGACAAATAAAGCACTTTGGCTGATATAAGTCTGTTTTAATTGCTGGGAAGCTTGTGGTTGTTCTTCACCTGAATAAAGGATATGACGTAAATCTAGATTAAGGTGTGGCTTGAGTTGTTCACAGCAAAAATCAACTAGATCGCGAAATATCGGTTCAGTACGGTATAATCCCCAGGTCATATTCACATACTGCGCTCCCTGCCCAGGAAACATAAAGGCAATAGATCGCTGCTTGGGTTCGTGGAGGTGAGTGAAAACTCGCTGAGGATCTAAGGATTTCAACGCTGTTATAGCTTCACTTAATTCTTGGCAAACTATTATCCGTCGATAATTAAATGCCCAACGTCCAACTTGCAACGTATAGGCAGCATCAGCTAAGTTTGTTTCAGGATGCCGTTCCAGATACTCAGCTAAATTAATTGTCGCTGTTTCCAGTGCTGACTCTGTTTTGGCAGAAACCACTAATAGTTGAAACTCTTTCCCCTGCTCCTCTGCATCTGTGTTCCTCTGCTCTGCTAAAACAGGAGCTTCTTCCAAAACGATATGTGCATTAGTTCCTCCAATCCCAAAGGAACTGACTCCGGCTCGGCGGGGTATTCCCTGGGTTTCCCATTTGCACAACTTGGTATTGACGTAGAATGGGCTGTTGGCAAAATCAATCTTAGGATTAGGTTGCTCAAAGTGCAAGCTGGGTGGAATCATTTTATGTTTGAGTGCCAGGATAGTTTTGATGAGACCTGCTACACCTGCTGCTGTACCTAAATGACCGATGTTGGTTTTGACTGAACCGATTGCGCAATGCGCACGCTTCGCGAACGCACAAAAACCCTTTTTGTTCGTATTGGCACGAAACACTTTGGTCAGCGCTGCGATTTCAATGGGATCACCGAGATTTGTCCCAGTTCCGTGAGTTTCGATATAGGTGATTGTCTCAGGTGCAACAGAGGCGATCGCCAAAGCTTCAGCAATCACCTTAGCTTGACCCTCTGTACTGGGTGCTGTGTATCCTGCTTTCAATGAACCATCATTGTTTATCTCAGCACCTCTAATTACCGCATAAATATTGTCGCCATCTGCTAAGGCATCCTCGAATCTCTTCAGGACAACAATGCCTACACCGTCACCACCAATAGTTCCTTGGGCTTTGGCATCAAATGCTCGACAGTGTCCATCAGGTGAAGCAATACCGCCCTCTTGATACAAGTAACCCTCTTTTTGAGAAGCGATCGTCACACCACCAGCTAGCACCATATCACACTGGTAATTCAGCAAGCTTTGGCACGCCATTTGAACAGCTACCAATGATGTAGAACAAGCAGTGCCAACATTAACACTCGGTCCCTTCAAATTCAACTTGTAGGAAACTCGTGTGGGTACAAAGTTTTGATCATTACCAATCAAAATTTGAGCAGAACTCACTAACTTGAAGATTTCCGGGTGAGAAATCAAATTTCTCAGCAAGTAAGTATTTAAGGCAGCACCAGCGTAAACACCAATTAGACCTTCATAAGTGTCAGAATTATAGCCAGCATTCTCAAGGGCTTCCCAAGCACACTCTAAAAAAAGACGGTGTTGAGGGTCCATGACTTCAGCTTCTGTGGATGTAAAACCAAAAAATGAAGCATCGAACATCTCAATGTCTTCTAGCACAGGACAGGCTTTGACATAGTTAGGATCATTCAGCAATGTTGGATCTACACCTGAAGCCACTAATTCTTCATCAGTGAAGAATAAAATAGATTCCCGACCATCACACAGATTCTGCCAAAACTGCTCAATAGTTTTGGCTCCTGGAAACCGCCCGGCCATACCAATTATGGCGATAGATTCCAAACAATCATCTGTTTCCCGTTTAGCCATTTGTACTCCTCCTTTGCTGCTTCAGTTGCTTTTGCGTTTTTATTGCCTCTTTTTTTCTGCTGGCACGGGTGCGATCGGGAGACACAGATTGTTCAACCTCCTGATCTTGAGCCAAATACTGTGCAAATGCGCTTACAGTTGGATATGTAAATAAGTCAACTACTGAGATATCAATGTTGAAAGTTTCTCGCATCTTGCTACACACTGGAATCGTCAAGAGTGAATCACCACCAAGCTCAAAGAAGTTGTCATAAATACCTATCTTTTCCAACTGGAGGACTTTACCCCAGATATCGGCTATGACTTTCTCAGTAGAGGTGTGGGGTAGGACAAAGTTTTTAGCTACATCAGATTTGCTTAGCTCAGGCGTAGGTAATGCAGAATAATTGACAGTCAAAGGGGTAGCTTTTAGCTGTAGAAAGATTCCTAATTGAGCATTAGGTTTAGCAACAATATTGTTAATTATTGCTTCAATATGCTTTAGTATTCTTGTGATAGTGAGGGGCTGAAAGCGACGCAAATCGTAACGGACTTCCAGCCTTAACTGTGAACCTGGAACTACAACAAGAGCAATGGGATAGTTGGAGTTTGCAAAAGAACGAACATTATCAATCTTTAAATTTCCTGTTGGCAGCTCAGAAATATCTACTACAGAATTTTGAAACACTAAAATGCTTTCAAACAAAGGCAATCCTTTAGGCACATCACTCCAACTTTGAACTTGTGCTAGAGGACTTTGTTCATACTGGCGTAGCTTGATTTGTTGAGATTGTAGATTCTTAAGCCAAGGTAAAAGATAATCAACTGGAGTTACCTGCACCCGCACTGGTAAAGTGTTGATAAAAAGTCCGACCATAGCTTCAACACCAGGCAATGTAACTGGGCGACCCGATACAACTGTTCCAAAGAGCACATCTTCGTTACCACTGTAGTGACTCAAGAATAAAGCCCAAGCTGCCAACACTAGAGTGTTGACTGTCAAATGTTGCTGTTTTGCTAGAGACTTCAGTCCTTCTGTGGTTGCTGACGACAGATGGATATATTCTTGAGCAAAACTTGCATCTTGGTTATGCAGGTCATGAGTACGACCGTCACCGGGCACAGGAGTCGGCGATCTAAAGCCTTGAAGAACTTGCCGCCAGAATGCTTCTGCCTCCGATAAATTCTGCTGCTTTAGCCAAGCAATATAGTCTCGATAGGGACGGCATGGTTCTAAGTTAACACTCTGACCTTGGCTAAGTGCCTCGTAGATAAAAAAGAATTCCTGAAGAAGTATATTAAGGCACCAAGCATCCAGCACAAGATGGTAGGCACTCCAGATAAATTGATACGTGTCTTCGCTTATACTGATAAGAGCTAACCGCATTAAAGGAGGTTCAGAAAGCTCAAAGCCATGTTTTTGGTCTGCTTGTAGGTAGGCTTGTAGTTGCTCTTCTTGGTCAGTAGTCGATAGCGCACGCCAGTCATATAGCTGTGTTACGAGTTTGACCTGCCGATGTACTATCTGAACTGGCTTATCAAGGTTTTCCCAAATAAAAGCTGTTCTCAAGCTGGGATGTCGATCTACCACTTGCTGCCAGGACTGCTCGAAGATAGAGACGTTGAGATTCCCGTGCAATGTGCATAGTGTCTGCTCAAGATAGATGCCGGAATTTGGCGCAGAGAGAATGTGAAAGAGTATACCCTGTTGCGTGGGGGTGAGAGTGTAGATGTCCTGAATATTTTTAGCTTGCATAGATGTATAATTTTACATATATATTTCTAGGATTTTACTAAGCTCTGCTTGACTTAATTCAGCCTCTGGAAAATCTGATGGTGTGAAGCTGACAGGAGCAGTGGACTGGCAGTGAGCGATCAGTGAGCGTAACTCAGCGATAAAATGCTGAGCCAACATCTCTACAGTGGTTTGACGATGAAGATTTTCACTATATGCCCAAATCATTTGGAATTGCCCTTCAACGACTTTTCCACTCACCCGCAGTAAGTATGAGCGGGTGCCGTCAGAACTTTTAATTTGTCCATGAGATTCGTTGGTTAATGTCAGTGGAGAAGATTTATGAAGAACTTGATCAAACTGTCCCAGGTAATTGAAAATCAGTTCAGCTTGGGGTTGATTCCGCAATTTCTCAACAATTTCTTGATCCTTACAGCAATAACGCAGTAAGCCGTAACCAATGCCCCGGTTCGGAATACGGCGCATTTGTTCTTTGACAGACATTAACGCCTCAACTGGAGTTTGAGGTTTGTCCAAGTTTAACTGTACAGGAAAGACGGAGGTAAACCAGCCTACGGTGCGGGATAAATCTACCTCTGCAAACATTTCTTCGCGCCCATGACTTTCTAGGTCAATTAGGAGGTTAGGGGTTCCTGTCCATTGAGAAGTTGTCTGAATTAAGGCTGTCAGTAATACCTCGTTAATTTCAGTGTGATAGGTTGTAGGAAGTTCTTGAAGCAATGCACGAGTTTCTTCTATTGTCAATGATACTGAGACGGTACGATTTGAGCTTTCAATATTATATGTTTCCAAATACTCTCTTCCCACCAGAAGAATACTAAGATAAAAAACCGCCAAGACGCCAAGGCAGCCAAGTTTGAAGAGTAAGAAAATTGGTAATCTTACACTGGGAAGAGAGTAGTCTACTGGTAGAGGTATCACCTGTGTTTGGGGTTCTAACCAGTAGGCTAATTCTTGCTGAAGTTGTGGTGATTGAGCGTACTCCTGAAGTAGACTAGACCACTGCTGAAAGGATGTTGTCTTTGGCGGTAAACTAATTGCTTCTCTATGGCTGAGCTGTGTGTAAGCTGTCTGCAAGTCTTCCAGTAATATGCGGAAGGAAACTCCATCTACCACCAAATGATGCAAAATCAGCAATAAGCGGCTTGGTTTATGAGAGCCGAAACGGAAGTAAGCTACTTTCAGCAGTGGTCCAGTGGATAAGTTTAAACTGCTTTGTAATTCTGTGGTAATTATTTCAATGGCAAACTCTTGTTGTGGCAGAGGAATGTTTGACAGATCAAATTGAGTGAAGCACACTTTCTCTTCAAAACCATAGTTACTCTGCTCCCAGTACCCCTGTGTTTGTTCAAACCGCAGGCGTAGTGCATCATGGTGAATAAGTAAGTGTTGAAAAGCTGCCTCTAGCAAAAAGGGATCTTGGTCTGGTTGTACCTTTAGTAGAACTGCTTGGTTCCAATGATGAGGTTCCGGAAAATTTTGCTCAAAAAACCAATGTTGGATAGGGGTTAAAGCGACAGAACCTTGTACTGGCTCCTGTTGCGCCTGACGAGGTTTAATTTTGCCGACAACTGTTGCTAACTCTGCAATAGTTGGATGCTCAAAGAGTTGATTGGTACTCAGCTGAAAACCTGCCTGGTTTGCTTTCGCGACAATTTGAATACTTTGAATTGAATCCCCTCCCAACTCAAAAAAGTTGTCGTAAATGCCTACTTGATCAAGTCCAAGAGCTTGAGTCCAAAGATTAACTAGCATCTCTTCAACTGGTGTACGAGGATCTGCTTCTAACCCTAGATCCTCGGCTTGCTCTGTGCTGTTAAGTACTCGCGCAGGTGCTGGCAAGTTTTGGCGATCTACCTTCCCGTTGGTATTCAAGGGCAAAGCATCTAGCCACACCCAGACAGAAGGGATCATGTATTCTGGCAGATGCTGCCGCAAAAATCTTTGCAATTCATTGGTTGTAGTTGCAGATTCTGATTTTAGCACTACGTACCCTACTAGGCGTTTGTTAAGTGACTCATCCTCTGAAACTGTGACAACCGCCTCTAGAACATCTGAATGCTGTTGTAGCACGGACTCAATTGCCATCAGTTCAATACGGTATCCCCTTAGCTTGACCTGATAGTCAATTCTTCCTAGAAACTCGATGTTTCCATCGGGTAGGTAACGTGCCTTATCTCTTGTTTTGTAAAGGCGTGCATTCGATTCGGAACTAAATGGGTTGGGAATAAATTTTTCAGAGGTTAATTCAGGACGGTTATGATATCCTCTCGCCACACCGTGACCACCAATATGCAGTTCACCAGGAACTCCTATCGGGACAGGTTGTAGGTAAGAATTCAGCAAATATATTTGAGTGTTAGCAATTGGGCGACCGATAGGTACGGGATTTCTCAAATCATGATTTTTACAGTTGTAGACACTGCACCAGACGGTTCCTTCGGTTGGACCGTATTCATTGAACAAAGAGGTATATGGCAGTTGCTGATCATGACGTTCGATTAATTCTGTTGAAAAAGACTCTCCCGCAACAATCACGGTGCAAAGAGAAGTAAGCTGAGTAGATTCTGTATGTGTTAGGAAAGCATTATACAGGGAAGGAATACTTAACCAGTGCGAAACTTGATGCTGAGCGATCAGCTTAGCTAACTGCCAAATATCTCTTTGTAAACCCTCTCTAGGTAAAATCAGGGTTTTTCCTTGACAAAGTGTCCAAAAAATGCATGCAACTGAACTGTCAAAGGCGAAGGAGGAAACTAATAAAAAACTGGTAAAGGGTTGTGGGTAGTAAGCTATCCGAGCATTGGTTGAGTGGACTAAGTTTTGGTGAGTGATCAGCACTCCTTTTGGTTGACCTGTGGAGCCTGAGGTGTAGATGACGTATGCTAAATTTTCTAGAGTGCTTGTGCTGAGTGGATTTTTTGTGCTTGTCGCTACAATGTCCCAATCGGAGTCTAAACAGATGACAGCAGTTTGATGCTTGGGTAATCCTGCAACTAACTGTGCTTGGGTGAGTATAACTCTTACTTGGGCATCATCCAGTATAAAAGTCAGGCGCTCTTGAGGATAAGTATGATCTAAGGGTACGTAGGCTGCGCCTACTTTAAGGATACCCAGAATTCCCACGATCATCTCTAAGGATCGCTCTACACAAAGACCTACGCGAACGTCAGGACCAACTCCTATACGCTGTAAGTAATGAGCAAGTGCATTGGCGCGAGTGTTCAATTCTTGGTAGGTGAGTTGGTATTCATCAAAAACCACTGCGATCGCATCAGGGTTTTGTGCTACAGTCGCCTCAATTTGTTGATGGATACAGCAGTTTTGTGGATTAGCAACAGTTTTATTCCACTCCATCAGCAGCGTGAGCCGTTCACGTTCTGGCAAAAGACATTGAGACTCGTGATGTTCAAACGGCTGTGTGGACATTACCGTTAGCGTTTGGGTGAAATAATTGCCAATTTTCTCTAACTGTGCATCGCCTATGTGGAGCAAGTTGCATTCTAAATCGAGTTGTATACAGTCTGAAGCATGATTAAGATTAAACTCAGACCTCAAAGTAAAATGAGTTTCACCAAAACCTCTCGCCCCCAAAATTTCCAAATCTTTCAAAGCTTGAAGATGCTGATAAACATGAAAGTGTGTGTAGTTAAAAACAGTATCAACCAACGGTTGTAGAGCCTGACGACCAACAAGCTGGTGTAAATCGGCGTATGGATAACGCCTGAAGGGCAATAACTCTCGCTCAGCTTCAAAAACCTGCTGCACTAAGTCGATCCAAGTTCCGACCGTCAGTTTTAAGCGAAAAGGAACTGTGTTCAAATGGATTCCAAGAGTTTTCTCGCCGTCAGCTTCTTCCAATCGACCGTTAGACTCAAGCCCTGTGAGGATATCGATATCACCACTTAGCAAACTCATCACTTTCAAGTGTGCAGCCAGCAAAACGCTTTTAAGTGGAACTTCTGCTCTCCGTGCCAATTTCTTCAGTCCGTTGGAAATTTCTGGGGAAATGGGTACATCCAAAAATCCAATCTGAGGAGCGTCTGTAGTATGGTGAGTTTGATTCCATTGAGGTAGTTTTGTTGTAACACAACCTGCCAATTTTTGAGTCCAATAGTCATGGCACTCCTTTGATTTCAGCATTGAACGCTCTAAGGCGATGAAATCTCGGTATGCAATAGTCGGGGTTTGCTCAATTGTCGAGGTTTCCCCATTGAGAAGAGCATGATAACGATGCAACAATTCTGTAAGCAAGCAGGCTTTACTCCAGCCGTCAAGAATAGAGGTGTGACAGCTAAAGGTGAGATAGAAAGCCTGATCTGTGAGGCGATGAATAAAAAAGCGAATGAATGGCGGGCAAGACCAGTCAAAATTTCGTCTTTTTTCAGCTTCTATCCAACTGAAAAGCATTTCTTGTTGTTCGTCTGGTGATAGACCGCGCAGATCCTCGACCTGAAAGGGAGCAGCGACAGTTTCATGGACTAATTGTAGCGGTTCGCTAAAATTAGTCAGATCAAATGAAGTCCGCAAAATAGGGTGACGATCCACAACTTGCTGCACGCATGCTTGAAAGATCTCAGTGTCTAAGTACACTTGCAGATTGTAAAGAAAAATGTCATGGTACATTGGTGAGTCAGGCATCGACTGAGTGTGAAAAATTACTCCTGCCTGGACTCTTGCCAAAGGATAAGCATCTTCTACTCCTTTGGGTAGCTTTTGCCGATCTTGATCGCAGAGCAGACTAAATGCCTCTGTTTTTAAAGTTGATAAAGAACTGGGTTCAGCGAATCTAACTTCTTGTGCCAGTATGTTGATGGTTTGATGCTGGAAAAGCTGTTGAAGTGAGAAACTTAAATTTCTTACCTGGGCTTTGGCAGGCACTTGGATACTACGGATAGAATCTCCACCTAATTCAAAAAAGTTGTCGTGAATACCTACTTGCTCAATATTCAGCACCTCTGCCCAAACCTCTGCTAAGATCTCTTCTACTTTAGTTTGAGGGGCTACAAAAGCTTTTTCCAGTTCAGGTCTGGCTTTACCTGGATCTGGCAGCGATCGCCGATCTATTTTGCCATTCGGCATCAAGGGCAATGCATCCAGCATGACAAAAGCTGTAGGAATCATGTAATCAGGGAGTTTTTCCAACAGAAAGCGGCGTAGCTCGGTAACAGTGGGCGCAGGCTGAACACGGGTGACGCAATAAGCAACTAATCGCTCCTTATGATACTCTGCTTGTAATTCAGCGATTTCTCCCTTGAGTAGGCGACGCAAACCAGTAATGGTGGATGGATTTTCCACCTCAGCGATCGGCGTGAAGTCCCGACGCTTTTCGCTTCTTTTAGTGTCTCGCACTAAGACAACGACTTCCCGTACAGCCGGATGTTGACTTAGCACCGCCTCAATTTCGGAAAGCTCGATGCGGAAGCCTCGAAGCTTGACTTGGTAGTCTACTCGACCAAGATATTCAATGCTGCCATCCAGTTGATAGCGTGCTAAGTCACCAGTTTTGTACAGACGTGTTCCCGGCTCGTGACTAAAGGGATTGGGAATAAATTTAAGAGCAGTCAGTTTGGCTTGGTTGAGATAACCTCGCGCTAAACCTATACCACTGATATGCAGTTCCCCTGTCGCACCAACAGGAACTGGCTGTAGGTTAGTATCCAGTAGATAAATCTGCGTGTTGGCAATGGGGCGACCAATGGGGACAATGTGTTTATGGCTATGACGCTCACAAGCCCAGAATGTGACATCAACGGCAGCTTCCGTCGGTCCGTACAAATTATATAGGTTTGCATTTAGGCGAGCAAAAAAGCGCTCCTGAAGTTTTAATGGTAGTGCTTCCCCACTGCACATAACCTGCCTAAGGTTGTGACAAGTCTCCAGATTCGGTTCCTCTAGAAACACTTGCAGCATGGAGGGGACAAAATGGAGTGTAGTAATCTGCTGCTTTTGTATGAGCTGGACTAAGTATGCAGCATCTTGATGCCCTCCAGGTCGCGCTACGACCAAACATGCTCCCGTCGTCAGCGGCCAGAAGAATTCCCAAATCGAAACGTCAAAGCTAAAGGGGGTTTTTTGCAACACCCGATCTAACGCTGTCAATTGATAGGTAGCTTGCATCCAGAGTAAACGATTGCAGATCCCTATGTGGATGTTCATTACACCCTTTGGCTGACCGGTCGAGCCGGAAGTATAGATCGCGTAAGCAAGATTGTTGAGTGTTACCTTGCTAACTGGGTTGTCCACACTCTCACGACCTAGAACCTCACCGTCTTTGTCCAAGCAGACTACACGTGCCCTGTGCTCAGGTAACCCTTCGAGAAACTTCTCTTGAGTCAATAACACCGAAACCTGAGCATCTTCTAGCATGAAAGCCAGACGATCCTTAGGATAAGTGGGATCTAAAGGAACGTAAGCTCCACCTGCCTTGAGAACTCCTAAGAGACTCACCACCATTTCTAGAGAGCGCTCTAGGTAAATGCCAACAAACACCTCCGGCTTCACTCCCAGAATTTGTAGATGGTGCGCTAACTGATTGGCACACTGGTTGAGTTGTTGATAGGTGAGTTGTTCTTCGTCAAACACTACTGCAACAGCGTCTGGTGTCTGCTCGACTTGGGTTTCAAACAGTTGATGGAGACAGGAATGACTCTCATAATCTATCAAGGTCGCATTCCACTCTCGCAATAGTTGCTGCTGTTCGGAGTTGCTCAGGAGCGGCAATTCTGAGACCAACATTTCTGGCTCAGCGACTATACCTTCAAGCAAGGATTGAAAATGATTTGCCATTCGAGCAATTGTGGCAGCATTAAATAGATCTGTGTTGTATTGCCAAGAAGCAGACAATGCTCCATCAACCTCAGCCATCATTAAAGTAAGATCAAACTGAGCAATTCGCTTCTCTAGGCTCAGGGACTCCAATTCTAGCTCCCCTAGTTTTATCTTTACTCCTGTTTCCCCTAGGGCAAAGGCTGCCAAGCCTTCTTCAAGGAGGTGGGCTTTTTGTAACACAAACATCACTTGGAAGAGCGGGGATCGACTGGGATCACGAATCGGCTGTAGTTGCTCGACCAACCGTGCAAAAGGGTAATCTTGATGAGATAAGGCTTTTATCACACAAGAACGCACTTTGTCAAGAAATGCCTTAAATGTTGGCTTTCCAGAAAGATTCCCTCGCAGAACCACTGGGTTAACGAAATAGCCCACCACCGAAGCCAAATCAGCTCGATTTCTACCGATGGTGGGGGAACCTACCAGTACATCCTCTTGTCCTGTATAGCGGTAAAGTAGCACTTGAAAGGCTGCTAGTAAGGTCATGTAGAGAGTGGATCTGTGGGCGTGACCGAGGGTTTTGAGCCTTTGAGTCAGATCTGCGCTCAACTTTAAGAGGTGCGAGTCTCCTGTATAGGTTTGAATGGGTGGTCGAGGGCGATCAGTGGGCAGATTTAGCACTGGCAATTCCCCAGCCAGTTGCTTTTGCCAGTATGCTGATAGCTGTTCACCTTCTGGACTTGCCAGCATTGCTGCTAAAGCACGAACATAGTCCGTATAGTGGAGTGGTAGCGGACTCAGGGTTGCTTTTGTACCATTTTTATGCGTTTGGTAAAGTATTCCTAGCTCATGCATCAGCACTGCACCAGACCAGAAGTCGGCGATCGTGTGATGCACAACCAGCAGGAGAGTGTGTTCCTGTGGCGATCGCGTAGCGGCACTGGTGATCGAAACCTCCGGGCGTGAGACAGGCGATCGCGTGAATAAGCTAACTCGTAGTAGGGAACCTTGCTCCAGATTAAAAGGACGATGAGCTTCTGCTACTAAGCGATCATTTAAGCAAGTCTCACTCCAGGTTGAAACGTCTTCGTGATGGAAACTAACTTCTAAATGTTCGTGAATCTGCTGAATGGGTTGTCCTGAGAGATTTGTGAAGGTGGTTCGTAACGTTGGATGGCGCTCCACCAAGCTTTGAAAAGCGCTCTGCAAAGCCGGAACATCTAACTTTCCCTGAAGGCGAGCTGCACCAACAATATTGTAGGCGGGGCTATCTGGTGCTAACTGGTGCAGAAAGTATAGAGCTTGTTGACCGTAGGAGAGGGAATTTTCTTTCGCTTCCAAGACTGAAGCGATCGTTTCTTGGGGAAAGGTAGATGCTGTTAACTGGGCAAGCACTTCGCCTGCAAGCACGTCTATACTAGAACTTTGTAAGAATCTCGCCATTGGCAAGACCACACTTAAGTTAGTTTCGATACCGTTTTGAAGTTCAATAGCCATGAGGGAATCGACTCCCACAGTACTCAATGGCTGCTGGGACTCCAATTGAGACGGGGCTATCTTGAAAACTTGAGCCACCTGCTGCTGAAGATAAGACACTAGCTTTAAGTGACGCTCTTGCGGGTTTAACGTTCTTAAAGTTTCCAGGGTTAGCGTTGCTTCACGAACTGGAGTATACGAGTCTTCAAGAATACTGCTTCCTACTATATCCAAGCTTTCATTCAAAAAACCAGCCTTACAAGCATGCCGTTGAATCTTGCCACTGGATGTTTTTGGAATGCTGCCAGTCTTTAGCAATAACACTCCGTAAACTTGTAACTCGTATTCTTCCACCACCATTTGACGGATGGCTTTAATAACCTCACCAACGTCCAGATTCCGGAGATAAGTGCGCTTTACTTCTATGGCTATCACCAACCGCTCTTCAAAAGCCGCCTCAATTGAAAATGCCGCACTACTACTCAGTTGCAGTGCTGGGTGGCTTTGTTCCACTGTTTTTTCTATGTCCTGTGGATAATGGTTGCGACCCCGGATGACAATTAGGTCTTTAAGGCGACCAGTAATGAATAGTTGACCTTCTTGTAAAAACCCCAGATCTCCAGTGCGTAGAAATGGACCTTCCTTAGTGTCTATTGTGTATGCCTGGAAAGTTTGCTTTGTTTGCTCAGTTGTGTTCCAATACCCAATAGCCACGCTGGGTCCTTTAACCCAAATTTCACCGACCTCATTAGGGGCGCAACAAGTTGCATCGGAATGAGCAATAACAATCTGTAAATCTTGCAGGGGTTGACCACAACCCACTAGCGTCTGGGCAAACTCTAAAGAAGCGGCAACAACTCTGTTTTGCCTTAGTGCTGCTTGTTGAGCAGACACAAAGACTGGTGGAGCAGCCTTAAAGCCACCAGAAATAATTAAAGTCGTTTCAGCCATGCCGTAACAGGGGTAGAAAGCCTCGCGACGAAAACCGCATGGCTCGAAGGCTGCTGTAAACCGCTCAATAGTCTTGGCACGGATAGGTTCAGATCCGTTGAAAGCAACCTCCCAACTACTTAGGTCAAGAGTCGCCAGCTGTTCAGTGGTAATCTTACTCACGCATAAGTCGTAGGCAAAGTTGGGTCCACCGCTAGTAGTTGCTTTATAATGAGAAATTGCTTGTAGCCAGCGCAGGGGGTTTTGCAGAAAAGCCACTGGAGACATGAGGATGCATGGGATACCCAAGTACAAAGGCTGAAGCATGTTCCCAATAAGACCCATGTCATGAAACAGAGGGAGCCAACCCACGAAGATGGTCTTCTCTGTGTGTTCCATGGCTTTTTGGATAATGCTTTCGTTATGTAGTATATTGCCATGGCTCACCATTACACCTTTTGGTGCTGCCGTTGAACCTGATGTGTATTGTAAAAAAGCTAAAGCATCACTATTTACCGTAATCTCCTGCCAACTGTCTTCTAGATCACTTGGAATAATATCCGTGGTTAGCCATTGCATAATCTTAACCTTTGGAGCTTGTAGTAACTGACGCTCCATCTGTGACAAAATCGTTGTAGTTGTTAGCACCACAGTTGCTTGGGCATCCTCTACAATGGCTTGGAGGCGGGGCATAGATCGGTTCAACCGAGGTAGATAAGCTGGTACGGCAACGACTCGGGCGTACAGGCATCCAAAAAAGGCGGCAATGAATTCTAACCCTGGCGGGTATAGCAGTAAGGCTCGCTCTCCGCTGACTCCTTGGTTTTGAAGTAAGGCAGCAATGGCTCGAGCTTGACAATCGAGTTCCCTATAAGTCAAATTGGACCCTTCTACCTCTCCATCTTGCAGAAAAGAATAAGCCTTCTGTTCAGGCTGCTCTTGCGCTCTCCAACGGAGAATTTCTATCAATGTGGAGAACTCCATCGGTAGCTTGGAAAAGTGTTTGCCCATTTGCTCAACTACTTCTTTATATGGGATAAAGGTCATTCATTACTAACTTTCTTTATCAGACTGGGAAAAGACAAATCGCTCAAACTCTTTCAATTTAAACATTTGGGTCAATTCGCACTCTTCCCGGATTGACAAAAAAATATAATAGGATGTTGAAAAGTTGACCTTTCTCAAAGCAATTTTTAAATAGATTTAAATGCATTGTACATAAAAAAGCAAAGGTAAGTTATCCACAAATTTAATATATATTTTCATACATTCATCTGTGATC